>JAAVDE010000011.1 GCA_014801955.1 Bacteroides sp. | reverse complement strand
GATGAAGATCGGATAACTTCATCAATATCTCTTCAGATCCGTAGTTGATATTATCATCAAAGTCAAGTATGCCGTATGCCGGAGAATGAGTTATCAAAACATCAGTATTACCGGGGATTTTAGCATAGTTTCGGCTCTGACCTTCGGTTACGCAATCTTCCAGAAACATCGGAACTCCATAAAAGTTGACACCATCAATCTCAATTCCTGAGTTGGAGAGTTGTGAGTGTCGGAACGGTGGAGTATTTTCATACTTATAAATCTTTATAAGGGAAAACGTATATTCTCTGAGCAGTGGTATCGGAAGATATTTCTCTAAATNCAGTNTTAACCTTTANAAGNGGTCTTACGATAACAGAATCCCAGTCCCAATCCCAGANGTCAGAAACAAATTTGTCTATATTNTCTTCTGCAACTCCGTTTTTTCTATGACATTCCTTGAAAAACTCCTCAGATGTCGGACCTATAAATGTGCTTGGCATAAGCACTTCATTTTCAATGATAGCTAAGACTTTATCGCCTGGAGAAAACGCGCATTTTTCTTGATAATTGTTGCCACCCGGTTCATGCTCGCCCTCTGAATATTCGGAGTACACGGTGAAGTCAGGGGTGTAAACTACATNCAGGGATGGAGCCATATCATCATCTGTCTCAATAGAGTATGCAAGCAGACGATTTGGTGCATACACTACATGACGTAATGCAAACTCGGCATCCTTCCAGCATTGGAACTCGCCAAGGCTTCGCTCATCAAGGGTCCAATATTTCAATCCATCGGGATTGTCAGTTACCTTGTCCGAGTTCTCCGGTTGTTTATATGCAAAAATTTTAGCTTCAATAATGTCAANCCACGGATCTCTTATAGCAGCGAAATACTCCCCGTCGTCAAGAAGAATCACAGGCCATTTATCGCAGAATAAATCTGCGAAGGCTCGNGGATTGTCGGTGTGGATAGGAATAATGGCTTTAGGANCCAGCTCTGNAATNAANTCNTNGAGGCTCNTCATNTCGCAGTGACCGCTGGTGTGCATATACCTATATTCATCGCCGACAGATTTTNCAAGAGCCGGATTNTAAGCTGCTTTCGATTTATCGAGGTATCCGTTCCACATAGAGAGGTNTTTTNCTCTGCCTTCATCAGGGAGTTGATTCAGCAAATTATCAAACCGNTCTCCTTGTCTTGCNACAATCACATAACCATGTTCTGAAACGAAATTTATAAATTTATCGTTGACTACAAATTCGGCGCCTCTCTGGATCAGTTGNCGGGNCTCCNNACNTTCCTTATANTTGTAAAGCGAGGATTTNCCCCAAACAGAATCTNGTCCGGCTACTATATCCATAATACGCTTCTGATAGGCATCCACATAAAACGGACGGTTTGCCNTAATAGCCGCATGATACATACCAAACAGGCGGTCTATATTGGTTGACGATACATAGACCACATTATATTTGTTCTCGGTGAACGCTTTTTCAAACTCCTTCTGAAGTTCATGCTCCGACATGATAGCTGTATCAGGTCTATTAACATTTGTAGCTTCACAGACAATATAGTCGGCTCTGCCTACATATTTTTCAATCACCTTCGGCAATTTTCCGCCTCGGAANCCATGNGTGCGGAAATCTCCCGTATGAANTACTTTCAGCTCTTTTGCCTCAATGCAGAACGCATAAGCATCAAAAGCGGAGTGGTCAATAACTATTGGCAAAATATTAAATTCACCGAAAGAAAATTGTTCTCCAGCTGTAAAGGTAAAAACATTGTTCAGCCGCTCTGCCATTCTACGATGCTCTTCACCTACTGTGCTTAAATGATTAGCAAGTTCTAATGCTATTTCTTTAGCCATCTTGCCCATATATATGGGAAGTTCTGCCGGTAGTTCGGTAATTTTGCCGATATGATCGCCGTGATAGTGAGTGATTAGCAGGGCACTCTTGCTGATGTCGCCAGTGGTCAGTCCATCTATCTCCAACTTTTTGTCAGACATAGGTGCACCAGGTAACTGTTCGCCGTAATCGACAAACAGTTTCCATCCATTACATTCGTACTCGGTTACGCATCCTCCAACCTGATTGGAGCCGCGATGAACTGTGATTTTCATTCTGTCAGATATGATATGTTGTAAATTTCAAACCTTATGTCAAAGCTATTATCATTTAGTATTTCAAGAATTTTATCCTTCAACATTGGAGATTCAAGTAACGGATGCAGACGTGGGGCAGTGAAATAACCGATGATATGATTAATCTCCTTATTAGCCACAGCGTTGGCAAAATCCTTACAATGACGGTACGATTTAACTTTACTTACATCGGGATATTTGATTAGTCCATCAACTATGTTTTTTATTGTGCAAACATAGAACATAAGTTCAGAGATAATACCAATCGCTTCATTGCCTTTTACTTTCAACTCGTAAATACGCATCGTGTCGTTGTCAAGTTGCCATAAGTCAATTTGGCTCGCGCCTCTGGGAGTCCAAGTATTTTCTTGGGAGATTTTTCCATTGCGGAAAAGCCCAACCGGGAGTTGCTCGTCAGTAATTGGGTGATCTTTTGCCCAAAGTTCAACGAGTTTTCTTTCAAGCACAGCTTCCGGCTTTTTATCCGGGTCTGTTACAGGTTTACAGTTGCTCCGCGGATAATTAACTACGATGGTATTACTTTCAAGCAGTTCCCGAATTTTGTTCACCTCCGATATCCGCTCTTTTGTTATATTAAACCACGAGTATGCCTGCTTGAAATTCGACACGCGCATTATAAAACGATTATAATGACCTTGTTGAGCAGTCTTTTTGTTATCATTAAATATAGGATTCTCCCAATCAAGAACGACTTTCTGAATATTTGGCAATGCTGACTTTAACATTATTGCCCAACCTTCAAATGCCGATTCGTCAGTCTGCATATTAGCAACTACCCCGCGTCCGCTTAATTTGATATAGAGACAATCGTCTACGGTCTCGAACAATATTCGAGTTGTGAGTTTTGCCGACGGCAAGATTTTTCTCAAGTATTCTAAAATTTGTTTATCCTTCATATTAATTCAATAGTGTAGATTTTTTGGTGATTGCAAATATAGTATTTATCAGTTGACTGGCAAAACTGTTTATTGTAATTCTCTATGCACGGCTCTTTAATTTAACCTTAAACAGCGCTTTTCATTCCTTCTAAGCCAATGATCGTAAGCCTGAGGCTTGCGTTTCAACAGTGTCGCGGAGCCCCACATTAGCCGCGGATGCGAGGGCGAGACGCCCTCACTCCCAGTATGCAATCTTAAATGAAAGAGCTGTGTGCTGAGGATTGATTGTTCTTCCATAATCACGATGCAAAGTTAGCAATATGGTGTCCCATTTTTCGAGACACCACCTAAAATGAATATAAATTTGTGCTGTACCGCAAAATGCGTCACCCTTGGTGTAATTTTGCGCTCATTAAAGAATGTCGTGATAATTTCTTAGTGCGCAAAATGACTGCGCACCGACATTCTAACTTTGCATCGAAATATTAAAGACATCAGAATATGAAGACAATAGAAGGACATGACGTAAAGATATTTACGGACAATATTGAAAAAAGTGCATTGGCGCAGATCAAGGAACTGCTTTCGATTGACGTGTTTTCCGACAAGAAGATACGCATTATGCCCGACGTTCACGCCGGGGCAGGTTGCGTCATAGGTTTCACCGGCGATCTCGGCGACAAGGT
The DNA here is from genome assembly GCA_014801955.1 of Bacteroides sp. Taxonomy (GTDB): domain Bacteria; phylum Bacteroidota; class Bacteroidia; order Bacteroidales; family Muribaculaceae; genus UBA3263. Next base: position 4,293 of record JAAVDE010000011.1, on the reverse strand, counting down.
CATCCCCAATATCGTTGGCGTTGACATCGGTTGCGGTATGCGCATCCTCAATCTTGGCAAACTATCTCATATCGACTTTCACGCATTCCACGAACATATCCGTAGCAATGTGCCTTCGGGTATGATTGTGCGTGAAGCCCGTTTCGGTTTCAAGCCTCTTGTAGGTAAGGAAATGGAAATATACCATGAGGCAAAACAACTTGTGACCAAACTTTACTGCTATCGTGAGCTTAAAGACTCGGGACGTATTAATAAGGCTATCGGATCACTTGGCGGCGGCAACCATTTCATTGAGCTTGACAAGGATGATGATGGTAATGTTTACCTTGTTATCCATACCGGTTCACGCAATCTCGGCAAGCAGGTGGCAGACATCTATCAGGCCAAAGCTATCAAACACCTTACTGACGGGGCGGACGAATTTGAACAGACAATCAAGCTGACCATTGAGGAGTACAAGGCAACAGGTCGTCGGTCAGAATTGCAGAGCGTCATTAAGAAGATGCGTAAAGAACATCAGGACGCAGAGCCGAATCTTCCTGCCGATCTATGTTATGTAGAGGGAGAGGGGCGTAAGCATTATCTCCACGATATGCGTCTTTGCCAGCGGTGGGCTGTGCTCAACCGCAAGCTTATATCTCTGTTGCTTATGCGTTTCTTCCCCGGCGTGGAGGTAAAAGAGGAATTTGAATCAGTCCATAATTACATAAGCGATGAGAACATCATCCGCAAAGGCTCTATCTCCGCCGCCAAGGGTGAGCGTTGCATTATTCCTCTGAATATGCGCGACGGTTCATTGCTTTGCACCGGCAAGGGTAATCCTGACTGGAACTTCTCTGCACCTCACGGAGCCGGACGAGTATTGAGCCGTACTCAGGCATACGAGAAAATCACGATGGAGGACTTCGAGGCATCCATGAAAGGTATATATTCGGAATCGGTCAACGACTTCACCCGCGACGAGTCGCCGATGGTCTATAAACCGGCCGAGGAAATCATTGCCAACATCGGCGACACAGTCACCATCAACACAATCATCCGTCCAATCTTTAATTTCAAGGCATCAAAATGAGTATAAAGTCCATAGCGAACATAATACCGCCCGATGGAGTCGCACTCCTGATGGAGTCCGGGTTGAATATTTCGTTAATCCATTGGAAGCTATAGCAGGTTCACAATTAACTATTGAAGATGATAATCCCTACCAATTAGCAATTGCCTTAGCCGATAATTACCGACGTGGAAACTGGAATGAGTTTTGTGAACTTTCAAAAAATACAACGTGTAGCACGGAATGATACAGGTTTTTATTATCTTTGCGGTATAAAACTCAAACAGATATGAACCAACTGCAAAAATACACTTGGCTGATTGATACAATCCGCCGTGCCGGGAAGATTTCGCATAAGGATCTTTCCTACCGCTGGTCGCGAAACAAAGATTTCAGTGACGGACATGAACTTCACCGTGCCACTTTCAACCGCTGGCGCGATGCAATCTATGAACAGTTCGGTATTATGATTGACTGTCAGAAGGTTGGCGGTTATCTTTACTACATCTCTAATCCTGAGGATATTGACGAGAATAAGCTCAAAAAGTGGATGCTTGATTCATTTGCTGTCAGCAATGTTATCGGAGAGAATCTCTCTTTGAAAGGCCGAATATTGGTTGATGAGATTCCTTCCGGGCATGATCATCTGACTACCATATTGGAGGCAATGAAAGAGAACCGGGTTGTGAATATCTCATATCGTCCATTCAAGAAGGAGCATAGTTACAGCTTCCCCATTGAACCGTATTGTGTAAAACTGTTTGACAACCGTTGGTATGTGCTTGGTCACAATAACCGTGACGAGATAAAGATTTATGGTCTTGACCGTCTGGAGAGCGTAGAACCAACAGAAACTCTCTTCAAGTTGCCAAAAGATTTTGATGCGACAGAGTATTGCGCAACCAAATTTGGCGTAGTCATCGGCTACGATGTCAAGCCCGAGAGAATAGTTATTCGTGCCAACGAAGACCATAAACATTATCTGAAATCACTTCCACTTCATCATAGCCAGCGACTTATTGAGGACTACGGTGAATATGCCGATTTTGAGCTGTATCTCTCCCCGACTTATGACTTTATAATGAAGTTACTCCATGTTGGTTCGATGATTGAAGTAATCAGTCCGGCATCACTCCGCAAAGAGATGAAAGGCTGGATTTCGGATATGTACGAACTTTATAAGAATGACTGAAGATGCAAGATTTTGTAGCAATAGACTTTGAAACAGCCAATGGCCGACGCTCCAGTGTGTGTAGCGTCGGTATTGTGATTGTCCGAGGTGGCGAGATTGTTGACAAATTTTATAGCCTGATTCAACCTGCTCCCAATTATTATACATACTGGACTACTGAGGTTCACGGACTCACCCGCCGAGACACTGACGGGCAACCGACATTTCCGGAAGTATGGGCTCAGGTGGCAGACAAAATCAAAGGTTTGCCACTGGTAGCACATAATCGTCCATTTGACGAAAGCTGCTTAAAGGCGGTATTTGAGGAATATGGCATGGAATATCCCGGTTACGAATTTCATTGCACTCTTGCCGCATCCCGTCGCTGTCTTGATATACCAAGCCATCAGCTTCACTTATCGGCAGCTGCTTGTGGTTATGACATGGAGAACCACCATCACGCACTTTGTGATGCTGAGGCTTGTGCCGCTATAGCGTTGAAACTTCTATAAATTATTTTAGTGTCTCCAAATCTGATACACCGGGAATCTACTTTTGCGGAGAAACCTTTCAAATATAAGATATGGCTGAAATGGAATTATTAGACCGAGAGTGTATTACGAATTTACCTTTCCGCGTAATTGGAATCGGGGAGGCAACAAAAGAAATAATTGAGACTGTAAAGTCCTACGGATACGATTGCGTGTCCGCCACAGTCCTAACCAAACCCTTTGAGTGCGTTCCAACCGATGAGGATAAGATGGTAATCATTGTGGCAAAAGACAACACAGATCATGCGAACAGTATTGCCAAAACATTCCATGATGCGGGAGTCCTGACCATTGGTTTGCTTGACAATGCCGATTTGGAATGTTATGACAGCGTGGTGTCTGAAGCCTCTTACACTGAGTACCCCGATTTAACAAAAGCCCTCCTACAGCCCATTGCGACACAGGGCATGATTGCCTATGACTTTAACGATTTGCGAACCACTCTAACTGACACGAAGCATTTCCTCGTTAAGTCTGTAACGCGCTGTGGCAAAGAGCGTATGGCAGAAGCGATAGGTTGCATTAAAAGATCATTGACTTCATCCGTGCTCAATAAGATTGAACGACTTTCAATTTTTCTGTATTTCAATAAGGTTGGGAAACAGCCATTGGTCATGCAAGAGCTGGCTACATTGTCCGATTCTCTTAGCGAACTACCTGAAAGCATTGATGTTTTTTGGGCTGTTTATCCCGATGAGAGCATAAAAGATGAAGAGATAAAAATCACAATACTTGCCGCCGGAAAGGAATTGAAGAATGGATAAAGTAATTCAGAAACAGATGGCACTACATAAATTTGCCATACTCCCGGGAATACTCGGTGGGATAGCCTGTTTCATCGGGCCACCTCATTCAGCCTTGGTTAACGCAAATTTGCGGTGAGTCCGAGTGGCTGTGCCACCGCGCACCGGCTGCGCCGACTTGCGCTCTCGGCTCACTCGCTATGGCTTCGCCGTTGTGGTGAGCATAATTGGCCCCGTTTTTTATTATGGCAAAAAAAGTCAGAACTAAATCACTATTCCCGTCAACTCCGAAAGAGCACATTCGTCAGCTTGTCGAATGGTTGTCGCAGGGAGTTTATGAAAAGGAACAGATTATAGCCGTGGCTCTGCTGTGTGCCGTGGCTGGAGAAAATATGTTTCTTCTCGGTCCTCCCGGAACGGCAAAGAGTATGGTGGCAAGTCGTTTGAAGATGGTATTCAAAGATGGCAAGTCATTTGATTACCTGATGTCTCGATTCAGCACGCTTGATGAAATATTCGGACCCATATCAATTTCCCGATTAAAGAACGATGACCGTTATGAACGACTGACCACCGGATATTTGCCGGAGGCAGAAGTCGTGTTCCTCGATGAAATATGGAAAGCGGGGCCGTCTATCCAGAACACCCTTCTGACGGTAATAAACGAGCATATCTTCCATAATGGAGGACAGATAATTCGCACGCCTATGAAAGTGCTTATTGCTGCCTCTAACGAACTTCCTGCCAAGGATGAGGGTCTCGAAGCGTTGTGGGATC
>JAAVDE010000010.1 GCA_014801955.1 Bacteroides sp. | reverse complement strand
AGAATTATGTTTCATCAGGCACACTCTATTGTTTCAGTCAGGATGGCTACAAAAAATGGAGTGTGCGCACCGGGGATATTCCGGCTCACATAACATTCCTAAACAAATGAAGAAAATAGCTTCCTCCATTATTGCCGTTGCTTTTCTTTACGGATGTACTGATGAGATACCGATGGTGAATCTCGGTATCGACGACGTGTACTACATTGCTCGAATGCAGAAACTCGACCTGCATCCGGCGCTTACCGGCGAGCAATATGAATGGTATGTCGACGGCACCTGCGTCAGCCATGAAAAGGATTATATTTTTTTGGCTGCAGAGGAAGGAGATTACGCTCTGGAATTGAAGATTATTGATCCTGCCACGCCTTACGACTTCAAATTCGATATTCATGTGCTTCACGAAGAGGTGGAGTATTCACCTTATATCTCACGGGTATATGAATATTGTCCGGCACCGGGACAGTTTGTCAATGAAATGCCGAGATATGAAGATGGTGATACCTATGCCGATATTCTCCGAAAAGCCGAGGAATCAATATCTGGGACGAATGATATAATGATAACACTCGGCGGCTACGGCGGATATGTCACATTCGGATTTGACCACACGGTTATGAATGTGGCCGGCGAGAGTGATTTCAGAATATGGGGCAATGCCTTTTATGAGCTTACCAATCCGGATGCGCGGGGAGGGTCGGCCGAACCCGGAATAGTTATGGTCAGTTACGATGCGAACTGTAACGGCATTCCTGATGATGACTGGTACGAACTTGCCGGCAGTGAATACTATAAGCCCGAAACTCTCCATAATTACCGGATAACTTACCGCCGACCCATACCCGGACATGTTCCGGAAGAGGATGAAACAGGCTATCTTGATGATATAACCTACATACCTTGGACCGATTCGGAAGGGGAGAACGGATACATAGCAAAAAATATATTCCACTCTCAGGACTATTTCCCCAAGTGGACCGACGAAAACGAACTGACCTTTACCGGGTCACGACTGGCGCCTAACGGCATAGATCTCAGCGGCACGGGGCGTTATTATGTCCTATATGCCTACGATTACGGCTATGTGGACAATCATCCTAACGACTATGCCGACCTGAACTCTTTTGATATTTCCATGGCCGTTGACTCGGACGGCACACCTGTCCATCTGCCCGGAATTGACTTCGTAAGGGTTTATACCGGTCTGAATCAGTATTGCGGATGGCTCGGCGAAACATCCACCGAGATTGCACGCGCTCAGGACCTGCACATTGCACTGCCCGGCATTCCATTGCCGGATCCGTTGAATAACCAATCATTAACCAAATACAATAATCACAACAAATGAAAAAAGTTCTATTATTATGTCTTGCTTTAGTAGTACAGACACTCAAAGTTGGCGCGGTCGAGTATATTGACTGGGTTGACTGGGATCAAATCCAACATTGGGCCGGAGATCCCAATGGTGAAAAAAAGTGTGCTCTCGTGATTGACTTTCAGGATTTTGAAGGTATGGAGTCCCTGGTATGGGGCTATCGCTGGAACGGAACAAAGACAGGCGAGGACCTTCTACGCGCCGTTGCCTCGCAAAGTAGTATTCTGACAGCAATGATTCAGTACACCGGCACTATGGGCTCGACCCTGAACGCCTTAGGTGTCAGCCCTAACCGTGATGAACTGAATTATCTCCACTACGATTTCGACCGCGCAGCAATCCGCGGCGAAGTCTCTTTCGGATACTTCGATCCCAACATATCCATGGGGCAGGAAAACGCACCGGGCTATGAGGCCGAACAGATGTGTATCGACGCTATCAACCGCGCACAGAAAACCGGCATTATCGAGCATCCGCTCAATGCTTTTTTCTACGGTTATCCGGCCTATGATTATGATTACTGGCAACTGGAAGAGGGCGTTGAATCCCCGGATTATCGGTGGCGGTCAGGATGGTATGACGGCTATTGGTCATATTGGCACGGACCAAACGACTATGACTATATGGGATATTCCGGTCTGGGAATGTCAAGCACCGTATTGACTGACGGCTGTGTGCAAGCGTGGAAGTATATCATACTCAACGGTGACGGTATCGGATATATGGGTGGAGAACTGGCTGAAGCCCTTAATTACGATATGGCTGACTGGGGAGAGGAAATGCACGAGGCAGCTGAAGCTGTTCAACCTGTAGATCAGTCTGATGTGACGTTCTGGGTCGGTTCAGGTGAAAAGGCGGCTACCGTGATATTTCAGTTCAACGACGGACGCGGACCTGAAAATCTCGTTTACGGTTATCGTTGGAGCGGAGGCTGGGACGATGACCTGCTGACAGTTATAACCAAAATAGCCAACGCTGATCCGCGTATGTCGTTCTCGAGGTCGGGCAGTCAGCTGATGCTAACGTATGATTCCGACCACGACGGCATGATTACAAGCGCTTATGATCATGTTGATGTGTCGGATACCTGGAATTGCTATGTGAAGCGCACGATCGACGCTGATTTCAATAAAGTCAATTCAGGCAGATGGCTCAATCCGAATGCTGTAATGATTTTTTCACACCAACCCAAGGAAACGGCATCGGTAGAATTGCCATACTTATTGTTCAGACCGGCGCTTGATTCGGAGCAGATTCTCACTGTGCCGTCATATATCGACTATGCTCTTGCTGATAAAAACCTTGAGTTGCCTGTGTTTATCCAGTTGCCCGAAGGTGGCAAAATCAATACTGCATTTACTTGGGTCAAGTCGAATTTTTCAATGCTTTCTGCAACGAATGTACAGAATCTGATGGGACATGTGACCGCTTACAGTAACTTTGCACCGACCGAAGGAAGCGTGCAGATTCGCGGTTCTTACACTGCCCCGGGTACAACTAAAGCAGAATACGTGTTCTCAAACAATGCTAAAATCGCATTGCGAAACCCGGTGCGTCCGATCACATCCATGAGCTACGAGCAGCCCGAAGTTGATGCCCGACTCAGCCATACGGTTGATAATACACTCGTTATTGAACCGGCTGACGCTACATACACAAAAATGACGTATAAAAGTTCTAATACACGCGCAGCAACCGTCAACAGCTCTACCGGCGTAGTGACAACCACCAAGACTGCCGGAGAAGCCGACATCACTGCCACATACGCATTCAATTCCGACCTTACCGCATCTTTCTCGCTGCAGTCTGAGCTCAAGGTCCCCGTTGAGGACATCACTTTCGAGGCTGTCGACGAAGATGGCGTTCTGACTTTGACTCCAAAGGAAATGACCGGACTGTTCCCCATTATCACTCCCGCTGACCCTGATATCGCTGATGTTACCGTGACCTTATCGGACAACGGTTCGTCCGCAAGCAACTATATTGCCACGATGTACAGAGTCAACCTTTGGGATGAGAACAATACCCGCATGACTCCTTACGAGCTTTCAGGTCATCGCGAGGGTGAGTGTACGCTGACGGTTAGTGCGACCGACGGTTCCGGCTTTACAAAGGAAATTCCCGTGAAAGTTGTCGACCGCGAACGCGACGAGCCTATCGATTACAACACCGGCACAATTATGCTCAATGAGGAATGGTTTGGTCACACTAACGGCGGCCTGAACTGGTATGCACCTGATTACAGTGTCACTTATCAGGCATACGAGCGTGAAAATCCCGGCATGTCGTTCGGTTGCACCTCGCAGTATGGATTAATCTATAATGATAAACTGATTGTAAGTTCAAAACAGGCTGCCGACGGTGGTGATCCTTTACCCGGCGGAGGTCGGCTCGTGGTTGCCGATGCAGCTACGCTTCAGCGCCTCGGTTCAATCGACGAGATCAAACTTGAAGATGAAGCAAGAAGTGCCGACGGTCGCGCACTGTGCGGCGCCGGTCCGGGCCGTGTTTACATGGGTACAAATAATGGTATCTATATCATAGATATTGAAACTTTTGAAATTCTTGGAAAGGTAAGTCAGGAACTCATAGATGATGAAGATGACGGCAAACCGAATACCGATCCCTCAGGCTCACTTTACAGCGGTCAGATAGGTGATATGGTACTTGCGGGCAATCATGTATTTGCTATCAAACAGGATGCCGGTGTTTACATTGTAGATATTGATTCCGATGTGATTGTCAAGTCGATAGCTGACAAGAATGTACAAGGCATTACCCAGGGAGCCGATGGCCGCGTGTGGTATGCAACCAAGGAGGATGGCCACAGCGTATTTGTAGCCATCGACCACGAAACCCTCGAAGAATCGGAACGCGTCGACGTCCCCGCGGAATGTGGAGTGGTTACTTGCGGCTGGGGTGCCTGGCGCACGACTCAGTTCACCGGCGCTCACTCCGTCAATTCACTGTTCTTCTCGGGCGGCAGCAGCATTGCCAATGGTGGCGACGGTGACTATTGGAGATATGATGTCGATTCTAAGGAGTTCAGACATATAGCAACAGTAGCCGGACTTCCCGCTCATACTCCCGGCCTGAAACAAGGTGCTTACGGAACGGTGCGTTATGATGACCGAACCGGTGAAATTATTGCCGGAACAACTGAATCAAAGGCTTCCGGTCACTACCGCTACAACTGGACCCACTTCATCGATGCCGAGACAGGAGAATTCATGCACACCGTTGAACTCCGCCCCTATTACTGGTTCCAGTCCATGCCTATATTCCCTGATGCTCACGATCCCGAAGTAGAGGCTATAGATGATGTCAAGTTGAAACTTGACGATGAACCTGTCGAAATCACCATCAATGCAACTGACCGCGATAACAATGATGCAAACATCCGCTACTCGCTCATAAGTGATCCTCGAATGATGGCCAATGAAGCCGGTCAGCAGCCTGTTGAAGTAGCGCTCGAAGGCAATAAACTTACGTTGACACCAAAAGCTGTCGGTAATCATACAGTGAGACTTGCCATAGAGTCGAACGGTAAGGTGATAAATCATACTGTCGGTATAGAAGTTAATGAAGTCACCGGAGTGAATTCGGTTGAAGATTTAGCGCGCCGAATCAGCAGTGACGGACGTACAATCACTGTTATCGGATATAACGGTATGTCATTCGACATCGTTGATGTTCAAGGTATGGTTGTGGATTCATTTACGGCCGATGGTGACCAATTCATCCACACCGTCACCCTTGCTCCCGGCATCTATATCCTCGTATCTGAAGATTGTGTATCTAAGAAAATAATAATCAAATGATACGCAAACTGTCACTTGTTTTCTCTATGTTTCTTGCAGCGGCAGTCAGTGCCGCTGCAGGAGACATTGATTACTCAAAAGGGGTAATCTTTATCAATGAGGACTGGTATGGACATCAGAACTCGACTGTCAACTACCTTCTGCCCGACGACCCGGATGAAAACTATTGGTATTACCGAGTAATTCAGACTGAAAATCCGGGAATGGAACTCGGTTGCACCAACCAGTATGGCGCGATATGGAACGGCAGGCTATACCTGATTGCAAAACAGGAAAAGGACCCCGGAGCAAGTATCGCAGGCGGTAGAATATCCATTGCCGATGCCTCGACAATGAAAATGATTAAACAACTTCAGTTGATTGATCCCTCAGGCAATCAATGTGACGGCAGGGCATTCTGTGGAGTTGACCAAGATAAAGGTTACGTTTCCACAAGCAATGGGATCTGGATTCTGAATCTCAACACTCTCGAGATTGAAGGCCAGGTAGAAGGCTCTGCCAATCCTAACGCCGGTGGAGATAACGACAAGCCTAATAGCGACCCGACAAGTTCTCTGTACTACGGCCAGACCGGCACAATGATTCTTGCTGAAGGAAAAGTATTTGCTGTACATCAGCAATATGGCATGTTAGTAATAGACCCTTCATCAGACAAGGTTATTGAAATACTGGATATGGAAATAGTAGACGATGCTATCGAACAAGACACAGGTACCAGACCGCGCAGAATGTCAGGTATCGGATCAACCATTGTAAAATCAAAAGATGGAAATCTTTGGTATTCGGCATCCAAAAATGTTCAGGGCACAGGTTCCACCGTTCCATATCTTATCAAGTTAGATCCCGTAACTCTTGAACGCGAAATAATCCGCATAGAGGGAGAGGATATGTTCCCACCTTCCAATTCATGGTATGCCTGGACTCCGGACCCGTTTTGTGCCTCGCAGGTTACCAATCGTCTGTATTGGTGCGGAGGACCCAACAGTTGGTTTACCAATTACAGAGTATTCCGTTACGACATTGATAATCGAAAACTTGAGAAAATCCTTGATTTCTCAAAAGAAGAGGGCGACTGGCATGTGTACGGATGTTCCTTGGGAATCCATCCTGTAACTGATGAACTTTATGCATCAATGTTTCATAAATTTGTCGACCCAACATATGTGACCCGTCGTTTTGATGCCAACGGCAATCTCATCAAGGAATATCCCATGATTTCCAACTACTGGTTCCCGTCCCTTCTTGTATTCCCTGAGGGTAGTTCACAATCAGGAATTGATAGTATTTCGGTTGATTCGTTATCATCAACAGGAAATCTCTATTCCATCAATGGTATTATCGTAAAACAAAATATCGAGTATGGAGATTGGCCCGACATCTCTCCGGGAATCTACATATGGAAATCAAATAATTCAACGAGAAAAGTTCTAATAAGATAAACTTGCATGGCCCGTGTGAAAAACTCGGGCCATGCAACATATAGATATGATCACACGGGCTTTGGCTCAGGACACACCTGAAAATACATTCGGCTTCTATCTCGGAAAGACTGCATCAGAGCTATTTGGCTTCCCATTGCTATGGAGCAATGACGGTTATCTACCCGAATATCTCACGCTCATCTGCGGCTTATTTCATAACGGAAAAATGCTGTCACCGGGTGCAGTGATTAACTCGCAAGCTCGTTGAGCTAAAGGTTGTCTCGGCAATGAAATTTCGGGGCGGCACTGCACGAGAGAATTTCCTTGAGCCGTAAGGCGAAAAAATCAACTGGCCTAAAGAGGAGGGATATAAATTCCACGTCTTAGCCATAGTGGACGACGGGGAGAACCTTGGTGAGAATTTTGATATTTCAAAAAAAAATGGTAAATTTGCAGCAACATACTTACCCCGCTTCCCGTAAGAACAGCGCGCTCAGGGTAAGTTTTTCTTTTTATGACACTGCCACGCTATAATCAACCACAAATCTCAGTTCCTGAACAGATAAGGCTTCTGAAATCAGACGATCTGGTTTTCACTGATGAAAACAGAGCGCAACACATTCTTGAAAACATCAGTCTTTTCAGAATGAAGAGCTATCTTACTCCGTTCCGGGTTCCGGGTTCTCGAACTTTCAAACCCGGTGCTAGTTTTGAGGATGTCTATAACCTCTATAAATTTGACTCTGAACTTAGGAAGATGATTTGCTCTGAGATGGAGAAGATTGAAATTTCCATCAGAACACAGTTGTCATTGATAATGGGAGATGAGTCTGGTATATATTGGTTTGAAGACGCTTCAAATTTCAGGGATGCCAATCGCCATGCGGGATTATTATCAAGTCTGGAGGCAGAATTGCGCCGAAGTGATGACGATGCAATCGTTGATTTTCAACGCAGGTATTCAAATGATTTTCCTCCAAGCTGGATGGCATTTGAAGTAAGCTCATTCGGCACATTGTCAATGATGTACCGCTGGCTTAAAGCCGGTCATGCGCGTAGAAAAGTAGCGAGATTTTATGGCCTTACTGACACGATTATGGAGTCGTGGCTTCACTCGATAGTTTATGTACGCAATATATGCGCCCATCACAGCAGGTTATGGAATCGCAGGCTGAGGATAAACGCACTCGTTCCCCGCAGGATTCATCTGCCATTTATAGATATTCCGGCTGATACAAAGCGTGTGTACTATATCATGTCAATTCTGCTGTACTTTCTTCAAGCGGTCAATCCTCAGAACACGTTTGCTGCCCGTTTCAGGTCTTTACTTGGTAAATATCCCAATGTTGACGTATCAGCAATGGGGTTCCCAAATGACTGGCAAGACGAAGCACTTTGGCAGTAGGATTCTCCGGCTTTTTGTTTTGGGTGGGGAGAACCTTGGGACGGGCGGGGGCGTTTTAGGGGTATGAATGGATTGATTTTAGGTATTTTGCTGCCGTTTGCGGGCACTACGTTCGGGGCGGCGTGTGTGTTTCTGATGCGCGGAGGGTTTCCGCCTCAGCTGCAGAAGGCGATCACGGGTTTTGCGGCGGGCGTCATGGTCGCCGCGTCGGTTTGGTCGCTGCTGATTCCGTCGATTGAAATGACGGGCAAGCCGGGGTTGCCGGGGATTTTGCCGGCAGCGGCGGGTTTTATGGCGGGGATTTTGTTTCTGCTGTTTCTGGATAGCGTTATCCCCCACCAGCACCCCGAGAGCGACCAGAGCGAGGGCCCGAAGGGGTCGCATCTGTCGCGCACGTCAAAGCTCGCGCTGGCCGTCACGCTCCATAATTTGCCGGAGGGAATGGCCGTTGGCGTAGCGCTGGCGGGCGCCCTGGAGGGCAACTCCTATCTGCCGATGGCAGGGGCGGTGGCTCTGGCCGTAGGCATTGCGATTCAGAATTTGCCGGAGGGGGCTATTGTTTCGATGCCGTTTCGCAACGCCGGCAATTCGCGCACCAGGTCGTTTGTTATCGGAACGCTTAGCGGCATTGTTGAGCCAATCGGCGCGGTGCTGACTATCGTGCTGGCGTCGGTTGTGGTTCCCGTGTTGCCCTATTTGCTGGCGTTTGCGGCGGGGGCGATGATTTATGTTGTCGTTGAGGAGCTGATTCCCGAAACCCAACAGGGGGAACACTCAAACATGGGCACCATCGGTTTCGCGCTGGGTTTTCTGCTGATGATGGCGCTCGACGTTTTGCTCGGCTAAGAGAAAAAATAAAAGAGAGTGTGCCCGACCCGGCACACTCTCTTGGTTCAAGGAGAGAGAGAGAAATCTATTAGCGGATTGCGACCTTAACGCCGGCGGCGACATAGACGCCGGGGGCGAGGGGGCCGAAGCTCATGGCGGAGCCGTTGCTGACGGCGCGACCTACGGAGGCGCCGGTCATGTTGTAGACGCTGACGGCGGTTCCGGCGGGGGCGATAACGGTGATTACGTTGCCGCTGACGCTTACGCTCAAACCATTGCCAACGACGTCAACTATCGACGAAACGGCTACCCTGAAGTCCATCGTTTCGGCTTTCGACGCAAAGGTGTAGGCATCGACATGGTGCTGCGTGTCGCCGTCGGCGGTCACGTCGATGGCATAGGTGTCGGCCAGTTCGGGAACAACAACGGAATAGCGGCCATCTTCGTCGGTCAGGGCCGAAACGGCGTCGCCGTTGGCGGCGGTGAGGGTAACTTCAACTCCGGCCAGGGGCTTGTTGCCGTCGAGGGAGTTACGAACGGTGCCCGAAAGGGTTGCGGTGCGGTCGAGGTAGTTCAGAACGATGTCGGCCACATGCTCGAGGCTTTCTTCGGCATTGAAGGTTTGATTCTCAAGGGCGAAGAGGTCATAGTCCTTGGCCTCGGCGGTGAGTTCATAGGTCAGGCCAACGTTGGCGATGTTCATCGAGTAGTTGCCTTCGGCGTCGGTAACCGACTGATAGAGAATATCGTCGGAGGTGTATTTAACAACGGCGTTCTTAACCGGCTGACCGAAGTCGTTCGTAACGTTGCCTTTGGCCACAACAACGTCTTTCGCAACCGAGAAGTAGGTAACGGGGAAGCCGGCGCGGTAAATGTTCCACGAAGGCTCGTCGTCGAGGTCCTCGGCATAGGATTTATTGTTGGTAATGACGCGGTTGTCGTAAACGTCGTTCCAATAGTCATAAACGCTGTTGTCGATGGTCAGGAACACGTTGTGGGTGTCGGCGTCGTCGGTCAGGTTGGTCTGCTCAATCATGATGCGCAGCGACTTGCCCTCATAGGTGAACGGAACCGAGAAGGGGATAACAAACAGCGGCTCATAGATTTTGGCCGCGCTGTTGCCAACCACGGGGAAGGTATATTCGCCGTCGTAGACGAGAGTCATGTCGGCCTTGGCGGCAGCAACGATATTGCCGGGCTCATAGGCTTCGATGTCGGTGTTTTGAATCCAGACCTTAACGTTTTTGGAGAGTTCGGCGGTGTTGTAGCCGTTGAAGGTGAAGCCGATGATTTTAACGCCGGCGTCCATGCCGAGCTGGTCGGCGCGGTAAATAACCTGACCCTGGGCGTTATAGAAGGTGTTGAGCGGTTCGGTTGAGGTTATCTTAACGTCGCCCACCTGATAGGTCGATTCGGCCTTTTCAGCGCCGACGGTGAAGTCGAACTGCGACAGCACGATGCGGTCGCTGCCCGAGAGGAAAACGAACGCGCCGCTGAAGTCGCCCTCGGTGTGGGGGGTGAAGCGGAGCTCATAGCTTGCCTCCTCGCCCTGGCCCAGTTCGGGAGTTTCGGCAGCTGCGGCCACCTGCTCGCCGTTGACTTCGAGAACTACCGAGTAGTCGCTCTCGGCCTTTGCCAGCAGATTGCGCAGGGTTATGTTTGCGATATAGCGGGTGTTGACCTGGCCAACGTCGGGCAAGCCGACGGTAACGACATAGGGGTCGTGGGCCACCTCAACCTGTTGGCCGCCGCAGATATTGTCCAGGCGAACGCCGCCGGCCTCGAAGGCAACATACACTTCGCCGGCAGGCATGTCGATGTCGAACAGCTTGAACTCATAGGTGCCATAGCCGGTGCCGGTGGGTTTGTCGACATTGAAGCCATTTTCGCGGTCGGCGTTAACCGAAGCGGTGATAGCCTTCACGAGAGTCCAGTCAACGCGGTCGGTCGAGGTGTAGACGTTGAGCTTCGACGAAGTATTGTCGGTTTTCGTTGCCATAAAGGTGATTTTGTCGCCTTCGTTGAACGCCAGCAGCGGAGTAACGATTTTTTCGGTGTAGGAGGTGGGGCACTCAACATATTTGAGTCCGGCAAGCGGCTGCAGGGCCACGGGAGCATCCTTAACGGTCCAGTTCTTGCCAACGACCATGCCTTCGGGGGCACCTTCGCCCTCGAAATCCTGGGCATACTCGCCCGGGGCGCTGACATAGCCGACGAGGTCATAGGAAATTTCGCCCAACACGGCGTCGACAAAAGTAATGCTGCCCGACTTGAGGCCCGGATTGCCGGTGAGCGAAACGGTCAGCTCCTGCTTTTCGCCGGCTTCGAGAGTGAAGGACTCAACGTCAACGCTGAAGCCCTCGGCAACGTTGATGGACGAAACGACCATCGGAGCAGTTCCGCTGTTCCACATCCAGAGCGTGCGCGAAGTTCCGGCCTCGCCGGCACCGATAGTGATAACGTCGGTGATGTTCACGTCGTTATATGACGACTGATTCGACGAGTTCGTTTCGAAGAACATGAACTTCGGCGCGGGCAGATAGGGAATAACCGTGAAGTAGCCGAGCGACGCCTCGATTGAGTTTGTCAGAGCGTGGGAAATAATAACGCGATAGTTGTTCGAAACCGTGCCGGCGGCGATGACCGGGGTGCCGGTCATTGAAAACTCCTTCTCAACGGTCGTGCCGCAGGGAATGGCCTCGGTTATGTTGCCCGAGCCGAACAGGGCGTTATCGGCCGTGTAGTTCACCAGGTCAATCTTAAAGCCCTCGTCGGAGGCGGCGAAGTCGATGTCGCCGTTATTTTCAATCGACACCTTGAACTTAAAGGTAACCTGATTGTCGAGGTCGGCATTGAGAGTCGTGCCGCCGGACTGGTTGCTGACCGACACTACCAGCGACGGACGATAAAGCACCTCGGCCGACGTTGCCGTGAACTCATCCAAATCGAGATTATGGGCTCGGATGCCGACGTAGGTGCCGGCGGGAACGCCCTCGACCGTGATTTTGGTCCAGTCGTCGATTTCCTTGTCGGCAACGAGGTTGAGCTCGGTTCCTTCAATACGAACGAATTCGTTGGCCGACGTTGGAACCGCTGCCGGATTGGCAATGTTGAAGAACGTAAGAGTCGGCTCGGTGCCGTTCTTGCGAACCCAGATGCTCAGGTCGCCCTCAACCTTTGGGGTGATGAGCAGGTCGTTGTAGTTATAGTTGTTATAGTAGCTGCTATAATAGTTGCTATATTGATTAACGGAGATGTAGCCATCGCTATGGCCGCCGGTTTCAACCACCTTGTAGGTGCCCTGCGAATAGCTCGACGCACCGCCGCGGAGCCAGCCCTTCGGGCGCTCGGTCGGATTTTCGAACTGCTCGGTATAGGGGGTGAGCACCTCGGCCGAGGCCGACAGCGCCGAAGCCGCCGCAACCAGCGCAGTTAATAAAAAGTTCTTTTTCATTTTGAATGTGTGAATTATTGAATTTATTGGTATTCGATTACTTAACAGCTACTTTCACGGTCTTACCGCCAATTACGGAAACAACATAGACGCCGGGAGCCACGCGCAGCGACGCCTCGGGGGCCGAAGTGCGGCCAACGGTGCGGCCGGCCATGTCGGCAACAACAACGTCGCTCGCCGCGGGGTTAACGATGTTGAGCACACCGCCTTGGCCTACGCTCACGCTCAGCGCCTCGCCGGCGGCAACCTCCGGCGACTCGATGGCGCCCCATTCCGGGTCATCGGGAACGTCGAAAATCTCAGTCCACTCGCTCAGAACATAAACCGGAATCATATATGAACCGGGGCGCTGACGCGCGGCCATCAGCGAGAACAGGAAGTGGTC
Source organism: Bacteroides sp. (assembly GCA_014801955.1). Lineage (GTDB taxonomy): Bacteria > Bacteroidota > Bacteroidia > Bacteroidales > Muribaculaceae > UBA3263. Next base: position 97,534 of record JAAVDE010000010.1, on the reverse strand, counting down.
GCCGCGTTGGCGGTCGGAGGTCGGGCAGTAATATTCGGGGGCGTCGAGGCCGTCTTTGATTTCGTCATATTTATAGAGCGAACGCTGAACGGCATTCTCGGGCAGGTCAACGGCGATGCGGAGGTTGTCCATATAGAGCCATCCGCCGTCGGTGCAGCCGATCGAGAAGCGCACCAGGCCGGGCTTAACCCTATAGGTCAGCTCAACGTGGGTCCACTCCTTGCCAATCGTGGTTTTCACCTCGCCGCCGGCGCCGAGCACCCAGGTCGTCTGGCCGTCAACAACGCCCGGAACGGCAATCTGAATGTAGGGGCGCACACCGGGAGTGAGCGTTGCGAAGTCGGCTTCGATGGTAATCGCGCCGGTTGACTGACCGATGGTCATTACCGGCGAAACCAGCTCGCCATAGTATTGCTCGCCATAGGACGACACATAGTTATGCAACGCAATGCCGCCGTTGATAACGCCGCCCTCATACATTACCCAGTTGGCGCGGGTCATGCCGAAGCTGTCCATGTCATACAGCCCGATGGTGTTGACCGCCGGAGCGCCGACCGAACCGTCGTTGACCAACGCGTCGAAACTTTCGTTGAGCAGGTCGTAGGTTTCGGCCTCGGGCGCCGTGTGGTCCAGAATCACCTGGAAGCCATAGCCCTCGGCATTATAGACCGGGTCCCACTGAGCCAGGAAGCCATCGGCGGTAACTTCGCTGACTCGAACATTTTCGGGCACCGTAAGGTCCATAACCTCAACCAACTGCGACTCCTCGCTCTTGGCTCCCGTTGCCGAAACGGCGCGAACGTAGTAGTAATACACCCGGTCGCGGTTGAGGCCCGACAGATGATATGAAGTCTCGGTCACGTTAACGTCGCGCGCAACGTACTTATAGTCGGGCAGCTGGTCCTCGCTACCCTCGCGGCGAATATAGAAGCAGTTGAAAACATAGTGGTCCGCATCGGGCACCTCGGTCCAGTTGGCCGTGAAGCTGTCGCCCTTATAGTCGGTCCATTTGAGCGCCGTCGGAGCCTCGATTTCAGCCTTATACTGCTCGATTTTAACATCGTCGACAAGCAGCTCGAACTCGTCGGCAAAAATCTGAATAACGGCGTTCGACGGGCAATCGGTCAGCTCGGCATTAATCTCCGTCCACTGCAAACCGTTGACCGGGAACGTCATCTCCTCGCCGCTGATGGGGAGCATGTCGGTTTCCGCCACCCAGCGAACGGTTATCATGTCGAACTGCTCCGACGCAAGCAATTTGGCGCGGAACGACATATAGGCCTTGCCCTGGTCGCGATGCAGATCGAGCTCCGGGGTTTCGAGCTGGCCGGTCATGGTCGCGCCCGTATAAGGATCAGTGCAATATCCCAAGCAAACCGCACCGCCAGCCGCCATTACGGCGCGGCCACCCCAGCCGGGGGTGTGCGTATAGTTGCTTGGAATCATATTATACTCATTATTAATAAAATCGGGCGCAGGGTCATGTTCCGAACCGGCCGTTACGAGCGAAAAATCCTCTTCAAGAACGACCGCATACTCGCGGCCATCGTCGGGAACGAGGCGCGGGAACTGCTGCTTAACCTTGGTGGGAACGGAGGAGGCCGTTGACTTTACCAACGGACGCTGATTTCTAACAGGCTGCTCCAGAGCCGCGAAGCGCGACTGCGCCATGCCGTTGGCTCGAACAGGAAACGCTAACGACGAAGCAAGCGCCAATGCTAAATATGCATAATGTTTCATGATTGTTTTAATAGAATTAGATTATCATCAATTCTCATCTTCGCCGCAAATTTATAACAAATTTCCAACACTCGCAACATTTTTGCGACATTTTGTCAACTTCCCCCGCATTTTTCTCTTATTTGTACTTTCTATAAATGCCAAACTTAGCAGAAAAAACTAACAGTTCAAGAAGAATTATACACAAAAAGCTCATGCAATATAGTATTAATTGGAGAATATTTTGTATATTTGCAGGCATCGTATCACAACATATGAATAATCAACTTTTCAACACTAATTATGATTCAGTCTATCAGTTTTGCTAACTATCGAATTTTTGCAGACCGACAGAATTTAACCATAGCTCCAGTAACGGTTATCTTTGGTAAGAATAATGTTGGCAAAAGTGCAGTGTTGAGACTTCCATTGCTAATCAAAAATATTCTTGATGTATCCAACCACAATCCTGAAATTTTTGAAAAATCAGTTAATGGTCTAAGAATCTGCGAGGATTATTGTGATGTAGTTTACAACAAAGGGCATAGAGCTGTTAACATTGCTGTCGCAGATGAACAAAACCGCGTTGAATTGGACTTTTTTGTTGAATCACGAGGTTTCCCATATACGAATATTGAAAAATTTCATGCTATCCTAAGTAATGGCTCCGAGATAACAGATTATTATCACCGTCCTAAAATTTTTGATTTTGACGTTGAATATTTGAAATCTATCCGTGATGTTCCTCAAAATGGATATTTTTCTCTATCAGAAATGGATGGAGAGAATATGAGTGGCGGAATGTTTACCTATAGACGATTGGTTAATGATATATATAACCAGTCCGGAGAATTGTGTTCCGAGGTGTCACATTGGTATGAAAGCATATTCGATGGATGGGGTATAGAAGTAGATACCTCACGTCAGCCAATCTATAGCATTCTCCTTAGTCATAATGGGCTAAAAAACAATATACTTGACGGAGGTGCCGGTATTGCTCAATCCCTGCCGGTTATCATTAGTGCCGCATCTCAAATTGAAACTCCAAGACTTTGCATATATGAAGAACCAGAAACTCACCTCCACCCTGAAGCTCATGGCGAAATTGCGGAATTCATTGTGCGAAAAGCAATTGACTCAGATTATAAAAAATTCTTTTTAATTGAGTCTCATTCTGTCAATTTTCTACTTAGACTGCGCACTCTTGTAGCCAATGGCACTTTAGACCCTAAAGACTTGGCTCTATATTATATCGAATTTGACCAGGTAAAAAATCAGAGTAACCTTAAGAAAGTTATTGTTCACCCAGACGGGACTGTTGAAGGCTGGCCGGAAAATGTCTTTAAGGAGACTTTGGAAGAATCAATGGCACTACGACGTGCTCAAATAACACGGGAAAAAACTTGCGATGGTTGTTAATTTTACAAAAGACATCTTAGAATCAGAAAAGCAAAAACAGGACATTAGCTATCTGATTCAAACAATTGCATGGCATCGTCACATCATAACTTTCGATCCAAACATTGCGCAACTTCCACATTGGATTGAGTCAAAAGACCGTGAGCTTTTAGAGGAAAGTTTTGTAGCCTCTATAATTGGCAATCGTCCAAGACCTCATTGCGATGTTGTAACGGATGCGTATGCTTCTACTGTAACTACGGCTAAGATTTTCAGTGTTCGCGAAGCAATCGAATATGTTTCAGCACCTCTTACAATAATTCTTGAGCACAGTAACAATGACAGCCTCATGATTCTCAAAATGCTGGAGTCCTATACCAAAGATGCCGGCCATGCGTATTATGATAAACGTTTAGAGTTTGGCCATGCAGGAGGATGTTCATCGATTAAAAGTGTAATTTCAGAGAAACTCAGACAAAATGGTGAACGGTCAAAAATGCTGAGATATTTTGTCATAGTAGATGGAGATAAACGTTTTCACGGTCAAGTAATCACCAAGTACGATAATCTTAAAACATTCCTTCAAATACATAATATTCCATATCACATCCTCGAAAAGCGCTGCATGGAAAACTATTTGCCATGCGAAGCATTTCCATACGCCACCAATAAAGAACACTCCAAGTGGATAAATGCGTTCAAAGCTCTTACCCCACGGCAACGCGACTTCTTTAATATCAGTGGAGGATTAAAGGGAGAGCTTCCTGAGGAAACAAAAAAGATGCTAAAGTCAGATTATTCTAATATACGAACACTGATTAGTCTTGATTTGCAGCACTTTTATTCTACCGTTTCTGACACAAACCTTCGTATACTCACCGAAGGCTACACCATAAAATCCTTTAAGGAAGAGTTCCCGAAAGGATTCAATAATCCCTCTGTTACTCGTGAATCGCTTGACAAGATTCAATCCCATCAAGACGACCCAACTGAGCTTAAGCAAGTAGCAGAACAAATCAACCGGTTACTATAACTACAGTTTCGGCTCTCATGAAGACACAAATACAAACCCAAATCAGATCTCTCTCAAGCCTATTAGAAAATTTACGAGAGGGCATTATCCAAGTTCCTCCATTTCAGAGAGACTTCGTATGGGATCGCGAGAAGGTTAAGAGTTTATTCGACAGCATACGTAAGAGTTATCCAATAGGGTCAATCCTATTATGGAGACCTCGCGAGGCGCCTAATTGGAAGCGCGACCGAGAGGTCGGTGGATTTACATTACCGAACCTCCATGAACCGAAATCATATGTGCTTGATGGTTGTCAGCGTCTCTCATCTCTTTTTGGGTGCCTAACAAATCCCATGACATCAGGCTTGGAATGTAACGAAAAAAGACGCAGAGATTTCTTTGACTTATATTTTGATCTAAAAGATGATAGCTTTATATATCCATCAGGAACGCCAAAGCCATACCAAGTACCTTTATATACACTGACAAGTACCAGTGAATTCAGACAATACACTCGACAAGTTCTTGAACCGGCTGTAACCAACCCTGAGGAGTTAGATTTCTATCTCGACCGAGCCGACGCATTCGCGCGCATGCTCATCGACTATAAACTCGCAGTTATTGAGGTTGATGGTGCCACACTTAATGACGCAGTAAATATATTTTCACGCATTAACTCACAAGGCACGGAAATTTCAATGGACTGGATGATTAATGCTTTGAGTTTCAGAAAAGACTTCAATTTCTCGTTTGAAGTAGACTCTGTTATTCAAGATATTGCTGTATATAATTTTTCGGCGATTTCTCGTAACACAATTTTCAGATGCTACCAAAGTGCATTTGACAATAACTTATACATTGATACAAATATTGAGACACTTGCACACCGTGATGATTTTGTATCAACTGTCAAAAAAATGTCAAAAGCGATCATCAATGCAGTAGGTTTCTTATACAACGAAATCAACGTGATTGACAGCAGGTTATTACCCTACACTGCTCAACTTGCATTCTTATCCGTGTTCTTCATGCGCGTACCCAATCCTGACGCCAACCAAATCAACGACCTGAGACACTGGTTTTGGCTTACAACATATTCAAACTATTTTACCACTTTATCACTTTCCGGGCAACGCCGTGCATTCTCTCACTTTCTTGGTTACATTGATGGCACCGAGAGTTTCCCCCTATACATAGAGAATAATGAAAAGCGTTTGTCAACAATGCCATGGCCCCGAACTCTTGTTCTTTCATCTGTTCGATGTGTAGCACTTGTGCTTTTCCAACTCAATCAGCAAAGGATGCAGACAAATATATCCACCGAAGCAAATACCTTGGTCACAAAAAAATATTTTCGTGACTATGCAACCGTTCCGGAAAACATGATTATCTCATTTAGTCAATTGGATTCAAGTTTTCGTGATGAGAATTTGTTCTTCATTCCACAGAATTGCGAATCTATGCAAGAAGCCTTATGCAGACGCAAGAAGTTACTTCAGGATGCCGAACATAAATTTGTAAACGAATTAGGAATAGACTATATTGAATAATCTTTGACTTAGTAAATGTTCACATTTTAGGCATACCGGATGAGAGTTAAACCTCTACTATCCAACGCCATAAACTATAAACAATTTCCGACCACTGACACAATTAGCAACTCATACATACCAGATATGTATAAACATGTTACATATGGAGGTCGGAGCGGTGGCCGAGGGTGCGGGTGTAGCTGAAAATGCCGGCTATGGCGGCGAAGGCTACCGAGATATAGAGGCAGAGGCGCACTGCGGCGAGTTCGGAGGCGAGCAGCGCAAAGATGGAGCTGACAATGGTGGCGCCGAGGGTCTGACCAACGAGGCGCGCGGTGCTCTGAACGCCGCCGGCGCCACCCGAGCGGTTAACGGGAGTTGCCATGACCATAACGATATTGTTGGGCGTCTGGAACATGCCGAAGCCAACGCCGCAAATGGCCATGCGCCAGGCAATGTTGAGTTCGCCCGGAGCGGAACCGGTGAAGAGCAGCAACAGGACGCCGACGATGAACACCGCCATACCGGCGGCAGCCGTTGCGCCCGGATTGTGGCGCTCAACGTAGCGCGCGGCCAGGGGCGAGATAACCATAGTTGCCAGCGGCCAGGGGGTCATGAGCAGGCCGGTGGTGATGGCCGAGAAGTGATAGCTGTTGAGATACAGGAATGGTAGCGCAATCATTGCGATGTTTTGCGCCATGAAGGAACACACGGAGGTCACAATGCTCATCGTGTACATCGAATTGCGGAAAAGGTCGACCGGCAGCAAAGGCTGGCGCCGGCTGAACTGGCGACGAACATAGAAATAGCCGACGGCGAGCCCCACGGCGAGCATAACGGCGCTGAGGGCCACGTCGCCCTTGCGGGAGAAGTTGCCCAGCGCATAGAATATCAGGCCGAAAACAATCATGTTTTCAATGGCGCTGACCCGGTCGAAGCGCGGCTTCGGCTCGCGGGCCGGCGGATTCTGCGGCAGCAGGCGCCAGCCCAGAACAAAGGCCACGATGCCGAGCGGCACGTTGATAAGAAACAGCCAGTGCCACGACGTTACCGACAATATGGCGCCGGCAATCGTTGGCCCCGCGGCAGTTGCGATAGCTATGCACATGGCGTTCAGCGCCATGCCGCGCCCCAGAATCTCGCGCGGATAGATCAGACGCACCAGCGCAATGTTAACACCCATGACGCACGCAGCGCCGACGCCTTGCAGCGCACGCGCCGCAACCACCGCCCCGAAGCTCCACGACGCCGCACACAGCGCCGAGGCCGACGTGAAAACGACTACGCCCGTCAGAAACGTGCGCTTATAACTATGCAAATCGCCAATCGAACTCACCGGCAGCAGCAACATGGTTATCACCAGCTGATAGACCGTTACGATCCAAACCGCCGAGGAGTTGCTGATTGCAAACTCCTCGGCCAGGATCGGCAGCGCAACGTTAACAACCGTTACGTCCAGCACCGTCATTATCAGCACGATCTGCAGCGCAACGACGGCAATATACTTTTTATAGGAGAATCCGATTCTGCTCATCGCCTAAATAACAATGAAATGGAGGATTATTCGTAGCGGATGGCCTCGATGGGGTCGAGGTTGGATGCCTTGGCTGCGGGATAGAAGCCGAAGATGATGCCTATCAGGGTGCAGACAACGAAGGAGAGCACAACGGAGAAGGGGTCGATTTCAACGGGCCAGTTGGCAAAGATTTTGATAAACCAGGTGGCAACGGCGCCCATGATTATGCCAAGCACGCCGCCGGTAACGGAGATTATGACGGCTTCGATGAGAAATTGCGTCATGATGTCGCGCCCGGTGGCGCCGATGCTCATGCGGAGGCCGATTTCGCGGGTACGCTCAGTAACGCTGACTATCATGATGTTCATGATGCCGATGCCGCCAACGAGCAGCGAAATGCCGGCAACCGCGGCGAGCAGCACTGTCATCATCGACGAAGTTGAGGAAATCATCTCGGCCAGCTCCTGCATTGAGCGGATAGTGAAGTTATCTTCCTGGCCTTCGCGGAGCTTATGACTGCTGCGCAGAATTTCGGTTATTTCGTTGATGGTCGCCTCGGTCTGGTTCTCGTCGATGGCCGAAGCCTGCAGGCCCTGAATGTAGTCAATGGCGAGCATGCGCTTCATAACGGTCGTGTAGGGCACCAGCGCCATGTCGTCCTGGTCCTGACCCATCGTGTTATAGCCCTTTTCGTCGAGCACTCCGATAACGGTCAGCGGAATCGAGCCGAAGCGAACGATTTTGCCGATGGGGTCGGTGCCGTCGGGAAAGAGGTTATTGACCAGCGTTTTACCGAGCACGCAAACCTTGGCGGCAGTCTTGACGTCGGCCTCCGTGAACATTTCGCCCCGGGCAACGCGGCGCTGGCGGATGTCGAGATACTGCGTGTTGACGCCCTGGGCCTGCGACGGGTAGTTGTTGTTGCCGTTGACCCACTGGCCGGAGGAAGAGACCATGGGCGAGATTTTGTCGATGAGCGTTGCCTGATTAACGACGGCGTCGTAGTCGGCGGGTTTGAGAGTCTGCATGTCGTCGCTGCTCTGGCGCACGCCGCCGCGACGCTCGGCTCCGGGCATGATCATTATCATGTTGCTGCCCATTTCGGAAATCTGGGCTTTGATGGAGTTTTTCGAGCCCTGGCCAATCGCGAGCATGGCAATGACGGCACCAACGCCGATAATAACGCCAAGCATGGTCAGGAAGCAACGCATCTTGTTGTTTCCGAGAGCCTTGATGGCTATTTTCGAGAGATTTGACAGTTTCATTAAGGGAGTGGGGTGGATTATTCGGTTTCAACTGGCAGGTTGCGATAGACCTCCTCGGCCGACTTGATGTCGGAGTTGCGCTGGTCGCTGACGATCTTGCCGTCGCGCAGCATTATGTTGCGCGACGAATAGAGCGCCAGCTCCGGGTTGTGGGTAACGAAAATAATGGTCTTGCCTTCGCGATAGAGCCGCTGGAAGAGGGTGAGAATGGAGAATGAGGTTCGGGTGTCGAGATTACCGGTGGCTTCGTCGGCAAGAATTATTACGGGGTTGTTGACCAGGGCGCGGGCAATGGCCACGCGCTGCTGCTGGCCGCCCGACATTTGGTTGCTCTTATGGTAGAGGCGTTCGCCCAGCCCCACTTCGCGCAGACACTTTTCGGCGCGTTCGGCGCGCTCCTTGGCGCTGACGGCGGGATTGTAGAGCAACGGCAGCTCAACGTTTTCGAGCGCGGTGGTTTTCGGCAGCAGGTTGTAGTTCTGGAAAATGAAACCGATTTTGCGGTTGCGGATGCGGGCGCGCTCGTTGCGGTTCATCCCCTTAACGGGAATGCCGTCAAGGTAATATTCGCCGGAGCTGGGAGTGTCGAGGCAGCCCAGGGTGTTGAGCAGCGTTGACTTGCCGGAGCCGGAGGTGCCCATGATGGTCACGAACTCGCCCTCATAGATGGTAAACGAAACCCCGCGCAGCGCCTTGACGGTTTCGTCGCCCACCTTGAAGTAGCGTTTCAGGTTTTCGACCTTGATGATTTCCTTTGCCATGGCCGGTTATTTTTTCTTTGAGCCCGGAGGTTTAGGCATGAAGGGGTTTTCCTGGGCTTTGGGGCCGCCGTTGGTGTCGGGCCTGATTTCCTGATATTGCAGGGCAACCTTGTCGCCGGACTGCAGGCCGGAGGTAATCTGCTGGTAAACGCTGTTTTTCATTCCGAGGGTAACGGCGGTTTCAACCAGCTGATTATTGCGCAGAACCCAAACCGAATATTCGGCCCGGTCGGCGAGCGGCTTGGGCTCGGGGAGCTTGGAGCCTTCGGCGGCCTGCATGGGCTCGAACTTCAGCGCCTTGAGCGGCACTGCGATGGCGTCGTCGAGCTGTAGGGTGAAAATCGACAGGTTGGCCGTCATGCCGGGAATCAGCTTATGGTCGGGGTTGGTTGTTGAAACGATAACTTCGTAGGTAACGACGTTGTTGGTCGTCGTGGGGCTGATGCGCACCTGAGTAACGGTGCCGCTGAAAGTGTCGTCGGGATAGGCATCGACGGTGAAGGAAACATTCTGGCCGACTTTAACCTGGCCTATGTCGGCTTCGTCAACGTTGCCAACGACCTGCATGTGGTCCAGGTCGGCGATAACGTAGAGGCTCGCAACGCTCATGTTCGAAACTACGGTCTGGCCGACCTCAACCTCGCGCGAAACGACAATGCCGTCGATCGGCGACGTAATCTCGGCGTAGGTCAGATTCTTCGCCGCGCGGACGCGGTCGGCCTGCGCCTTTTCGTAGGCCATGCGGGCAACTTCGTAGTCCTTGCGGGTGGTTTGGAACTCATAGTCGGAAATGAGTTTTTCGGAGTGGAGTGCCTTGTCGCGCTCAAAGTTGGCGGCGGCGTAGTCGAAGCTCGCCTTGGCCGAAGCCAGGGTAGCGTCGGCGCTCTGCAACTCGCTCTGGAGCACCGTTTTGTCAATCTCGGCAATCAGCTGGCCCTTGCTGACCTGGTCGTTGAAGTCAACGAGCAGGTTGCTGATAATGCCGGTAACCTGCGTGCCGACGTCGACCGACGTTACCGACTCCATAGTGCCGGTTGCGGTCACGATTTCCGACAGCGACGTCGGGGCAACCGTGTAGGTTTCGAGTTCAAAGGAGTTCTCCTTCGAGCAGGAGCCGAGCGCCAGCATCATCAGGCCGGCAGCCGCCAGGGTCATATACCCTGTTTGTTTCTTGGTTTTCATTATATTGCGGTTCAGTGTTTTAGTTTAACGTGAGTTGCTGAGTGGCATAGAAGCCAATGGTCTTTCCGGCAAGAATGGCCATGTATTTGCTCTGGAGCAGCTCCAGGCGCGCGTTCAGCAGGTTGTTGTGGGCGGTTAGAAAATCGAGCGGATTAACATAGCCGAGTTCAAACCGGCGGTTCACCAGGTCGGCCGACAGTTTGACCGCGTCGAGCTGCGAAACGCCGGCATTATAGCGCGCCCGGGCATTCGACGCGTTAATATAGAGTCCCTCGATGGTTTGCGACAGGTTGTCGAGCAAGTCCTTGCGCGTCAAGTCATAGTCCAGCTCGGCCAGACGCGCCTTGGCAACGGCGCGCTTGGTCGAATTGCCGTCGAAAATCGGAATACTGAGCGTCAGGCCGATATTTTCGTTGAAATTGCGACCCATCGTCGACGACCAGTTGCGCGACGAGCCCGACGTATAGCCGGTTGCCAGGGCTCCCTGGACCGACAGCGACGGCAGGCGTCCCGCCTTGGCTATTTTAACGTCGTTGCTGTATATCGACTTCGACAGCTCGTTGCTCTTGAGCTGCGGCAACCACGCCGCTGCCAGCTCATAGACCTCCGACGCCGCCGGGAGCGGAGCCAGAACCTCGGAGTCGGCAAACGAAACGTCGGCAACGTTCAGATCATAGTCCAGCCCGAGGGTCAGAATCTTTTTGAGCGTCATCTTGGCGGTTTCATAGCTGTTGCGCGCCTGCGTCAGGTTATAGGCATCCTGCGCGCGCTGGCTCTCGATTTGCGCATAGTCGACCTGCGACGTGCGGCCCGACTCGGCGAAGCGCTTGGCGCGTTCGGCCTGCAAGGTGCTGACCTCGAGCGTCTGTTCGGCAATCTTAACGGCCTCGCCGGCATACATAATATTCAAATAAGCCTCCAGAATGCCGAGTTTAAGCGTAACAACAGCGTCGTCGCCGGCCAGGGCGCGCTGCTGTTCCAGCAGCTTGGCCGACTCGGTGCGATACTTGCGCACGTTGCCATCCCATGCCGTCCACGAAGCGCCGACGTTATATGAGCTGCCATAGGAATTATGGTCGCGACCCGCCTCATTGGCCGGATAGTTGGTAAAACTCTGATTGGTCGTGAACCCTACGGTGGGGAGCCATGCGTCCTTGGCCGCGAGAACATCCTGGCGAGCCGACAAAACGTTGAGCATCGACCGGCGCACCTCGGTGTTATTCTCAATCGCCCAATCCAGGCAATCGCTGAAAGTCCACACCTCGGGAGTCAACGCCGGCGCCGGCGCAACAATCCGCTCAACCGAAATAGTATCGGCAGGCGAAGGCTCCGCAGCCGGCGCCGGCAACGCTGCTGCCGACAATACGCTGAGAGCCACGGCCAAACTGGCCATTCTGAAATTGATATACATAAAGTGAATGAATTAATTTCTGAAACACTCCCCTTTGACTCCCCCACCCCCGCCAAAGTTTAATCCCCCGCCCCAACAATTAACTCATTTTAACGCAACAACAAAAGCCGGGCGCGGGAGGTTATTTAACGAGGATTGATTGTAGAATGGCTTTCGAGGTAGTTAATAGCAGTTTGTAACGCTTGTTAAGTTGATTTGGGGGCAATGGCCAGGACTACTGCATATTACGTCAGCCGTCTTGTTAATTTGGTCATATTCTTTTGTTAAGGAGTTTACTTAACAAGCAGCCAAAACTTACCGTTATATTTGAGCTTATTTTTGCGCTTGAGTGCGGATAATAGATTTGTGAGCTTGTCATAGCGCTGTCTGTCTGTCATATATTCCGGCAACATCTTGCCGATAAGCAGATAAAGATCGGCTCTTTCTGCCTTTCCATACTCTTTGATGTAATCCATTATCAGTTTCTTGAAGTAATCGTCGTCAAAACTCCTGTTTTTGATATACGACGCTTTGAGCCCTACATGTTTTGTAGGGGCAACTACCTTTGATGAAAGGAATATATTAGGGTAACGGCCCTCTATATAACCTTTTTTGCGCAAATAACTTGCTGCGTCATGTGAAATGGCCGCCCGCTTCTGTACTGAATCGAGTAACATTATATCAGCCAGCGATAACGATGAATTTGAAACAAGAATATTTGCAAAATTCTCGTTCAGGACCCGGCCCTCAATAGTGCATACAACGTGACTATCGCGAATGTCATAGTCGGGCATAGGGAAGAATCGCTTACGCTGCTGTACGAATAGCTTTCTTATGCCGCCACCTTCGGTTTCAACCATTTTTACGTTTCGCATAGCCTCTACAAGGGCGGGATTGCGGTAATGGGATTCGGGAAAATCTTGTGTAACAACCGTTTCGACCGACTCCGGTATGAACTGACCTGCATTCTTGAAACATAGTTTCTCGTCTTCATACTCAATAACGTCGATATGACAGCCTTTCGAGTAATCCTGGTGGGCAATTGCGTTATTTAGCGGTTCGCGGAGAGTGAATGCGTCGTAGCGCGACATTGATTCAGGAAACATAGAGCCTGAAATCGTGTATGTATACGTTGTATTACGAATCAATGAGCCGATTTCTTCAATTGCAAGAATCATCGGAATCGTGAATACACGAAAATCTTTATTGCTATCAGATTCGTCGCGCAAGAACCAACGAATCTTACAAATTGACGGATTCAGGAAATGGTCGCTCTCCGATTTGCCAAGGAGTATTATAGTAGTTCGCGTGATTGCTGACTTTCGAGTGAGTTTTGCCTTATTTAGAAAGACTTCGTCAGTCCAGCTGTCAATCTCTGAATCTCTGGCGCCATTGAATAGCTCCTTGAATTTTGCGCGGGCAACAGCGATCGCTCCGGGGTCTAAATCTTCGATTGTGGCATCAGGAATTACCTGGGCCGACCAATCATCGACAGCAAGAGGTTCATTTAGAATCTTGTCAAGCCGTGAAACTGACATCTCCACAAGATTATCTTCAACTCGCTGCCATAACTTTTTGTGAGCATAAACGGGTAAGCGCGGCTTATGGCGGGGTATGTTAATCACCCAAACGATCTTGCCGGAATCAGACGTAACGAACTCTTCGATTTTCAGGCCTTCGGTCGGCAAATTCGAGCACTCGCGAACCAACCGCATGGTCGCAGTCTGTCGGTCATAGTTATAGGTGTCCGTACCAACAATTTCCAGGCTATGATCCTTAACTCCGATCACCAAATGGCCGCCATTCATACTTGAAATGGCAGCGACATATGAAACGACATCGTCACCTTCCTTCCCATTGAAGAAGTTTTTCAGGCTTTTGAATTCCTTCCAGTCGCATGCTTCATTCTCTGAGGGAAATCGCTGCTGAAGATGTGTTTGTAATTCTCGCTCAGTCATTGTTTGTTATTCTTTGTTAAGTCATGACTGCGTAATTGATTGAAAATCAGCGTGAGAAATTCGCGCATTTGTGAATTTAACATATTTTTCTTGTGCAGTCGGCCTTGTTTGTAGTGCAAATCTACAAAATTTGGCTTATATACCCAAATTATTGAAACTTAAAATAGAATTGCACTCCAAAAGCTAATCAATTAGCCTTTGGAGTGCAAGGTGTAAAGAGTCAGGGTTGGGAGGTTATTTTACGAGGATTTTTTTGCCGTCGATGATGTAGATGTGGCCGGTGGCGGGCTTGGCTACGCGGCGGCCCGAGAGGTCATAGATGCCGGTGGCGGTTGCGGCGCGGAGGTTGGCCTCAACCTCGTTGATTGAGCCTTCAACGCCCATGGCAGCGGCCAGGATGTTGAACGGAACTTCCAGGTCGGCAATAGCCTTGAGATAAACGTCGGCCTTGGTGGTTGCCTTGGCGTAGCTCTTGTTGGCGTTGGCGAGCTCGTCGCGAAGGTCAAACATCATTTCGGAGGTCACCTTGGGGTAACATTCCTTGGGACGTGCGCGCTCTTCGGATTCAGCCATGCCGAGTTCGGCCAGGGCGAAGTAGGCGTGGCCGTGGGCCTTCTTGGCGCCATAGACGTTCATCAGGCGGATGTAGCGATAAACGTTGCCGTCGGTAATCAGCGGCGAGGTGTAGCTCTTGGCGTTGCCGGTGGGCAGGGCGCTGAGAGTGGTGATGGTCGTGTAGGAAACGCCGTCGTTCGAGCCGTCGACCTGAATGCGGCCGGGCTGGTTAACGGGCACCGACGGGCTCTGCTCCTCTTCGTCCTGACCGCCGCCGAGAACGTCGCGGTTCGACCAGTTGATCTGGAAGGAGCTGACCTGATTGTTTTCGCCCAGGTCAACGCGGATGTAGTGGTCGAGGCCGTCGTCGGAATCGATGTCGTTGTCGGAGTTGGTGTGGAAGTAGGTCAGCAGGTTCTGGTCAAACAGAACGTCGAAACCGGTGAAACGGTCATCGCCGCTGCGCATCGGAGCGTTGGAATAGAGCATCTCCGGGGTCAGAACGATTTCGTCGCCCTCAATGCCGATTTTGCCGGCTTCCTCGAGCAGGGCTTCGGCCTCGGTAATCATGCGGCCCAGGTCGGCCTTGGCCTTATAGAGTTCGTTGGCCTCCTTGATTTCAATGTACCAGTGCGAGGCATCCCAGCCGCCGTTCTCCATTGCCAGAGTGCCGCCGGCCTTGTCGCCGAACTGGTGAACGGCCTTGTTCCATTCGCCGCCGTTGAGCAGCAGATATTTGCCGGGGCCGTCCTCGCGGATTTCAAACACGCCGGCGTCGTTGCGCGACGCAACCATGTTGAGCACCTTCTTGTCGTTGTCGGTGTTGTCGGGCTTGCCGAGATACTTTTCCCAGCGCATGTTGTAGAAGATATAGCCGTTATCCTTGGTCGACACCTTCCACTGCTGATATTCATCGCCTTCGGTTTTGGCGGCCACGCAGCTTGCCTTCGAGGAGGTCGAGGCCAGAACGTGGGTCGGGAAGCGGTAGTTATAGATTTTGTAGATGGAGCTGTTAACGAACTGCACCTTGGTGTGGGTTGTGGCCTTGATGGCGTTATATTCCTCGAGCAGCTTCAGGTAGAGGTCGGTGATTTCGTCGATGGTGTTCGACTCGTTGGCAGCGGCCGCAGCGTCGTAGGCAGCCATGTAGGCTTTGGCATACTTAGGAATATACCAGCCGACGCGCACTTCGTTTTCGTCGATAACGTCGTGGACATCAGCGGTTGACTCCATCAGCTTGTGGAGATTCGACAGGTGCTCCGAAACCGGGGCGTTGCGATACTCGTTGCTGACTTCAATGCGCGAGCCGTCGGCGCTGATCGCATAAACCTTGGCCTTACCCTGCATCAGGGCGGCGGTTGCCGTCTTTTTCAGCGGACACTTGTAGTCGTTGGTGAAGCTCAGCAGCTTGCCGTCTTCGCCATAGACCAGGAAGCCTACGCCGGCGGTGCCCTTGGAGGCATCGATAATCAGCGAGTCGTTGCGCATGGTGCAGCTGAACGTGCCGGTTGCCTTGCGCTTGTTGCGGAAGTCCTCGATGCCGCCGAGAACGCCGGCCTGGGAAATCGCCATGTAGTCGGCCCAGCTTTCGCGCTTCGAGCCTGGACGGTCGTCGATCAGAATAATCTGGTCGTTCTTGGGCAGGTTCCACGACTTGATTTCGGCCTTGACTTCGTCGATATCTTTCTGGGTCAGGGTAGCATAGTAGTTGGCATAGTCGCCGATGTGGTAGTTATCGAGAGGAACGAAGAAGCCCCACGAGTCGAAGAAGTCGGTCAGGTCCTCCTGGGCGGCCAGACAGGCCATGCGAACGAACTGCAGGTGGTCCTTGCGAACGTTCAGGTAATAGGAGTGTTCGAGCGGGTTCTTGCGCAGCAGCTCGTAGAGGCGCGGATAGAACTTCTTGTTGTTGCCGCAGGCGTGGTAGTAGATCCAGAGCTGCAGGAACATGCGGGTCGTTCCCCAAACGTCGTTTTCGAGATAGAAGCCGTCCTTGTTGAAGCACTTAAGCTGGTCAACGGGCATGTCGGCGCGCGAAGTGGTGTGACCGGCATAGTAAACGGCAACGTTCGAGAAAATATTGTTCGACTCCTCGGTCGTGCCGGCCATTTTCATCGGGCCCTGGTTCATGTGGCCATACTCGTGGGCCGGGCCCCAGATCGGGCCGGAATAGTAGGGGAGCTCACAAAGAATCGAGGTCAGGGTGCTGATGTTGTAGGCCGTGCGCCACCAGGTAGCGTTCATATAGAGGTTGCCCTGCATCGTGATGCCCATCATGCGGTTATTGAAATAATCGCCATATTCGAATCCGGGGTCAACGTCGTAGGTGTCGCCGGCGGGGTGAACGTCGATTTTGTCGCCGGTCAGCGGCTCGTAGTAGCCCCAGAGGAGTTCTTCGTTATATTTCAGGAGCTCTTCATTGCGCTGGATGCCCATGAGGGTGCGTTCGCGGAAACACATGTCGTCCCATGCCTTCATGATAACCACCGGATCGAAGCAATAGCGGATATTTGCGCCGGGAATGTTCTTTTCGGGGTTGAGAACCGATTTCAGGCCCCAGCTGAGGTTGGTTGCGTCAACGTTGGCCTTGGTGTCCTCGAGGAAGAGATGGAGAATAACATATTTGCCGATGAGGTTATACATCTGGAAGGTTGCGCGCTCGGAGGTGTAGTCATAGTCGGCGCGGGTGTCGCCGGCATAGAGGGCGTCGCCCTGAGCGTTGAAGAAGCCGTTGAGCTGGCCGCCTTCGATGTGGATTTTCAGGTCGGGATAGTTGCTGAGCTCGCGNCCCTTGACGGGCAGGTTGCGTCCGTTGACGGTCTGGGTGGTGTAGATCGTGTAGTTCATCAGCTGATGAGCCTGCTCGGAGTAGACGGGCACAACGTTGAGGCCGGAGTGGAGTTCAACGCCCTCGCGAACGTTGTTAAACATCCCTGCGCCGGTCATCGGGGTGAGATAGAGCGAGGCGCCATCCTTGATTTCGCCGTCGACCATAACGTAGAGAATATCGCCGGCGTTGCCGAGAATACCGGTCGGGTTGTTAACGTTGGTATAAGCCTGAATGCCGGCCATAACGGCTGCGGCCTCGCCNTCGGAGTAGGGNTCATAGAGCTGAACGCGATATTTCTTGGCGTGGTCCGAGTCCCAGTCATACGACTTGCCGTTATAGCTGCAGGTTTCGGCCCAGTTGCCGTTTTTGGTTTTCAGAACCATCTGCTGCAGGGCGGGGCTNAGNGCCTTGTAGTTGCTGTCGGCCTGAATGTTGGCGTCGGTCATTGACTGGTAGTTGCTCTTCAGGGTAGTGCAGGCCGCNTCCTGATAGAGAGCCGCCAGGGCAGCCGCGTAGGTCGAGGTTTTGTTAATCTCGTCTTCAAAGCGNTGGAACGACTGCAAGGCTTCGTCGATTTCCTGCTGAGTCATGGGAATCTCAACGAAATCCCACTTCGAGGGGTCGATGTCGTCGCTCCAGCAAACGACTACGCCCTGGCCGTCGCAGTGCATCGACAGCGACGCCGGGTCGCCCGAGGTGCGAACAACGTAGTTGCCGTCTGAGCCGCTGACCGCCAGCTGAGCCGCNGCGGTCGACGAGTTGGAGCTGACGCTCCAGGCGGTCGAGCGCGCACGCGACGAGGTCAGATAGCAGCCGGTTCCGAGGCTCTTGAAGCGCAGNGAGTTGCCCGCGCCGGCGCTGACGAGCCAGCGCTGAGCCGAGTTGTTTTCGTTAAATGCCTGGCANCCAACCTTGCCGGTCGGGCCCTGGTCGGCAACCGCAGTGCCATAGCTNTTGTTAACGATTTTGTAGACCTTTCCGGCCTCGGGCATTACTGCCGACGCGGAAAAAGCAACAAAACCCATCGCCGCCATGGCAAGAAGTTTTCTTAGANTTTTTTTCATGATATTGATTGGTAATTGATTAGTTAGTTGATTCTGATTTTTCGTAAACTGCTTATCGCAGCAGCGCCTTCATCTGCCCGNCCAGGTCGGCGGCGGCAGCTCCGGCGGCTTCGGCAAAGTCGCGGCCCGTTGACGCATAGATAATTCCGCGCGACGAGTTNACCAGCAAACCGCAATCGCCCGGAATCATGCCGTAGCGACAAACCTCCTCGAGGCTGCCNCCCTGGGCGCCGACGCCCGGAACCAGCAGGAACGAGCGCGGGGCAACGCGGCGAATGTCTTCGAACATGCGGCCCTGGGTCGCGCCGACAACATACATCATCTCATCCGGGCCGGCCCACTCGCCGCTGGTTTCGATTACGCGCTCAAACAGGCGCTTGCCGCCCTCGCCGGTTTCGAGGAACTGAAAATCCTTGCTGCCCGGATTCGACGTCAGGGCCAGCAGAATNACCCACTTGCCTTCATAGCCGAGGAAGGGTTTGACGGAATCGGAGCCCATGTAGGGGGCAACCGTTACCGCATCGACGCCCAGATGCTCAAAGGCCGCGCGGGCATAGAGGGCCGACGTGTTGCCGATGTCGCCGCGCTTGGCGTCGGCAATAATGAACTGGTCGGGATAGTTGGCGCGGATATACTTAACCGTTTCTTCGAGAGCNACCCAGCCCTTAACGCCCTGGCTCTCAAAGAAAGCNAGATTCGGCTTATAGGCCACGCAATAGGGAGCCGTNGCGTCAACGATTTCGCGGCAAAAATCGAGCAGNGGATTCTCGCGCTCCAGCAAATGGGCCGGAATTTTTTTAATATCCGGGTCAAGTCCTACACACAAAAACGATCCCTTCCGGGCGATATTGGCAACAAGTTCTTCTCTCTTCATAGTGACGGAATTAAATTATATTCGCCACAAAGTTACGCAAATTTTCCNATAAACCAATAGCCCTTTCCCCTAAAAAATTCGCNTCNCGGCCGAAAGTTGANAAATAACATCAGAGGCTGCACTAAAATCCGTTAGCGGATTTCAATGCAGCCTCTTGCTTAGCGGGTGGCTATCTTTAGATAGAAGCANCCCGTGGGTTAGGCTTCTTCGTTNGGNTTNANGTCAATCTGGTTGTTGTTTTCATCGAAGGCTTCAACGGTAATTTTAGCCTTGAGCTGAATGCCGAGAACCGGTTCGCCNGGACGATCGGGGTCGTCGGGACGAAGGTGGCCGATGCCGTCGGTCAGGTCGATGGTGTAGACATATTTGCAACCGGCCTTAAACTCGATTGCATCGAAATTAATCTGGCTGACACCGATTCTNTCTTGAGCCCACTCTGCATTAGCGGNGTCACCGGTAGTAAACCAATCGAAAATCTTCCATTCGGTTCTTTTCAAAAGTCTATCAAACTCCGGATGAGCCACATCGTAATCAGTCGGGAANGCGATAGTATTGTCGGCCTTCTTCTTTGCAATCACAAAGAGGCGCAGATACATGTCACCGGGCTTGTATTCATCNGTNGGCTTGCGTCCATTGAATTTGCCCGGNATGATATAGGCACCTTCGTTGCCGGTTTCATAAGCGGGGAATGCCTTAGCCTCGGGTCCAACCTTGANAGCACCGCTNAGAGTGTTNGTGTTGGTGATTCGAGCAGTCCAATAAGACCACTGGTCAGCATTNNTAGCAACNTCNNTGAANNTGTCTNNCGCTACTGAGAAAGTACCTTTATCGCCATGACCACGGGTTACCAATACGGCNCCAAACAGGTCGTAGTCATAATCCGACTCTTCGGCGGACTTGAATTTAACCTGCACCTGAGCGAAGGCGTGGGTAAAGTTCAGNNNGATACCGCCCTTTGCAGCTTGCTTGNTANNAGTGGTNTTAGCCGTAACCAGGTCGAGCTGTTCGGAAATATGGTCGGCNACGTCACCTGCAATCTTAATGTCGCCATTGGCAGCCACCAGGCTGGTGAGCATCGTGTGCTCTTTAAGGTAATCGCGGCCATGATAACGACCTCCGTTATNTTGCATGGTTGCGCCGATCGGGCCGTGGGCGATAGCCATGAANGTTACGTTTTTACCCCATTCACTTTTCCAGTAAATATTTTTGGTCGGAGCGTAGGTGTCGTTGTCTACCTTTTTGAACTCTACGATATTACCNTNNACCTCCGCAATGCCTAAGGCGTGCGCAACGTCCTCGTAAACACTGGGTATAGGGCGGTCTTTTTCAGTGAAGCAGTCAACGATCTGAGTGGTCGTGTTGCCCTCGCCGTCGGTGACTTCTTTTTCATAGAAGGCATAAACGTAGATGCTCGAAATGTTGTTGATTTGAGCGTCGATACCNCGCGACGATGCAACGTCGAGGGTGAACTCGATGGGCTGGAGATCCTGCTGACTAACGGTGGGTTCGTCGAGGATNAGCTCGTCTTGAGAGCACGAAGTAAACAGCGCTCCCATAACTGTCAGAGCNGACAGTGCTGAAAACAATTGTTTTTTCATTGGTTTAATTAATTAATNNTGTTAAGAAATTGGGATTGATAATATTGATTGTTATTTATGTTGCTGTGGGTTGGTTAGTTGGCTGAAACGTTGAGATTGATTTCCTCCCAGTCATCGACCGTGAATCGGAATCCGCCNCCGTCGTCGCCCCCGGTGTTGGGCAGCTTCAGGGTGTCGAGCCTNATGTGACATCGGTGAAGCGGCTGGGAGTGAACCTGGTCGGTNACGTCCACGCGGGCCGTTTGGTAGCTGCCGTCGGTCATNATGAACTGCAGAGCCAGCGCATGGGAGCGCTCGGTGGCNCCGTTGCGTCCGCGCTGACGGGTCAGGCCGCAGTGGCCCAGNGTCAGGAACTCGCCATAGAAGCGCGCTTCGGTCGAGGAAGTGGTGTCGGTCGTGGTCGCGGTCAGCGGAATGGTCCAAAGCGCGCCGAGGTCAGCGCTGCTCTGAATATTGCCCGGATTGGGTCGGGGATAGTTTTTNTCGTTCTTGCCCAGCGAAAAGAGCAGGCCGGANTCATCTTCGCCGTCAACGGCTCCGTCGAAGCCCAGAACGGGGTGATTGCCATAGAGCACGCCCTGGATGCTGCTGACCTTGCTGCTCCCCTCGAGGTTGAGCACCTCAACCGAGTAGCGACAGAANGTTTCGCTCATCGGAATGACGATTTCCTCCAGGTCGGCGGTGATAGANAGGTTGTTGATCCACGACGTCCAGATATAGTCGGGCGTGAAGAATATGGCCGACGGCGAGGTNGCNTAGCCGCCGGCGGGGTCGCCGGTGGNGGTCNTCGAGGCNTGAGGNACGTTGCCGTTGGCCGGGCGCAGAGCCAGGCGGAAGGTTTCGGTCGATTCGGGGTTGGTTATTCTAACNTTCTCGCAATCGGGATTCAGGGCCACGGCGGCATATTCGCCCTCGGCAACGTAGATCCAGCCGCCGTCGCGCCCGCTGAAAGCCAGGTGGCGGTAGTGAGCGTTGCCGTCGGTGGGAATCAGATAAAGGTCCATTTCGGCGGGGTTGGCTTCGGGACACTCGCTCCAGTCAAACGTTACGCGGACGCGGCGGCGCGTGTCGTCCCAGCCGGGCTGCTCGGGGAAATGGAGCGTTTGCTGGTGCTCGCACGACGTCAGCGCCAGCAGCGCAATCATATAGCAAACGGGGCGCTTCATCGGTCGGCTCCTTTCTCCTTTGAAATGCGGCCTATTACCCATCCGAGGGTCACTTCGNCGCGAGTGGGGCCAAACCAGTGGCGGCGGTGGGTNGACTTCCAGTAGCTGACGCCGTTGTCGTTGCGATATTTCATGTAGATGCCGCCCAGATAGCCGGCGCCGAGCGTGAGGTCGAGCCGCAGCCGGGGGCGGAGGGTAAACGTATAGCCATATTCCACGCCCGCGCCCCACGATGGGTTGACGCGGAANGGCGTGTCGGAGCCGCCGCTCAGCACTCCGTTGCCGCCGCGNCAGAAGTCATAGCGCAGAATTTGGCCGAACACTCCGACGTGGTGGCCGGCGAAGGCGCGCTCATCGCCGAAATATTTCCTGACGGTCAGGGCGCCCTGCTGCAGTCGCCAGTAGTGGCCGCGCGCGGGCTTGCTCCACCAGGCATACATTCCGTCGGCGCGCAATGACCAGCCGCGCTTCANGGCGACTTCGNCGCTCAGGTTCGGAACGGCCAGAACGTCGCCGGCCAGGTTGGTTGCGACCAGCAGCTGAAATGCCTGTCGTCCGGCGANTTGCGNCGCGANTATGGGAGCCGGNGCNGGAACGACAGTGTCGGTCGGCAGCGGCNCNGNNTCGGGCNCCNNNTCAGGNGCGGGTTCAGGNNCGGGNGCGGGANCAAATTCGGGTTCNGGCGCGGGAATAATGCTGTCGNGCTCGGGGAGCGACGGAACGAAGCGCGAAAAAATGACCTCGATGTCGGAAACGCGCANGTCGGGCAGAACGGTGCGGCGAATGTAGTCGCGCAGCGCCTTGTTGCCAACGGAGCGCAGCTGAGCCTTNCGCTCGGCCANGCCGGCAGCGTCAAATAGACCNGCAGCGGGNNNNTTGGCCGTCAGGCCGACGCTGTCAGGCCGTAANTGGGGGGGGGTAATTTGCTGAGTTATAACTATTTANGCGCTCNCGCAGNCCNTCCCAGTCTTCGCCTTCCGAAATGATTCGGAGCATTTCGGGGCTAACTCCGGTCAGCNTAACGACGGCATCGGCTGNCGCCTTGGCGCGCGCATCGGAGAGCCNGCGGTTGAAACCTGCCTTGCCTTCGGGCGACGCCGCCGCNCTGACCGTAACGGCCTCGATGCGGGTGCTGTCGGCGGTTGTCAAGGCCTGCCGGAGGCGGCTGAGCGATTGGCCGTTGCCGCGAAANGCAGTGTCGAGCACGCTGCTGGCGCAGCGGAAATAGATGCGCGCCGAAACGGTGTCGGTTTTCGCTTCGAGCCGTTGAGCCGGGCTCTGTGCATACGCCACACCTGCCCCCGCTGAAGCAATAATGGCCAGCGACAACATTCCGCATTGGCAAATAGCCGAAAACAAGCGGCGAATGTCAGATTTATGATGCAGGTTAAACTTCATTCAGTTCTATAACCGATGGGGGCGTGAACGCGCTTTAAGCACAAAATGTGTGGTAAATTTGACTGCAAATTTATAAAAAATGTGAAATTCAATCAANCNGTTATANNGTTTTAACATTTGTTAACCCTCANATTTAACACAATCCGNCGTCATCNACATCAATTTTCACGCCAAACGCGCCGNCTGATAAAAAACATTTGGCGTTCGCTTTTAACTTCGAACTTTTTTCCTTAAATTTGCACCGCTAAATATTATTCATCCACAAACAACTATCAAATCATCCATCACTCTATGAAGAAGTTTTTACTTTCTCTGGCAATCTCAATGACGGCTGCCTGCGGCGCTTTTGCCCAGACCGTTATTAANGCCGACCAGTTCAATCCGGGTGGCTCCGCAACAGTTGGCGGCTACACTGTTGAACTCCAGAAGAACAGCGGCACCACCGCTCCCGCCTACCACGCCAACACCGGCGCTATCCGCCTCTACGCAAAAGGCTCTCTGACCGTCAGCGGCGAAAAAATCAGCAAAATCGTTGTTACGCTCGCTTCCGACGCCGCTTATCGCTACACTACTTTCACCCCCAGCACCGGCGCTTTTGACCCNGCTCAGGCTGCCGGCGACACTGAAATCACCTGGACCGGCGACGCCGCTACCGTAACCTTCACCGTTGGCGATAACGCAACGATGGGCACCGACGGCGAAAGCAAAGCCGGCCAGATCCGCTTCACTTCCATCACCGTTTACGGCGAAGGTGAAGAAGGCGGCAATGAAGGNGGCAACGAAGGTGGCAACGAAGGCGGCAACCAAGGCGGTGATAACACCGGCGAAGAAGGCGAAACCGTTATCGTTGCAAACCAGTTCAACCCGAGCGGCGCTGCAACCGTTGGCGGCTACACCGTTGACCTTCAGAAGAACAGCGGCACCACCGCTCCCGCCTACCACGCCAACACCGGCGCTATCCGCCTCTATGCAAAGGGCTCTCTGACCGTCAGCGGCGATGAAATCAGCAAAATCGTTGTTACTCTCGCTTCCGANGCNGCTTTCCGCTACACTACCTTCACCCCCAGCACCGGCGCNATCGAACCCGCTCAGGCTGCCGGCGACACTGAAATCACCTGGGTAGGCAACGCTTCGTCCGTTACCTTCACCGTTGGCGATTNNGCTACTATGGGCACCGACGGCGAAAGCAAAGCCGGCCAGATCCGCTTCACCTCCATCACCGTTTACGGCAAAGGCGGTAACGGCGGCGGCAACGTTGACCCCACCCCCGGCGACACCGAAGGCAATGGCACCGAAGAGAACCCCTACACCGTTAACGACGTTATTGCCCTCAATAACACCATCAGCTCCGCAGCTTGGGTAACCGGCTACATCGTTGGCGCAATGAACACCNGCGGCAGCGAATACGTTTTCGAAACCACCGCTCCCTTCACCGCAGCAGCCAACATCTACATCGCCGCTACCCCCGGCGAAACCGACCAGACCAAGATGGTTCCCGTTCAGCTCGTTGGCGGCAGCACCGTACGCGCCGACCTGAACCTCGTGGACCGTCCTGAAAACTTCGGCAAAGAAGTGTCGGTTAAAGGTAATCTCGAAAAATACTTTGGCCAGCCCGGCATCAAGAACACTTCGGACTACACCATCGTTGGCGGCATTGCTCCGCTGCCCGTTGAGGAAATCGCTTCGCTGACCGCCTTCGTTGAAGAGCAGAGCGACGCTAACCTGAAAATCACCGGCNCCGTTACCGTGTTCTACCAGAGCCCCGACAAGAAATACACCTTCATCACCGACGGCGAAACCAACCTCGAAGTCTATGGCAACCTGCCCGAATATAAGAACGGCGACCAGCTCACCGGCATCATCGGCAAGTTCAGCTTCTACCAGAACATGCCCCAGATGACNCCCCAGACCGACTCGTTCGGCGAAGCTACCCAGGGCACCCCGGTTGAACCCAAGAAAGTTGCCGCTAACCAGATCGGCATCGCACAGTACGTTACCGTTGAAAACGTTGAAATCACCGAAGNAGACGGCAAGTTCTACATCGGCGAAGGCGCCGAGCAGCGTCAGGTATTCGACCGCTTCGCCCTTGACCAGATCAAAGCAGGCATCGCCACCATCACCGGCATCGGCGCAATCTACGGCGAAACCCTCCAGATCTTCCCCACCGCTATTGACTTCAGCAGCTCCATCAGCGAAATTTCCGTCGAAAACGGCGCCGCTGAAATCTTCGACCTCCAGGGCCGCAAGGTCGCCAACCCCGGCCGCGGTTTCTACATCGTTGGCGGTCAGAAGAAATTTATCCGCTAAAAAATCATAAAAGTTTTGGCAACCGCAAAAGTTTTCGTAACTTTGCGGTTGCTAAAATTCAAGCAAAAAACTTTTCTTAAACCATTTAATACTTTAATTAATAAACCCTATGACAAAAATCGGTATCAACGGCTTTGGCCGTATCGGTCGTTTTGTTTTCCGCGCTTCCACCAAGCGTGACGACATCGAAGTCGTTGCCATCAACGACCTCCTCCCCGTAGACTACATGGCTTACATGCTGAAGTACGACACCATGCACGGTCAGTTCGACGGCACTGTTGACTACGACATGGAAAAAAGCGAACTCATCGTTAACGGCAAGCACATCCGCGTAACCGCCTGCAAGAACCCCGCAGAAATCGCTTGGGGCGAAGTTGGCGCTGAATACGTTGTTGAATCAACCGGTCTCTTCCTCACCAAAGAAAAAGCTCAGGCCCACATCGAAGCCGGCGCTAAATACGTTGTTATGTCCGCTCCCTCCAAGGACGACACCCCCATGTTCGTTTGCGGCGTAAACGACAAGACCTATGCCGGTCAGCAGTTCGTTTCCAACGCTTCCTGCACCACCAACTGCCTTGCTCCCATCGCNAAGGTTCTGAACGACAAGTTCGGCATCACCGACGGCCTCATGACCACCGTTCACTCGACCACCGCTACTCAGAAAACCGTTGACGGTCCCTCGATGAAGGACTGGCGCGGCGGCCGTGCTGCTTCNGGCAACATCATCCCCTCNNNNACCGGCGCTGCTAAGGCTGTAGGCAAAGTTATCCCCGAACTCAACGGCAAGCTCACCGGCATGTCGATGCGCGTTCCCACCCTCGACGTNTCCGTTGTTGACCTGACCGTTAACCTGGCCAAGCCCGCTACCTACGCTGAAATCTGCAACGCAATGAAAGAAGCCAGCGAAGGCGAACTCAAAGGCATCCTCGGCTACACCGAAGACGCAGTGGTTTCCAGCGACTTCCTCGGCGACCCCCGCACCTCTATCTTCGACGCTAAGGCAGGTATCGCCCTGACCGACACCTTCGTTAAGGTTGTTAGCTGGTACGACAACGAAATCGGCTACTCCAACAAGGTTCTCGACCTCATCGCCGTAATGAAAAAATACAACGGCTAATCCCCGTTAACACCCATTACCCCCCGGCGGCACCGCNCCCAAAGCGGCGCCGCCTTTTTTCATATTTAGGAGATTTTTTATTGACAACTCGGAAATTCTGCGTAACTTTGTAATATAGATTATATCAACCTCATGGCCGCAGATAATAACCTCCAAACCAACAGCCTTTTCTCTCAGATACGGGACCTGCTGACCAACGCCCGTCGCAACGTTGCCGTTACTGTTAATTCCGCAATGGTCCAAACCTATTGGAACATTGGAAAACTTATAATAGCTGCCCAAGGAGGCGANAATAATGCCAAATATGGCGACGAAATGATTAACTCCATCTCAAAAAAGTTAGTCGAGCAGTTTGGCAAAGGCTTTTCGCCGCGCAATCTGCGCAACATGCGCCAGTTTGCTCTCGCGTTTCCAATTTGGCAGACAGTGTCTGCCAAATTATCGTGGTCTCATTATCTGGAACTTATGAGAGTGACCAACCCCAAAGCGCGCCAACACTATGCCNACGAAGCGACNAAAGGCGCATGGAGCGTGCGCCAGCTGGAACGCCAAATNGCAACGCAACACTACGAACGCCTGCTCGCCACNCATCGCGACGAAACGGAAATNTCCAATCTGATTACACGCGAAAATTTTTTACGATTAAAAAGTCGCGATAGAGAAGAGCAATAGTTCAAAATTTTGTAACTTTGCGGGGTAAACTTTTTGGCCTCNAAAGCGGTTAAAAAGGAAACTGTTTATTTATGGAAGAGATTAAGGATAGGAACGGAGCCGCAACTCCGAAAAAAACGCGTCGGTTCGTGCTGAAATTTCTGCGCGTCGTCGGACGTGTGCTCGCCGCAATTATCCTNTTGNTGGTGGCGGTTGTTGGNGCGCTCTATATTCCCGGCGTGCTCAACTTCCTGGCCGGNCGCGTGCTCCCCTCGGTCGAGCAGTCGAGCGGCCTCCATATNGAAACTGAAAANATNAGCCTGCGCTGGCCGCTGAAGCTCGCCGTTGACNGTGCGCTGGTTACTGACCTGAAGGCNAACGGCGACACNATGATTGCCGCCCGCAGCCTGCAGGTTGACCTGAACCCGCTGCCGCTGATGGCCGGACGCCTGNCNGTTAGCCGCGCCGAAATCCGCGACGGCCTCTANCGCATGGGGGGCGCCGACTCGCTGTTTATCAACGTTGAGGTCGACAGCATCGGCGCAGCGGCAACNATGGCGCTGAACTTCGCCACGATCGCCGTTGACCACGCCGACCTGAACGGCGCCCGCGTTCGCCTGCTCATGGGCCCCGACACTACGGCCACTCCCGTTGACACTACTCCCACGGCGCCGATGCTCATAACCTCCGGGCCGATAACGCTGAAAAACGTTGACTACACGATGTCGATGGCGCTGACCAACGACACTATCGCCGCACGCGTCAGCCAAGCCGCCCTGACCGCCGGGCGCCTGCTGGTTGCGGACACTATCGACATTCGCGCCNGGGTGCTGACCATGGCCGTTGACTCGGCGCTCTACGGCACCCGGGGCGTCACTCCCCTGGCCGGCCTCGACCTGAGCTGGCTGACTCTGCGCNANGCCTCAGCCGCCGTTGACTCCTTTGCGATGCACGGCGTCGAGATGCGCGTTCCGTTGCGGCAGCTGACCGTAGGCAACGTTGCCGACATGAGTCTGANGGCCAACGGCGTGTTTGAAATGACTTCGGCCGCCATGCTCGCCCGCGANTTCACCATTACGCTCAACGACCGCACGCGCCTGACGCTCGATGCGGAAATGGGCATGCTCGCCGANGCGGCCAAGGCGCCGGTGCGCCTCGATGCGACGGCAGAAGTGTTTACCGACGCCGTCGTTGCCGCCCTTCCGGCCTTCCGNCCCCTGCTGGCGCCGCTTCCCGCCGAAACGCCGCTGCGGCTGCGCGCCTATGCCCGCGGCACGATGGCCGACCTGCGNATCGACACTCTCGCCGCCTCGATGAACGGCATATTCGCCGTTGAAGGCGCCGGCACGGCAGGCAACCTGACCAGCCCCGACAGCCTGACGCTCAACGCCGACATCGAAGGNCGCCTCGTTAACTCNGCGCCGCTGAAATCAATGATGCCCGCCGGGGTCACGCTCCCNCCGCTGACGCTCCAAGGCCACNCAACCGCCCTGGGCGGCAANTACTCGGCGCGCCTGACCGCCCGCACCGGCGCCGGCCGCCTGGCNCTCAACGGCTCGCTGCGCGGCAGTGCGCCCGCCTATAGCATTGACCTGCGNGCCGACTCTTTCCCNGTTGGCTCATTCATGCCCGACATGGGCATCGGCGCCGTCAGCGCAACCGTTCGCGCGTCGGGCCGCTCGNTCAACCCGCTCCAACGCGGGGCGCAGCTCAATGCCGCCGTCAACGTTGGCTCGCTCCAGCTGCGCGGCGACCGGATAACCGACCTCCGGGCCGACGCAACCCTGGCCGACGGCGCCCTGACCGCCGCCATCAGCTCCGGCGCNCCCNCCGCNGACTTCAANCTCGACCTCGACGCCGCCCTGCAACCCAAAACCGTTGGCTGGAAGCTGCGCGGCAACGTCCGCAACCTCGACCTGAAGGCACTGGGGCTCACCGATTCGATTCTGACAGGCCGCATGGCTCTNCGCTCCGAGGGNTTCGCCGCGCTNAATCTCGANACTGTCAGCGCCGACGCAACCCTGCTCGACGCCCGCCTGCAAATGAACTCGNTGAAGCTGGCGCTCGACTCGCTGACCATGACCGCGCGCGCCGGCAGCCAAATCGCCGTTGANCTGGGGAACCGAACGCTCAACGCCGCCTTCCGCGCCGACACTACGCTCAATGCNCTCACNNCCGACTTTGTACGCGCCGCCGGCGCAGCGACCGAGATGATCGACCGCCGCGACTTCCTGGCCGATTCGCTGATTTCGCTGCTGCCGCCGATGAACCTGACGCTCAACGCGCGCCCGGGCTCGGTGCTGGAGCAGTTCGTAGAGCCCTCGGGCATCAAGTTCCGCACCCTNGACCTCTCGGCCCGCACCGACACGGCGCTCCATGCCCAAACGCGCCTGCTCGGCCTCGCCTCGGGCGAGTCGCTGGCTATTGACACNCTGACGCTGCGCCTGCTCAGCCGCGGCCNCGCGCTGCTGCTCGACGCCGACATCGACAACCGCCCGGGAACGCTCGACGAGTTTGCCCACGTTTGTCTGCGCGGCGGCATTTCGGGCCGCACNGGCCGCTTTTTCATCGAGCAGCAGAATCTGCGCGGCGTCGTTGGCTACCGCCTGGGNCTGCGCGCTTCNGTAGCCGACTCGGTCATCACTGTCAACTTCGACCCGACCGAACCGACNATCGCCTATAAGCAATGGACCATCAATGCCGACAACTTCTTGAGCTTCAACCCCTCGACCTTCCATATCGACGCAAACCTCGACGCCCGCGGCGCCGGCTCGCGCCTTCAGCTGCTCTCGAGCGAAAGCAGCGCCCCGACCGACTCGCTGACGCCCAACAATGTTGCTTTGAAGGTCAGCGACGTCCACATTCAGGACTGGCTGCAGCTCAACCCCTTTGCGCCGCCGATTGCCGGCGACGTCAACGCCGACCTGACCGTTAACTATTCCACCAAGTCGGTCAACGGCTCCGGCACCCTCGGCATCAATAACCTGACCTATGGCCGCCAGAGCGTAGGCTCTTTCGACATGGATCTCGACATCGACACCGACTTCGGCGGCGCCATCTGGGCCAATGCCGGTCTGAACNTCAACGGTCGCCGCGCNCTNGTCATCAACGGNGCTCTCAACGACACGACTACCCGCACTCCCCTGAGCCTCGCCGCGCAGATAACCTCGCTNCCCCTGGCGATTGCCAACCCGTTCCTGCCCCGCGAATATGCCGAGCTCTCCGGCGCCCTCAACGGCTACATGGAAGTCGACGGAACGCTCAGCGCCCCGGTCGTCAACGGCGCAATCAGCTTCAACCGAGGCGCCGTGAACGTAGGAATGATGGGAACGACCTTCCGCCTCGACTCAACCGCCATCGCCGTTGACTCAAACCTCGTTGCCTTCAATAACTTTGCAATTTTCGGCGCCAACGATAACCCGCTGCGCGTCAACGGCTCGGTCAACATGCGCAACTTCGCNTCCCCGGCCATCAACCTCGACCTCCGGGCCTCCAACATGCAGTTCCTCAACTCCAAAAAGGGAAGCCACATCAACCTCTATGGCCGCGGATTCATTGACCTCGACGCCCAGGTGCGCGGCAACATGAAGTTCCTCAGCGTTGACACGCGCCTGGCAATCCTGCCAACGACCAACCTGACCTATCAGATAACCAGCGCNCGCGCCGCGGTGGGNCTCGAAGATGATTCCGACGTTGTTAAGTTCGTTAACTTCGCCGACACCGCCCAGGTTGCACTGGCCGACACGGTCGAGCAGAGCGCCATGGCAATGGCTCTGACCGCCTCGGTCGACATCCGCCAGGGCTCGCAGTTCACCGTTGACCTCTCGACCGACGGCCAGAACCGCGCCCAGNTGAAGCCCCAGGGCATACTGACCTACTCGATGAGCCCGGCGCAGCCCGACGGNCGCCTGATNGGCCGNTTGACCATCGACGGCGGCTTCTTCCGCTACTCGCTCCCCGTAATTTCCGAAAAGACCTTCAATTTCGCCTCCGGCAGCTACGTTGCCTTCAACGGCCCGGTCATGAACCCCACCCTCAACATCTCNGCAACCGACCAGACCCGCGCCAACGTTACNCGCCCCGGCGANAACTCCCGCCTGGTGAACTTCGACGTTACGCTGCTGGCAAAAGGAACGCCCGAGCATCTCGACGTTAGTTTCGACCTGTCGACCAACGANGACCTGTCGCTCCAGAACGAGCTCCAGGCAATGTCGCCCACCCAGCGCGCCAACAAGGCGATGAACCTGCTGCTCTACGGCATGTATTCCAGCGGCGAAACCTCCGCAACGTCCAACCTNTCGGGCAACGCCCTCTACGGCTTCCTGTCGTCGCAGCTCAACAAATGGGCCGCAAACACCATCAAGGGCGTTGACGTCAGCTTCGGCTTCGACCAGTTCGACCGAACCCGCAACGGCCAGACCTCGACCGCAACGCAATATAGCTACAAAGTTTCGAAATCGCTCTTCAACGACCGCTTCAAAATCATTGTTGGCGGCAACTACTCAACCGACACCGAAGAATCCGACATTGCCGAAAACCTGATTTCCGACGTGTCGCTCGAATACATGCTCAACCAGTCCGGCTCAATGTATGTCCGCCTGTTCCGCCACACCGGCTACGAAAGCATCCTCGAAGGCGAAGTGACCCAGACCGGCGTAGGCTTCGTTATCAAACGCCGCGTTAACCGCGTTGCCGACATCTTTAACTTCCGAAAAGCAGTTAAACAATGAACTTCATCACCACGCTCCGCTCCCTGCTTCCGCTNCTGGCGGCCTCCCTCGTCATGGCCGGCTGCTCAACNACTTCGCGCCTGGCCAACGACGAAGAACTCTATAACGGCATCAAGAAACTGACCGTCGTCGGCCCCGACGGCAAAAAAGTCGACCCCGACCTGAAGGCCGAAATCTCCGAGGCCGTGACCGTTAAGCCAAACAACACCTGGCCCATGACCAACATCCGAACGCCCTTCCCCTATGGGCTCTGGATCTGGAACCACTGGTCGGGCCACGAAAAAGGACTCAAACACTGGGTCTACGACCANTTCGCCGAAGAGCCCGTGCTAATCAGCGAGGTGCGNCCCGACCTGCGCGTNAAAATGGTTGACCAGCTGCTCGACAACAANGGCTACTTCCGCGGAAAAGCGACCTACACAACAACCCACAAACGCAACCCCCGCATAACCTCGGTCAGCTACTCCGTTGAAACCGGGCCGGCCTACCTGCTCGACTCCATCGAACTCCCCCCCGACACCTGCCGCCTGAACCACCTCATCGACTCCATCGCCGCCCGCCAGCCCTACCTGCNGCGCGGCTCGCGCTTCAGCGTTGACTCGCTGAAAAGCGTCAGAACCGCAATCGCCGCCTCGATGCGCAACCGCGGCTACTATTTCTTCAATCCCGACTATATCGAATATCTGGCCGACTCGGTCAACCAGGCTCCCGAGCGCATTGCCCTGCGCATGACCCTGGCCGGCAACACCCCGGCCTTCACCCTCCGGCAATATAAAGTCGGACAGGTAACGATGGTTCTGCGCCGGGCCGACGGCGGCGGCACGCCCGACACCGTTGACTGCGACCGCGCCCGCCTGGTGCAATTCATGCCCTCGCGCTTCCGCCGCCGGATNGTCGACGAATGTATTACCCTGCGCCACGGACGCAACCTCCGCATCGGCGCCATCAACTCAACCCAAACGCGCCTCAGCCGCCTGGGAATATTCTCCAACATCGACGTCAGCGTCGTTCCTCCCGACTCGTCGTCGCTCCGCGCCGGCAACGACACTCTCAACGTTCTCGTTAACTGCACNCTCGANCGTCCGCTCGAAGTAACCCTCGAGGCCAACGTCTCCTCCAAAAGCAACTCCTACATAGGTCCCGGACTCATGCTCGGCATCAGCCAGACCAACCTCTTCGGCGGCGGCGAGCAACTCGGNGTGACCCTGACCGGCAGCTACGAATGGCAAACCGGCGCCGACCGCTCCGGCGCTTTCAACTCCTATGAGTTCGGCCTCCANGGCTCACTCGCCTTCCCCCGCCTGCTCGCTCCCAAATTCCTTCCCCGCCTGCGGCGCGACCTGGCCTGGACCCGCATAACGGCCAATGCCGACGTGCTCAACCGCCCCCACTATTTCCGAATGGCCCAGTTCAACGCCTCCTTCGCCTACGACTGGAACCCCTCGCGCTACTCATCGAACACCCTGACCCTGCTGAAGCTGACCTATAATAACCTGCTCCACACNACCGACGAGTTCGACGAACTCATGGACCAGAACCGNGCAATCGCCCTGAGCTTCCGCTCCCAGTTCCTCCCCCAGATTGCCTACACCTACTCCTACGACCGCCTTTTCAACCGAATGGACCAGCTCAGCTGGACGGCCACCGTNCAGGAAGCNGGCGGCGTTTTCTGNGGCCTCTGGCACCTCTTCGGCGCCCACGGCGAGAAAAAACTCTTCAAAATCCCCATCTCGCAGTTCTTCAAGGTCAGCGGCCAGATAGTCTATGGCCGCAAACTCAGCTACTCGCGTGACCTATGGCTGGTCATGCGCGCCGCAACCGGCGTGGCCCACGCCTATGGCAACTCCTCCGAGGTCCCCTATAGCGAACAATTCTGGGTCGGNGGCGCCAACTCCGTCCGCGCCTTCACCGTCCGCTCCCTCGGCCCCGGCAGCTACCGGCCCGAACGCGGCCGCTCGGGCGACTACTTCGACCAGACCGGCAACTTCAAATTCGAAGCCAACGTTGAATTCCGATTCCCCATAATCGGTCCGCTCCACGGCGCCCTGTTTCTCGACGCCGGCAACGTTTGGCTGCTCAAAAACGACCCCTCCCGCCCCGGCGGCGAACTCAAAGCNAAAAGCTTTCTGCGCGACCTGGCCCTCGGCACCGGCGCCGGNCTCCGCGTCGACGTTGGCATCCTCGTTATCCGCGGCGACCTCGGCATCGGCATCCACGCCCCCTACTCGACCGGCCGCTCCGGCTACTACAACATGACCTCCTTCAAAAACTCCCTCGCCTTCCACCTCGCCATCGGCTACCCCTTCTAATCNNNATCTCCNACCTAANNTAGCTATCTTAGCTACCNTAGCTAAAANAGCNAANNNAGCNAANCCAGCTAAAAAAACCGCCCATGCCCCCGACCGACTTCGCCCGCCCNAAAACCAGCTACAAAAAGCTCTANGCCTTCCAAAAAGCCGAAGCCATCTACGATNTNACCTACCTGTTTCTCTCAAAAAACATCTCCANATCAGACCGCACCCACGACCAGATGCTTCAGGCCGCCCGCTCCGGCAAACAAAACATCGTTGAAGGCCGAGCCGACGCTGCCTCATCGGCCGAAATGGAAATAAAACTCTATGGGGTCGCCCGCGGCAGCCTCCACGAGCTGCTTAACGACTACCTTGACTACATGCGGACCCGTCAGATCGANAAATGGGACGTCGCTCANCCCCGACAAGACCGACTACGCAAAACNTGTGCCACCCACAACGAAACATCCTTCTACATGGCATTGGCGCCCAANCTCAACAACGAGGANCTGTGCAACCTGATTATCACCCTGATCCACCAGACTATCTCAATGATTTCAAAACTCATAGAACTCGTCAAAGAAGACTTTCTGCGCAACGGCGGCATCAAAGAGCAGATGCACCGAGCNCGNATCAATGCNCGCTCAAACCGCTAACCCGCCAAAACGCAGGCGAGGAGTGGCTGTCGCAGTCACTCCTCGTCGAATAATAAACCAATCATTATCACAATCATTCACACTTTGCAAAGCTCTCTGTGAGCCGCTTTGCATAATTATAACACCCCGCGGTCGGAAAGGGTTCACTCCGTTCAATATTTTTTTCGTACCTTTGCGGCTATGGAACAGTCGCAATCAAATGAAATCGTCCTTTACAGACCCGATGAGACCCTTGCTCTGGACGTTAGAGTAGAGGATGAGACCGTGTGGCTCACGCAGGCTCAAATGTCGGAGCTNTTTCAGGCNACAAAGCAAAATATCAGCCTGCATATTAAGAATATATACAAAGAGGGGGAACTGNACGAGGCCTCAACTGTAAAGGAATCCTTGACAGTTCAACAGGAGGGCAAACGAACCGTTCAACGCCGGATTTCATACTATAATCTCGACGTGATTATATCCGTTGGATATCGGGTCAAGTCAATTCGNGGNACGCAGTTCCGCCAATGGGCCAATAAGGTTTTGAAGGAGTATCTGCTTCGGGGNTATNCGGTTAATCAGCGGCTTATGCAGCTGGAAGACCGAATNGACCGAAGATTGTCGGAACACGACCGCCATCTGCTCCAGCTGGATGAGAAGGTGGACTTTTTCGTGCGCTCGTCACTCCAACCGAAAGAGGGAATCTTTTTCAACGGTCGAATTTTTGATGCATATACCCTCGTAGCCGACTTAATACGCATGGCCGAGCGCCGCATAGCTTTGATTGATAACTATATCGACGATTCTGTTTTGGTTCAGTTGTCCAAACGCCGTCCGGGCGTTACGGTCGACATCTACGACGGTCAGATTTCCACTCAATTGCGCCAGGACGTTGAGTACCANAATAAGCAGTATCCAGGCGTAACGCTNCATAAGTACACGAAAGCCCACGACCGCTTCTTAATTATTGATGANANTGTTTATCATATCGGAGCATCTCTGAAAGATTTGGGCAAGAAGCTTTTTGCGTTCTCAAAGATGGACGTAATGAGCGGCTCGGAATTAATAGCAAAACTTTAGTATGAAAGTTAAAAGGGTGAGGAGCGGGCGGTGGTGGCTGAGAGCTGCCGGNCTGCTGGCCGCCGTTGTGGTCGGCATTGTTGTTTGCGCGCTGGTGGCCGTTGGGTTGGTTCTTACGCCGGAGCGGCTGACCCGNCTGGTGAGCAAATATGGCAGCGAGTATCTNGTCGACGGGCGAGTTGANGTCGCGCGGGTCGANCTGTCGGTCTGGTCAACGTTTCCCAACGCGGTGCTGACCGTTGATTCCCTGCGGGTNGAGAACCTGGCCGTGCCNGCNGAATACCAAACGGTNGTTAGCTGCGAGCGCATTGAGGGGCGGCTGAATNTGCCGGCGCTCCTTGCCGGGCGCATTGCCGTTGGCCACGCCNTGCTTGCACGNCCNCGGGCAACGCTCTGGTTCGGCAGCGATTCAACCCGTTCGTCGCTGAGNATTCTGCCGCCGTCGGAGTCCGANGAGNCGTCAGANNCGCTCTCGCTTCCCGACCTGTGGCTGAACCGCTTCGTCGTTGTTGGCGACGCCTGCTTGCGCTATGTGTCTGAGCCAGACAGCATTGACGCCTCCGTTATCGTTAACCGAACGTCGTTGATTGGCAGCGACTCCGTTCCCGAATATCAGCTGAGCTTCAGCGGCCTGACGCAAGTGCCGCGCCGGCTGCTGCCCGTCGACNCGCTAAGGGTTGGCGCCGACGGAGCCATTGCATGGAGTCCGGCAGNCCCCATGACCGTTGAGCTAAAGGATTTCGCCCTGATTGTTGACTCCATCGCAACGCAAACGTCGCTCAAAGCCGATTTCAGCGATGGGGTGCGCATCGACCNGCTGAAATTCAAGCTGTTATCCATGCCGNTGCAACGGATGGCNCAACTGAGCGGGGCGCTCCCGCCAATNTTGACTCCCGCGCGGCTGAGCATCAGTGCCGAGTTGCTGAAACCCTACGTCTACGACCCCGANACCCTGCTGTTCCCCTCTCTCCACACCGAATTTCGNATNGCCGACGCCCCGCTCTCCATCCCNTCTTANTACCTGAACCTCACNAACGTTAGCCTCAACGCCGGAGCCGACATCTCCGACGCCGGGCTCAGCGAGTCAACGNTTACGCTGACGCGCCTCAACGTTCGCTTTCCCGCCTCGGATTTCAATCTCAGCGGCAAAGTCGCCAACNTGGCCGACGACCCCGAAATCAACGGNTGCTTCCGCGGCAAAATCAACTTCTCGAGCATCAATCCGCGGCTGTGGACACGCCTGGGAATGCGCCTGCGCGGCATGCTGAATGCCGACATTGANCTGAACTCGCGCCTCAGCGACCTGTCGGCCAACGGCTTTCACCGCGCCCGNCTAAAGGGCGANGCAACGCTGCGCGACTTCGTTGCCATAATGCCCGCCGACTCCCTCGCCGCCGGCGCCCGNACCGCCCGCCTGCGCTTCGGAACCGCCAACGGCTTCCGCGGCATNGACTCGCTGCTGATGGCGTCGCTGACNGTTGACTCCGCATGGACCGCCATGCCGGGCGTGCGCGCCGCCATGCAAGAGATGAGCCTGGCTTTCGGCGTNAAAAACCTCGACACCCTGGCCGACACTTCGGCCGTTACCCCGATGGGCGGACGACTGACAATCAAGGCCCTGAACTACACCGACGCAGACTCAACCCGCGCCCGCGCCCGCAACGTTNAAGGCACCCTTGCGTTGCGTCGCTATCGCGGCGGGTCGCGTTCGCCCCACATTGACCTGAGCCTTACGGCCAAATCGCTCGCAATGGCCGGCGGCCCNACTCTAACCNCCCTNAGCGGAGTCGAAATCGCCGCCGAGGCNTTCACCACCCCGCGCAAAAAGCGCCCTCNAANCCGCGCCGACTCCATGCGTCGGGTCGCNCGCCGCGACTCCATGCTCCTGGCCGCCACATCGGACTTTGAGCCNCTCAACGTTGGAATCGACCGNTCAACCATTGCCCTGCTCCGACGCTGGAACCTCAGCGGCCACATCAAAGCGCGCCGCGGAGGCCTCCAAACGCCNNTGTTCCCGCTGCGCATGCGNCTGCATGACCTCAACCTCGGCTTCAGCCCCGACTCCCTCAACCTGCGCTCGCTCCGCCTCGTTGCAGGCCGCAGNGACCTCAACATCAACGGCTCCATAACCAACATTCAGCGGGCGTTAGGGCGCCGCCGCTCAACGTCGCCCCTGAAAATGCAGCTGAACCTCAACGCCGACACCATCAACGTTAACCAGCTGACCCGCGCCGCCTTCCAAGGCGCCGCATGGGCCGCCAAAGCCGACTCCACGGCCATGCTGACCGCCGACCTCGACTCCGAACAGCTGACCGCCCCGGCCGACACAACGGAGATGATGGCCATCGTGGTTCCGATGACCATNGACGCCGCAGTCAACGTTGCCGCNCGCAACATCATTTACTCCAACCTCGACCTGANCGACTTCCGGGGTCAGATACTCGTTGCAAACGGNACCGCCAACCTGCGCGACCTCCACGCCTCCTCCCCCCTNGGCTCCGTAGACCTCAACATGCTCTACTATGCNCCNACGCGCTCCGACGTCAGCTTCGGCATGGGTCTCGACCTGCGCCGCTTCAACATTGGCCGCGTAACCGAGCTCATTCCCGCCCTCGACACCATCATGCCCATTCTCAACACCCTCGGAGGCATAGTCGACGTAGGCATCTCGGCCACTACCCCCGTCGACTCCATGATGAACGTTAAGATTCCCCAGCTGCGCGCCCTGCTCGAGCTCAAAGGCGACTCCCTGCGCGTGCTCGACGAGCAGACNTTCAANACNATGAGCAAATGGCTGATGTTCAACAACAAGCAGAAAAACCTGATTGACCACATGGACGTCAGGCTAACCATCGACAACAACCGGCTGAGCCTCTACCCCTTCGTGTTCGACTTCGACCGCTACCGCATCGGAGTCATGGGCAACAACGACCTCAACCTCAACCTCGACTACCACGTTTCGGTGCTCCGCTCCCCGCTACCCTTCAAATTCGGCATAAACATCAAAGGCAACGCCGACAACATGAAAATCCGCCTGGGGCGCGCCCGCCTCAAAGAAGACATGGCCGCCAACAGCACCGCCATTGCCGACACCGTTCGCCTCAACCTCTCGCGCGAAATCCGCAACGTGTTCACCCGCGGCGCCAACGCAGCCCGCCTCGCNCCCCTCACCATCACCCGCCCCGACACCCTCCCCTCCCCCGACGAATCCACCGACACCCTCCCCTCTGCCCTCCTTCCCCACCTCAGCAATTAATATTTTTGAGAAGAAATGTTTGCAGATTCGGGGGATTTTGGCGAAATTTGCTCCGATTTTAAGTGTTATTAGAAATTTTTTGAGTTACGAGTTTTGAATATTAAGGCGATTTTGTTTGACATGGATGGCACGCTGTATGATTCGATGCCGAACCATGCGTCTTCGTGGTACCAGATGGTGCGCGAACATGATATTCCGTGTACTCCCGAGGAGTTTTATCTCTATGAGGGTGCAACGGGGCATTTTACTGTTAATCTACTGATTGAACGCACTTTTAACCGACCTGCAACTGAGCGCGAGATTCATGATTTCTATGAACGTAAGGCCGAAATTTTCCGCTCAAAGCCGGCTCCGAAGGTGATGCCCGGCGCCCGCGAGCTGATCGAGGGCCTGGCGGCGCTGCCGTCGCATCCGCAAACGATTCTGGTCACCGGCTCGGCCCAGGGTTCGCTGCTGGACCGCCTGGAGGTTGATTTTCCTGGGCGCTTTCCGGCCGACCGGCGCGTTACGGCGCTCAACGTTGAGCGCGGCAAACCCTATCCCGACCCCTTTCTGAAGGGCGCTGAGCTGGCGGGAGTGAAGCCTCAGGAGTGTGTCGTCATAGAAAATGCACCGCTGGGCGTTACGGCGGGCCATCGCGCGGGTTGCTTCACCGTTGGCGTTGCAACGGGGCCTATTCCGCTGGCAACCCTGAAGGAGGCCGGCGCCGACCTGGTGTTCGCCTCCATGCCCGAGTGTGCGAGCCAATTACCTGATATACTGCGCGAGCTATGCAAAAATTGATTTTTACCAACGAGGTTGACCGCGCGCTGGCCAATCTGATCGAGGAGATGAAGCCGGCGGGGGTGTTTTTCCTTGCCGACTCAAACACGCGCCCTATTGCCGACAGCTTGAACCGCTTCGGCGCAACGGTCATAGAAATCGCGGCGGGCGACGATAACAAGAATCTGACAACGCTGTCGGCCGTGTGGGAAACGCTGTCGACCTCCGGGGCCACGCGCCGCTCTCTGCTGGTCAACATTGGCGGCGGCATGGTTACCGACCTGGGCGGATTTGCCGCGGCAACCTTCAAGCGCGGAATCCGGTTCATCAACGTTGCAACGACGCTCTTAGGGGCGGTCGACGCTGCCGTTGGCGGCAAAACGGGCGTTAACTTCCTCCATTTCAAGAATGAAATCGGGGCGTTCGCGCCCGCCGATGCGGTTATTATCTCAACTCGGTTTTTTGCCACGTTGCCCTCGGCCGAGCTGCGCAGCGGCTTTGCCGAAATGCTGAAACACGGGCTGATTTCGTCGCAAGAAACGTATCGCCGGCTGCTGGCGTTCGACATTGCGCGCGCCGACCTCGACGCCCTGCTGCCGCTGCTGGAGGAGAACGTCAACGTTAAGCGCACAATAGTTGAACTCGACCCGCGCGAGCAGGGCATCCGCAAGGCTCTGAACCTGGGTCACACCGCGGGCCACGCCTTTGAGTCGCTGGCGATGGAGCGCCAACGCCCGATCCCCCACGGCTTTGCCGTTGCC
This sequence comes from Bacteroides sp., assembly GCA_014801955.1. Lineage (GTDB taxonomy): Bacteria > Bacteroidota > Bacteroidia > Bacteroidales > Muribaculaceae > UBA3263. The sequence goes on along the minus strand of JAAVDE010000010.1, from coordinate 56,726 downwards.
CACGGCCTGCTCGTTGAAATGGTTCTGTCCAATCTGCTGCTCGGCTTTCCCTCCGAGGAGCTCCATCGGGTGGCCGCCCTGCTGCGCGAGGCCTATGCGCCGGCGCCGCTGCTAAGCTGCAGCGACTATGACGCCCTGGTCGAACTGATGCGCCACGACAAGAAAAACGCCTCGCGCCAACAAATTAACTTCACTCTGCTGCGCCACCCGGGCGAGCCGGTCATCGACTCAACGGTCAATGCCGAAACCATTCGCGGCGCGCTCGACATTTATCGTGATCTCTTAGGACAATGATACAACTTCTACGCGACTGGGCGCTGGTTTTCTCAATGCTTGCCGGCGTCAGCGGTTACTTTCTGTTTGCGGCCCTCCCGCTGGGCCCCGAGGCCCACATGATTGCCAACGGCGCTGTGGGATTCATGCAGCCTGCACTTATTTTCGCTATGCTTTTTCTGACTTTCTGCAAGGTCAACCCGCGGGCACTCCACCTGCGCCCCTGGCATGGCCGGCTGTTGCTGATTCAAGGCGGCCTGTTCTCGGCGCTGGCCCTGGCGCTGGTAATGATGCCGGTCAGCGGCTTGCGCGTCGTCATGGAGGGCGCGATGCTCTGCCTGATATGCCCGACGGCCACCGCCGCCGCGGTCATCACGCGCAAGCTCGGCGGCAACCTCAACGACATCATTACCTACACCATCCTGATCAACCTGCTCGCCGCCCTGCTGGTTCCGCTGTGGGTTCCGTTCGTCCACCCCGCGCCCGGTGTCAGCATCGGCGCCTCGGCCGCCATGATTCTCGGCAAGGTGTTCCCCCTGTTGCTGCTCCCGCTGCTCTCCGCCCTGGGCCTGCGCCAGTTCATGCCTGCGCTGCACCGGCGGTTAGAGGGCTGGGCGGGAGCGTCGTTCTACCTGTGGGTCGTTGCGCTGGCGCTGGCAATGGCCGTAACGACCCGCAGTATGGTCCATTCAACCTATGGCTGGACTACGCAGCTCTGGCTCGGCGCCATTTCTCTGATTTGCTGTGCGTTTCAGTTCATCGTTGGCCGACGCATCGGCGCCCGGTGGAACGACAAGATTACCGCCGGGCAGGCCCTGGGCCAGAAAAACACGGTTTTCGCCATCTGGCTGGGCTACACGTTCTTCACCCCCGTAACCGCCCTTGCCGGCGGCTTCTACTCGGTGTTTCACAACGTTGTTAACTCCCTCCAGCTCTACCGCCACGCTCATCCGCGCCGCTGAAATCAGTTGGCGCGCTGGGCGCGGGTGCAAACGGCGTTCAGATAGTTAAGCATAAAAACCGGGTCAAGCCCCAGGAGCTTGCGGAACTCATCTTTCGGAATTTCGAGGACGCTGACTTCCGAGCTCGCAACGACCGAGCGCGGATAGCGCGTGTCGAGGCCAAACAGCGCCTCGGGGAAAAGCATCTGCGGCCCCTCCGAGGCGATGTTTGACGCTCCCTTGCGGCATTCAACCGCCCCGGAGAGCACACACACCAGCCCCACCGACTGCTCGCCGGCGGCAACAACAGTGTCGCCCTCGGCAACCTTGCGGAAATTCAGTCTGAGCCGCCCCGCAACGTCGCGGATGCGTGCAACCGACGCGCCGCTCATTATCGGCAGCTGCTGCAGCAAAGAATATATGCTTTCTGACTTTTGATTACGTTCGTTATTCATCATAACTTATAAACGCCTCAGCAACAAAAAATATTGCAAAAAAATACCGCGCATTGCATATTTGCAACGCGCGGCTTTGGGCAAGTAGCGGGACCGAGAATTGAACTCGGGACCTCCGGGTTATGAATCCGACGCTCTAACCAACTGAGCTATCCCGCCATTAGGCTTTTGCGACTGCAAAGTTACGCATAATTTCCCACTCACGCAAATTTTTCAGCACTTTTTTCAAACAAAATGTGATTTTAGTCGAGGGGATGGAGGGAGGGGGCGGGGAGGCGGAGCAGCGCGCGCAGGGGTGTGGTGGAGTGAGGCTCGTGGCCGGTCAGGTAGTGCCAGGACGCAACGGTGCCGTCGGGGAGGAGCGTAACGACTACCGGGCGGGGGCAGACGCGGCCGTCGTCGTCGATGGTGCCCAGCAGCAAATGGTCAGTCGTCATTGCGGGTGAAGCGCAACTGCGGATAACGCAAATTATTGTAGTTCTCGCTGAGCAAACGCGTGCGAATGAGGCGAATGCTGTCAACAAACGCTCGCTCGCCCTTTGCCGGCGCCAGCCGCAGATAGCCGTAGACGCGGCGGGCCGACATGGTTGAATCCAGCTGCAGGGTCAGCTCCAGGTGGCGCTCGTCGCCGGCCAGCAGCGATGAGCTGACGGCCTCGGTCGTTTGCTGGCGGTTCAGGTAATCGACGCCCAGATAGGCGCTCAGGGGCGACAGGTTGTTATGAAGCGCCAGCGAGAGCCTGACAACGTCGCCGCGCTCCCAGGTTGAGTCAACCGGCACTTCAAACGTGAGGAACTCCGACGCCTGCGTGGCCGCAAACACTGCCGACGGCGCCATAGGCCAGATCGAAGCCGTGTCGCCCGAGCGGGTGGCCAGGTCGGCAGCAGTCAGGGCGTCAATGCGGCGCATCGTGTCGGTCAACATAGAGTCGCAGCGGTCGAGCACCGCCATGTAGCGCGGCAAATGGCGCGCATACCAGCGCAGCGACGAGTCGAGTACAGCCTCGTTGACCCCATGCTTGGCAAGCACCGACGAGCGGAGCACCAACCGCCCCGAATCGGTCGAAAAGCCGTCGAGGCGACGCTCCAGCGAGTAGGCGTCGGCCAGCTCCAGGTCAACGAGCAGGCGCGCCATAGGCTCGCGGCCCAGAACCATGTCGGGCGTGCGGTCGCAGGCGGCGAGCACCACCGCCAGCAAACACAGGAGCAGCGGCAGTCGCTTCATTGCCCGGAGTGCCCGGCTTCCGACTCCTCAGTTGAATCATTAAGACTCAACTGACCCGAATAGAAGCAGATTAGGGCTATAACGCCGACCGACACCGCGGCGTCGGCCAGATTAAAAATCGGATGGAAAAATTCAAAGTAGTCGCCGCCGATGAAGGGCATCCACTGCGGCCAATAGAAGGAGAAAAGCGGAAAATAGAGCATATCAACCACCTGGCCGTGGAAAATCGGCGCATAACCGCCGGCCGAAGGCAGGAGAGTGGCAACCGCCGGGGGCATCGGATTGTTGAAAATCAGCCCGTAGAACGTGCAGTCAATCAAATTGCCTATGGCACCGGCAAGAATGAGCGCAACGCACAGACAGACGCCGGTGCCAACCACCGGACGCTTCAGCAGCTTGCCCAGATACCAAAAGCCGAAAACCGTTGCTATCAGGCGGAAAATCGTCAGCGCCAGCTTGCTGCCCAGCGTCCAGCCGAAGGCCATGCCCGGGTTCTGAACGAACAGCAGGTGGAACCACGAGCAGATTTCAAGGTCCTCGCCGAGAAAGAACGAAGTCTTGACCCAAATTTTCAGCCACTGGTCGGCAATGATGACCAGCACCATCAGGGCAGCCGAGAGCCGGGCGGTTCGTTTGGCGTTCATTTCTTGGCTTCGATACTCAGGGTTGCGTGGGGCACGGCGCGCAGGCGTTCCTTCGGAATCAGCTTGCCGGTCTGGCGACAGATGCCGTAGGTTTTGTTTTCAATGCGCAGCAGGGCATTCTGGAGGTGCTCGATGAACTTGCGCTGGCGCTCGCAAAGGCGCGCGGCCTCCGCCTTGCCCAGAACGTCCGCGCTCTCTTCGAGAGTTTTGAACGTGGGCGAGGTGTCGGCCGTGTCGTTGCCATCGGTGCCAACAACGTTTGCGCGCAGCTGCTCGAACTCGGCGCGGGCCTTTTCGAGCTTTTCCATAATCAGCTCCTTGAACTCTTGGAGTTCTTCGTCGGAGTAGCGGAGTTTTTCTTCGGCCATTATGCTTTTTCGATTGAAATATTGACGCGCAGGCCGTCAATATCGAGCGTATCATCGTTGGCGGTCAGAGCGGCGTCGGTGGTTATCGCATCCGCGAGGGTCTGCGTTGCAATGTAGTCGCTATACTCGCTGAGCGCGTCGACCACTTCTGCAACCGGCTCCAGGGCAATGGTTATATGGTCGGTGATTGCATAGTCGCGACCTTTGCGGATGTTCTGAATGCGGTTAACGAGCTCGCGGGCCATGCCTTCGCGGCGCAGGGCGTCGGTCAGCGTAACGTCCAGCGCCACGGTAACCGTGCCTTCGTTGGCAACGAGCCAGCCGGGAATATCTTCCGAGAAAATATCAACGGTGTCGGCGGTGACGTGGGCCGCAGAGCCGTCGGCCAGGGTCAGGTCAATTGCGCCATTGCGCTCGAGCTCAAGAATCTGAGGCTGCTCCATTGCCTGAATGGCGGCGGCAACCTGCTTCATCTGCTTGCCGAACACCGGGCCGAGCTTCTTAAAGTCGGGCTTGACGCGCTTAACCAAAACGCTTTCGCTCGGGTTCAGCAGCTGCATCTCCTTAACGTTCACCTCGTTCAGCACCAGGTCAACGATCGGGAGCACTTGGCTGCGCTGGGCTTCGTCGACCAGCGGCATCATCAGCTTGCTCAGCGGCTGGCGAACCTTGATGTTCGCCTTGCGGCGCAGGGCCAGGACCATCGACGTCAGCTGCTGGGCAATGGCCATGCGCTGCTCCAGCGGAGTGTCGATAAGCGAGCGGTCGGCCTGAGGCTGCAGCTGCAGGTGAACGCTCTCGGCGCCGGGATTCAGGTCGAGATACAGGCGCTCGGCATAGAAGGGAGCCATCGGAGCCATGAGCAGTGCAACCGTGTTGAGGCACTCATAGAGAGTCTGATAGGCAGCGAGCTTGTCGGCAGTCATCTCCTTGCCCCAGAAGCGCGAGCGGTTCAGGCGCACATACCAGTTCGACAGTTCGTCGACAAAGTCGCCGATAGCGCGGGTGGCGGGCGTCAGTTCGTAGTCGTCGAGATTCGACTGAACGGTTTCAATCAGGGTATTGAGGCGAGAAATTGCCCAGCGGTCAATTTCCGGGCGTTCGGCCACGGCAATCTTCGGAGCCGTCGGGTCGAAGCCGTCAACGTTGGCGTAGCGGGCCAGGAAGTTATAGGTATTGAAGAGGGTTGCGAAGAACTTGCGCGAAACCTCAACAACGCCCGCTTCGTCGAACTTCAGGTTATCCCAGGGCGAGGAGTTGCTGATCATGTACCAGCGCAGCGGGTCGGAACCATACTTTTCAATGGTTGCGAAGGGGTCAACGGCGTTGCCCAGGCGCTTGGACATTTTGTTGCCGAACTTGTCGAGCACCAAACCGTTGGAAATAACAGCCTTATAGGCTACGGAGTTCTTCACCATGCCGGAAATGGCGTGGAGCGTGAAGAACCAGCCGCGGGTTTGGTCAACGCCCTCGGCAATGAAGTCGGCGGGATAGACGGAGCCGTTATCGACCTCCTCTTTGTGTTCAAACGGATAGTGTTGCTGCGCAAAGGGCATCGCACCCGAGTCGAACCAAACGTCGATCAGGTCGAGCTCGCGACGCATCGGCTTGCCCGAGGGGCTGAGAAGAACAATGTCGTCGACATACGGGCGATGCAAATCAATCTTCTCGTAGTTTTCCTTCGAATAATCGCCGGGCACGAAGCCTTTGTCGGTCAGCGGATTCGACGCCATCAGGCCGGCAGCCACCGCCTTGTCGATTTCGGCGCTGAGCTGCTCAACCGAACCGATGCAGATTTCCTCGCGCGCATCCTCGGTGCGCCAGATCGGCAGCGGAGTGCCCCAATAGCGCGAACGGCTGAGGTTCCAGTCCTGGAGATTCTCCAGCCACTTGCCAAAGCGGCCCGAGCCGGTCGATGCAGGCTTCCACTTAATCGTTTCGTTGGCCTTCATCAGCTGCTCGCGCACGGCGGTTGAGCGGATGAACCACGAGTCCAGCGGATAGTAGAGCACCGGCTTATCGGTTCGCCAGCAGTGGGGATAGTTATGCGTATGCTTCTCGATTTTGAACGCCAGGCCGCGCTGCTTGAGGTCCATGCAGAGGCTAACGTCGAGGGTTTCGGTCTCGTCGGTTGCCTCGGGGTCATAGGCGTTTTTCACGAAGCGGCCTGCATAGCGGCCATAAGCCTCAGTGTCAACGTTGTTTTTAACAAACTCCGGGTCGAGGTCATCAATAACGAAGAAACGTCCGCGCAAGTCAACCATCGGGCGGATATTGCCGTCGCGGTCAATCAAATGCAGCGGCGGAACGCCCGCAGCCTTGCTGACGCGCAAGTCATCGGCGCCGAAAGTGCCGGCAATGTGAACGATACCCGTACCGTCGTCGGTCGTGACGTAGTCGCCCGGAATCACGCGGAAGGCACCCTCGCCGGGGTTAACCCAGGGGAAGAGCTGCTGATAGTGCAGCCCAACGAGGGCCTCGCCCTTAACGCGGTCAACGACCTGCCAGGGAACGATCTTATCGCCCTTCTGATATGCGGCCAGATCGCCGTCGCACCCCTTGGGATTGAACACCGAGTTGAGCAGCGCTTCGGCAACCACACACGAAATCGGTTCGCCGCTATAGGGATTAAACGTCCTGACAACACAATAGTCAATCTGCGGACCAACGCAGAGGGCCGTATTGCTCGGAAGGGTCCACGGCGTAGTTGTCCACGCCAGGAAACAGGGCGTACCCCAGCCGCCCATCGACTCGATGGGGTCGGTGCAGGTGAACTGCGCGATGCAGGTCGTGTCCTTAACGTCGCGGTAGCATCCCGGCTGGTTCAGCTCGTGGGAGCTGAGGCCGGTGCCTGCTGCCGGAGAATAGGGCTGGATAGTGTAGCCCTTATAGAGCAGTCCCTTGTCGTAGACCTGGCTCAGCAGCCACCAAACCGACTCAATATAGCGGTTGTCATAGGTGATATAAGGGTCCGACATATCCACCCAGTAGCCCATCAGCGAAGTCAGATGTTCCCACTCATCGGTAAACTTCATAACCTCGCGGCGGCAGGCGGCGTTATAGTCGTCGACGGAAATCTTTTTGCCAATATCCTCCTTGGTGATGCCAAGGGTCTTTTCAACGCCCAGCTCCACAGGCAGGCCGTGGGTGTCCCAGCCGGCCTTACGCTTAACATGGAAACCGCGCATCGTCTTATAGCGGCAAACAATATCTTTAATCGTTCGCGCAAGAACATGGTGAATACCCGGGTGGCCGTTGGCCGACGGCGGGCCTTCGAAAAACACGAACGACGGCGCGCCTTCGCGTTCAGCGATTGAGCGCTCAAACAAACCGATTTGGTTCCATCGGTCAAGAACTTCCTTATTAACTCCGACCAGGTCGGAACTCTTATATTCGTTAAATTTCATAGAGTGAAGCTACTTAAATCTAAATCAATGCGCAAAATTACAAAAAAATTCGCACACGGCAAAATCCAACGTCTTTAATGCGAAAAGGCTGCGGTGGAGCGCAGCCTTTTCGTATTAAAGGGGTTTTGTTGAATCAGAGTTTGTAGGCGGTGGGGGTCTTCAGACCGGGCTGCTGGAAGTAGGTTTCGAGCTTGCCCTGAATCATCAGCTCCTTGCCGAGGTTCGAGGGGTTGTCCTTGAGGTTAACAGCCTTGCGAATGTCGGTATCGAGGACGAGCTGAACGGGAACCATCTTCTTTTCATCAGTTTCGGTGGCGGAGTCGGCCAGGTAAACGTTGGAAGCTACGGTAAACGGAGCAACTACTTCGAGCTTATAGCCGGTAGTGTTCATGGCGCCGACGATGTAGCCCTTGATCCAGGCCGAAGTGCCGGGAGAGTTGAGCGCAACGACGTCGCTGCAGGTGTAGGGGTTGGCCTCGGTGCCGTCGCCGGTGGTGTCGCCGGGAGTCGGGGTGGGCGTGGGCTCGCTGCCTGCGCCGTCGAGCTTATAGGCGGTCGGAGCCTTCAGACCCGGCTGCGAGAAGTATTTCTCGAGCGTGCCCTGAATCATCAGCTCCTTGCCGAGGTTCGAGGGGTTGTCCATGAGGTTAACGGCCTTGCGGATGTCGGTGCCGCTGACGAGCTGAACGGGGAGCATGTTGGCGGTGTTGGTTTCGCTTGCGTTATCGGCCAGGTAAACGTTGGAGGCTACGGTGAACGGAGCGGCTACCTCGAGAGTGTAGTTATTGTTGGAGTTCATCGTGCCAACGATGATGCCCTTGACCCAGGCGGTGCCGGAGTTGTTGGCAATGGCCGACGCAACGTCATAGGGATTGGCCTCCGAGCCATCGCCGTTGCCGGGGGTGGGAGTCGGGGTCGGAGTGGAACCTGCGCCGTCGAGCTTGTAGGCGGTCGGAGCCTTCAGGCCCGGCTGCGAGAAGTATTTCTCGAGCGTGCCCTCGATGGTGAGCTCCTTGCCGAGGTTCGAGGGGTTATCCATGAGGTTAACGGCCTTGCGGACGTCGGTGCCGCTGACGAGCTGAACGGGGAGCATGTTGGCGGTGTTGGTTTCGCTTGCGTTATCGGCCAGGTAAACGTTGGAAGCTACGGTGAACGGAGCGGCTACCTCGAGAGTGTAGTTATTGTTGGAGTTCATCGTGCCAACGATGATACCCTTGACCCAGGCGGTACCGGAGTTGTTGGCAATAGCCTGTGCAACCGAGTAGGGACTGTTTTCCGAGCCGTCGCCCTGCGAGGGTTCGGGGTCGCTGCCGCCGGGAACTACAACACCCTCGATTTCGAACGATTCGGGAGTGCCGGCGTTCGAGGCGAGATAGGGCATGCCCATCTGGCGGGTGAACTTGCCGCGGATGTTGAGAGTGCGGCCGGCCAGTTCTTCGTTGTCGGCGAGGTTGCCATAGGTGTAGAGCGAGGAGCCGGCGGGCAGCGGCACGAGGATGCACTGCGTGTAGTCGCGAACGTCGGGTTCCTGGGCGATCACCAGGTAGTTGTCCATGATGTAGGGTTCGGTGCCGGCCCACTGGATGTCGCTGTTGGAGGTAACGTCGGTTACTTCGGGAGCGAGAGTGCCAACGATGTAGCCCTTGACCCAGGCGAGATCGCTGAAGCCTTCGTCGGCCTTGGCAATGGCTTCGCCAACGGTGTAGGGCTTGGACTTGATGCCTTCAGCCGTGGGGTTGCCGATATTCATGATGCCCTTGGCGTCGTTGAGAACGAGCTGCCAGCAGGTTCCGGGCTGAGCGCTTTCGCTGCTCTGGTAGTAGCCGAGAATACCGACCACGTCGCAGGCCTCGGCGGGGAGCTTCATGTTCCAGAAGGTTGCGTAGCCCGACGAGCGAACGGCCATCGTGCCGCCATTGACGTTGAGCGTCTGGTTGTAGCCGCTGGAGTGATATTTGTCGACCAGCTGATTGTCGGCGGGGTTATTGCCGTTGGCGAAGGTTGCGTTGTTGAAGCGCACCAGCTGACCCTGCCATTTCATAACGTCGGAGTTGATTTCCGACAGGTCGTTGATAACGATGGTGTCGACCTTTGAGCGTTCAGGATAGCCATTATATTCGCGGTGGTAGTTGAAGAACTCGGGAGCCATGAACGAGGTTTCGGTAACGCCGAAGCTTTCGTTCCACGACGGGAAGCCCAGCTGGAACATGCCGCGATACTTGCCTGCATACATGCCGGTCAGGTCCAGAACGATTTCCTGGCCTACGCGGTTGGCGATATAGAGGCTATATTGGTTGATTGAAATGGGGAGCGAGGCGGTTTCGTCCTGAATATAGAGCGACTTGAAAACGTTGCCCTGTTCGTCTGACGAAACTACGCGGCCACTGACAATATAGTGCGAGCCGTCGGCGCGGGCGGGAATCTCGCGGCAATAGTTGAGCGAGTCCGACCAGAATTCCTGCTTGAAATCGAGAATTGAAATGTTGGCCTTTTCCGACGCTACGGGAGCCTGGAGGGCCCAGTCGTCGAAACTGTCCTGACAGCCGCTGAGGCCGGCGGCGCCGCAAACTGCGGCAGCCGCGAGGAGCGATTTGAATATTGAGAGCTTCATATCTTCGGATTATTTGGATTGATAGAGATAAACGGCTGAGCCTTTGGAAGCGTCGGCATATGCGGCATAGGTCTTGTAGGCCGGATCATAGCGCATGGTCTTGCCGGTTCCGCAGTTAACGATAACGAACGAGCCGTCGGTGCCGGCCGTGATGGTCCAGTAGCAGTAGTCGCTGCTGAGGTCGGGCGACTTGGTGAGCTGGAAGGAGTCGTGTTCGGAGTCCTGATAGAGATACTGGCCGTGGGAGTCGGCGATGGTCCAGCCCTTGTCGGCGGTCAGAGTAAAGGTGAAGAGGTTGGCTTCGGAAACGGAGATAACGCCGTCGGCCGCGGGAGTGCAGTCGGCTGACTGCATGTAGCCGTAGTTGTAGCCGTCCTGGAAAGCCAGGCCCACCTTGTTGTCGGACCAGATGATATATTGGCCGTCGGCAATCGAGGTTGCGCGAACGAATTCGGCGGTGGTGCCGGGAGTGTCTTCGCCGGCCGAGCCGATTTCAGTGCCGTCGAGAATAGCAGCGTCGGTCGACTTGATGCCGGGCTGGCCGAAGTATTTTTCGAGCGCGCCGTGGAGAACCACTTCCTTGCCCAGGTTCGAGGGGTTGTCCTGGAGGTTAAGTGCCGAGCGCAGGGCGTTGCCGGCAGGCAGCTGAACGGGGAGCATGTTGGCGGTGTTGGTTTCGTCGGGGGTGGCGGCGATATAGATGTTGGCAACGACGCTGAAGGGAGCGGCGTTTTCAAACACATAGTTGTTGGAATCGGACGTGTTCATTGCGCCGACGATGTAGCCCTTAACCCAGGCGGTGCCGGAATTATTGGCCATAGCGGCGGCAACTGTGTAGGGGTCATCCTTGGAGCCGGCGCCGTTTTCGCCGCCGTTTTCGCCGCCGTTGCCGTTTTCAACCTTGTCGAAACCGATAAGGCCGTTGATGTTGATGAGCATCAGCTGCCAGTCGGCATTGGCGGTAGTTGAGCCATAGTAGCTGAGAATGCCGACAACGGAGCCGGTGCCCGTGGGGATTACGTCTTTGGCAAACTTGGCATAGGAGGAGCAGCGCAGGTTAATGCGGTTGCCTTCGGCGTCGCGCAGATAGCGGCTTTCGTTCTGGGTGGGAGCGAACTGCTGGCCGGCGTTTTCAAAGGTGAGGCCGTCGATGCGAACCAGCTGGCTCTGCCATTCCTGGAGGCTTTCGGTCGAGGACTTGATGGTTTTCAGGTCCTCGCAGGTAACGGTCAGCGGCTTAACGGCCGAGGGGTCGGCCCAGCCGGCAGGCACGGTTTGAGCGGCAAAGAGGTCAGCGTCGCCGAAGGAGGTTTCGGTGGTGCCGTCGCCGCCTACCTGGAAGAGCGAGCGATAGGTGCCCACATACTGGCCGGTTACGTTAACAACGATTTCCTGGCCATATTGATAGAGCTTATAGAGGCCGCTCTTGTTGATAGAGAAAGCCAGGGCGGCAGATTCGTCGCGGATAACGAGCGACTTATAAATATTGCCGGCGGAGTCCGACGAAACTACGCGGCCGCGCAGATAAATCGAATCGCCGTTGGCGTCGAGGCCAATCTGCTCACAAGAGTTGGGGTTGGCGTTCCAAAATTGCTGTTTGAATTCAAGAATCGTCATGGAAGCCTCGGGCACTGTCAGGCCATAGTCGGGACCGACAACCGGGGGCAGTTCAGGCGTCATGTCGCAGGAGGTTCCGGCAGCCATCAGGCCAAGCAGAGCAACCGCGGGAATGAATTTATTGAGTTTCATAGGTTGGATGTGATGCTAAGTGGATTAGAAGCGAATGCCGATGTTGAGGAATGCCTTGGTGCCCTGAGCGTAGGAGTAGCGGTTGGCATACTTTTCAAGATTCCAGTTGGTGCGGTCGATGCGGCCCTGCTGGTAGGCGTTCTGCATAATGTTGCGGTTGTTGGTGATGTTGTCAACGTTGAGGTTGATGTTCATCGAAACCTTGCGGTTGATGTAGATGAGCTTGCCGATCGAAAGGTTGAGCGAGAAGGCGTTGTTCATCTTGTCCTGAGCGGAAATCTTTTCCTGCATTGCAAGGGCTTCGTTGTAGGTCGGGAACGACTGCCAGAGCGTCGTTTGGATTTCGTGGTAGACGGGAGCGAGCTTCACCCATGAGTCGCGCATCCAGTTGGCGCTGACGCCGAGGAACCAGCTCTTGGGAGCAGCCCAGTCCAGGCCGATGGAGTAGGCCTGCTGCGGAGTGCCGCCGACGCGATAGTTCTTCAGGTAAACGATGGAGTGGATGTCTTCGTGGAGACCGTTTTCGAATGAACGGACGCCCTCGGGGTTGTTTTTGTAGCGATAGGAAGCAACGGTTCCCGCAAAGGTTGCGGTCAGCGAGGGAATAATCTTGTAGGCCAGGCCGAGTTCAACGCCGCAGTTCTGGCGGCGAACGTCGTGCATAACATAGTTGGTGTAGGCCTGCTCGTTATCGTCGAAGAACGAGGTGCGCTCGGTTGCGCCATAAAATTCGGTGTTGAAAACCGTCAGCGAGCCGCGCAGCTTGCGGAAGTTGAAGCCATAGGTCAGGTCGGCGGCCAGGATGCGTTCACACTGCGGGTTGTCAATGATTTCGTCCTTGATGCGGGGCGAAATGTAAACGTTTTCAATCATCGGGGCGTGCGAGCCATATTCGGCATGGGCCATCATGTAGTTGCGGCCATCGATTTTCCAGACTGCGCCGGCCTTGACAGCGCCTTCGGTAAAGGAGTGAACCTTGCCCGAGCCATAGGAGTTTTCGGGGGCGCGGCCATTGCGCATGTAGCCCGTGCGGTGGAACTGGGTGTAGCCCATCTGCAGGCCGTAGTTGATGTCCCAGTGGGGCAGAGTGATCTGGTTCTGGAGCCATGCGCCGGCTTTGGTTGCATGGAGAGCGTAGTTATAGCCGAACTTGTCGCCGACGCCAACGCGGCGGTTGGGGTCGTTCAGGTCGTTCTGCATATTGTCGGGCACGATGCTCATTTCGCGCTGCGAGAAGGGGTCAACATCGAGCCAGAACTCGCCGCCGAGCAGGTCGCGCACGGTTTTGTAGTAGCTGGCCTTGGTATAGCCGGCGTGGGCGCCGCCCTGGAGGGTCATATAGGAGTTCAGGCGGTGGTTAACGTTGGTTGCCATCTGGAACTGCAGCGAGTTGCTGACGCGGTTCTCAAGAATGTAGCTCGAGCCGATTTTGTCGGCGTCGGGGCGACCGGCGTTGTCAATATTGTTCAGCTCGTTGGTGCGCACCATGCGTTCCCAGTTCAGCTGACGAACGGAAACGTCGTTGCGCCAGAGTTCGGTAATAAAGTCGCTCTGGTCGGTGGGTTCGCCGTCGGAGTAGAAGTTCGACGGGAGATTGCGATAATAGTCGGGACGGGGGTCGGAGGCATTGAACCAGTTGATGGCCGACGAAGAGTAGTAGACCGAACGGAACATGGCGCCGGTGTTGACGCGCGTACCTTTCTTATTATCATAAATCCAGTTCAGCATGGCCGTGGGGTCGAAGCTCTCGATGATGCGCGACGAACGCTTTTCGCCGTCGTAGTAGCCCCAGTTGGGGTTATAGAGGTTCGAGCCGGCCAGGTCATAGGCCTCCTGATAGGTTGCGGAAGCGGTTGCACGCTGGGTCGGGGCGCCATAGGCGGTGAGGGTCAGCGAGTGGTTGGCGTTAAAGACCTTTTCAACCGACAGGAACAGGCCCGCGCTATTATAGAAGGTGCCTTCAATAACGCCCTCGTTGGCATAGCGGCCGATGGCGCTTACGGTCAGGCCCCAGCCGCGGCTGTTGATGCCGGTTGCGTAGGTTGCCATTGCGCGGAGCATATAGTTCGAGTTGGTGTAGGCCACCGAGCCGTTGAAGCCGGGAGCATAGTCAGAGGTGATGGTCGAAATGTTCGACGAACCGCCAACGTTGCCGAACCCGTAGTCGGCGGCGGCGAGGCCGATAGAGGTCGTGCGGTTACGGAACGCGCGCGAGGTCATGCCGCCGAGGCTCGAGTAATTGAAACGGCCACGGATGGGGTCGTTCATGTTGATTCCGTTGATATAGGTGGTCTGATACTGCGAATCATAGCCACGGAAGCGGAAATACATGTTCGAGAAATTATAGTTCGACGCATTATAATAAATATTGTCCGATGCGCCGGTCAGGGCATTGATGCTCTGGGCGGTGCCCTCCTCGTCGTCGAGCGCCTGCTCGTCGAAAAGATTATCCAGCTGCTCGTCGTAGAAATCGGTCAGCTCGTCGGCGTTGATGAGCTTAACGATTCCGAGGTCAACGGTCTTGCCGTTCTGGAGAATGATAGCCTGCTGGCCGTCGTTATAGCCGAACGCCATCAGCAGCACGTCTTCATTCGAGGGTTTTGCGTTAGTAATTGTGAATTTGCCGGTCGGACCGGTAACGGCACGGATGCCTTGTTCGCGCAACATCACTGTTGCTCCCGCAATGGGTGCTCCGGTATAGCTATCGACAAGAGTGCCGCTAACAGCCGCCGTTTGAGCCAGCGACGGAAGCACAGCGATGAGCGTCAGGAGCATTAAAAGCTTGAATCTCATAGGTTAACGTATGTTGGTTTATATATTCTCGGATGAATTTAGACGTAATTTTCCACGTCAAAGGTAGCAATAAAATCTTAAAATTCCATAAAATCCCCCAACTTTTCCAAAAATCCGCCCTCCCCGACCGCCTCAAACACCCGCCCAAATGTAAAAATAAGCAGTTAATATCGCGCAAAAACTGCTTATTTTTACATTTTTGTCAAAATAAGCCTCTCCCGACACCCCTTATTTTTACATTTTTCTTGCAAATATTCATTTTTTCCCTTAACTTTGCCATCGCAACAAACAACAAGCCCACTCAATAAAAATGTTAAACTTTCCTGAAGAGCAGATTCTGAAACGCATGGTGGTCGATAACCCCTGGTGGACCACTGCCGCCATTTTCGATGATTTCGATGCAATGAAGCCGCGAATGTTCCTGGAACCGTTCTTAGAGCTGGTAACATCGCTGCCAAAGGGGAGAAGCGTCATTCTGCTCGGCCCACGCCGCGTTGGAAAGACCGTTATGATGTTCCACACCATCAAGCAACTGCTGGCAGATGGAGTTCCTCCGCGCAAGGTACTGTACCTGTCGGTCGACGCACCGCTTTATAGCGGTATGACTCTCGAAGAGATGGTCGACTACCTGATGATAGCCTCCAAGAGCGATGGCGACGACTCGGGCTACTATGTTTTTTTCGACGAAATCCAGTATCTGAAAGACTGGGAGGTCCACCTGAAAGTTCTGTGCGACAGTCGTCGCCACATAAGATTCATCGCCTCAGGCTCCGCCGCCGCTGCGCTGAAAATGAAATCCATCGAAAGTGGTGCGGGACGATTCACGCACTTTTCGTTGCCGCCGCTACTATTCTGTGAATACCTGGCCATGATAGGCAAGGAAGATCTTGTTGTGCCCAGCAAAGTCAATTGGTTCGGAACAACAACACAAGGCTATGACGTGGTCGACATTGCTCCCCTTAACCGACATTTCGTTGACTATATCAACTATGGAGGCTATCCGGAAGTCGTAACCACGATTCAACTGCGCAGCAATCCCGGACGGTTTATCAAAGATGACATCGTTGACAAAGTATTGCTCAAGGACCTACCCGGACTCTATGGGATAAATGACACCCGCGATCTTTATCGTCTGTTCAGCCACCTGGTCTTCCGTTCGGGCGAGGAGTTTTCCATGGAAGACCTCTCGAAAGAATCGGGTATCCGCAAAGAGAATATCCGCAAATACATAGACTATCTTGAATCAGCATTCCTCATCAAAGTGCTCCACAAGGTCGACGAAAATGCACGTCGGTTCCAAAGGGTAACGACCTTCAAAATCTATGTTACCAATCCTTCGATATTTGCCGCAGTGTTCTCTCCGGCCGACCAATCGACTCCGGCATTCAACCACTTGGTCGAAACGGCAGTGTTCTGCCAGTTCGGCAACGATAACGATTCGCTCTACTACGCCAACTGGAAAAAAGGCCGCAGTAACGGCGAAGTTGACTTCGTAAGACTCAACATGCTGAGCCAAAAGCCCGACCGGGCGGTTGAAGTTAAATGGAGCGACCGCTATTTCAGTAACCCCGGCGAACTGAAATCACTAACTACGTTCCTTTCAACAAATAAGCTTGACAGAGCCGTTGTTACTACCGCCACGGAAAGCGGCGTAAAGGAATTTGATGCAATCACGCTTCAGTTCGTGCCAACGGCTCTCTACGCCTACACCAAGGGAAAGGAAAGCGTAAAAATAAGCAGTTAATATCGCGCAAAAACTGCTTATTTTTACATTTTTGTCAAAATAAGCCTATCCCGACACCTCTTATTTTTACATTTGGGTGATTTTTCGGGCTTCGGGGAGCGGAGGGAGGCCGGTCCGGAGAAAATTAGCGGGCAGTATTTGTTAGTTAGTAATTAAATTAGTACCTTTGTGGGGTGATATTAACCTCTAAATCATTATTAATTGTCAATGAAAAACTGGAAGAGTTATCCCTGGATAGTGGTTGGCCTGCTCTGGGTGGTTGCGTTGCTCAACTACCTTGACCGCCAGATGCTTTCTACTATGCAGCAGAATATTGCCGCCGACATTGCGGCGCTGAATAACGCCGAGGCGTTCGGCGCGCTGATGGCCATTTTCCTGTGGGTCTACGGCATTGCGTCGCCTTTTTCGGGCGCGGTTGCCGACCGCGTCAGCCGCAAATGGCTTATCGTCGGCTCGCTGGGAGTGTGGTCGGCGGTTACGCTGGCAATGGGCTATGCAACGGAGCTGAACGAGCTGATGGTGCTTCGCGGCATAATGGGTATCAGCGAGGCGCTGTATATTCCGTCGGCACTGTCGCTCATTGCCGATTATTTCACCGGCGCCGGGCGGTCGCTGGCCGTTGGTCTGCACATGACAGGCCTCTATTGCGGCCAGGCATTGGGCGGCTTCGGGTCGCTGGTTGCAACGACCTGGTCGTGGCAGGCGACGTTCCACTGGTTCGGCATTATCGGCATCGCCTATGCCGCAGTTTTGATTTTCCTGCTCCACGAAAAGGAAGGCCACTCGGCTCCGGCCCGCACGCAGGGCACCGCGCCGAAACAGTCGGAGAGCGTAGCGCGCTCGCTGGCCGCAGTGTTTTCAACGGCTGCCTTCTGGGTTATCCTGTTCTTTTTCGCCTCCAGCTCCATTCCGGGCTGGGCAACGAAGAACTGGCTCCCCACCCTTTTCCGCGATAACCTGAGCCTGCCGATGGAATGGGCCGGTCCGCTGGCAACGCTGACTATCGCGCTGTCGAGCTTCATCGGCGTTATGGTCGGCGGCCCCATCAGCGACCGCTGGGTCAAGCGCAACGTTCGCGGCCGCATCTACACCAGCGCCATCGGCCTGGCAATGATGATTCCGGCGCTGGTGCTCATCGGCCTGGCAACGAACGCCTGGCTGTCGGTGCTGGCCGGCCTGTGTTTCGGCATCGGCTACGGCATGTTCGACGCCAACAACATGCCGATTCTCTGTCAGTTCGTCAGCTCGCGCCGCCGCGCAATGGCCTATGGGTTCATGAACTCGCTGGGTGTCATCATGGGCGCCATAACGACTCAGCTGCTCGGCGCGCTGACCGAGTCGATGCCGCTGGGCTATTGCTTCGCCATCATGGGCGGGATTCTGCTGCTGGCGCTGGCTCTGCAGCTGCTGGTTCTCCACCCCACCCACGATGATGCCGACGACGCCGAGCGCGCCCTGGCTATTCAGGAAGAAATCTAAAACAAATCCAAACCCACAATATTATTCACTATGAAATTCGAAAAAATCAAGGGGCTCATCGACGCTCCCTTCACTCCCTTCGACGCCGAAGGCAACGTTAACCTCGCTCCGATTCCCGCCTATGCGGAAATGCTGAAAAAGAATGGCCTCAAGGGCGTGTTTGTCAACGGATCTTCGGGCGAAGGCTATATGCTCACGACCGACGAACGCAAAGCTATTGCCGAAGCCTGGGTTAAAGCCGCTCCCGAGGGCTTCAAGGTTATTGTTCACGTTGGCAGCTGCTGCGCACGCGACAGCCGCGAGCTGGCCCGCCACGCCGCCGAAATCGGCGCCTGGGGCATCGGCGCCATGGCTCCCCCGTTCCCGAAAATCGGTCGCGTCGAGGAACTGGTTAAATACATTGAGGAAATCGCCTGCGGCGCTCCCGAACTGCCCTTCTATTTCTACCACATTCCGGCATTCAACGGTGCCTACCTGCCGATGCTCGACCTGCTGAAGGCGGTTGACGGACGCGTGCCCAACTTCGCCGGCATCAAATATACCTATGAGAGCATCTATGAGTATAACCAGTGCCGCATGTATGACGGCGGCAAGTTCGACATGCTCCACGGCCAGGACGAAACCATTTTGCCGGCGCTTGCAATGGGCGGCGCGCAGGGTGGCATCGGCGGCACCACCAACTATAACGGTCGCGAGCTGAACGCCATCATCGAAGCCTGGGACCGCGGCGACATCGAAGCCGCACGCGAGCACCAGAACTTTGCCCAGGAGGTTATCAACGTTATTTGTCGCTACCGCGGCAACATCGTCGGCGGCAAGCGCATCATGAAGCTCATTGGCCTCGACCTGGGTCCGAACCGCACCCCCTTCCGCAACATCACTCCCGACGAGGAAGCCGCCATGCGCCGCGAACTCGAGGAAATCGGCTTCTTCGAACGTTGCAACAAACTCTGAATCCCTCACACCTTAATTTATATGGCAACAGAACAGCAACAGCAGTATCTCCGCGACTGGAGCGACCGCTATCGCGCCGACGCACTCGGCAACATTCTGCCCTTTTGGCTCGAACATGGCTGGGACAAGGTCAACGGCGGCGTCTACACCTGCCTTGACCGCGAGGGACGCCTGATGGACTCAACCAAGTCGGTCTGGTTCCAGGGCCGCTGCGGTTTCATCTATGCTTTCGCCTACAATAACCTCGAAAAGCGCCCGGAATATCTGGAGTTCTCGCGCAGCTGCATCGATTTTATCGAGGCCCACTGCTTTGACCGCGAAGATGGCCGCATGTATTTCGAAGTTATGGCCGACGGCACTCCGCTGCGCAAGCGCCGCTATGTTTTCTCGGAGTGTTTCGCCGCAATCGCCATGAGCGAATATTCGCTGGCCACCGGCGACAAGACCTATGCCGAAAAGGCGCTGGCCCTCTTCAAGGATATTCAGCGCTTCATCGCCACCCCCGGAATGCTCGAGCCCAAATACCTGCCCACCCTGCAGGCCGTTGGCCACAGCGTCACGATGATTCTCATCAACACCGCGTCGCGCATCCGCGAGGCCATTGCCGACCCCGCCCTGGACGAGCAGATTGAAAAATCGCTCGAAATGATCAGCACCCTGTTCATCCACCCCGAATATAAGGCGCTGCTCGAAATGGTTACCCCCGACGGCAAACTCATTGACACTCTCAATGGCCGCACCATCAACCCCGGCCACTGCATCGAAACCGCCTGGTTCCTACTCGAGGAGGCCAAACACCGCAACTGGGAACCGAAGCTGACCCAAATGGCCCTGCAGATTCTGGACTGGAGCTGGGACTGGGGCTGGGACGAAGAGTTCGGCGGCATTATCAACTTCCGCGACTGCAAGGGATTCCCCAACCAGGACTATTCGCAAGACATGAAATTCTGGTGGCCGCAGACCGAGGCCGTTATCGCAACGCTCTATGCGTTCGAGGCCACGGGCGACGCCAAATATCTTGAAATGCACAAAAAGGCCTCGGACTGGATGTATGCCCACCTGCCCGACCCCGAGTTCGGCGAATGGTTCGGTTATCTGCATCGCGACGGCACGGTAGCCCAACCCGCCAAAGGTAATATCTTCAAGGGGCCGTTCCACATTCCGCGAATGCTCATCAAGTCCCCGATGATTATCAACGAAATCCTCAAGAAATGAGAAAACTGTTTCTGCTTTTGGTTTTGGCCGGCGTAGCACTGTGTGCGTCGGCCAAAATTAAAGTTGCCTGTATCGGCAACAGCATAACCTACGGCTACCTGCTGCCCGACCGCGAGGTCAACGCCTATCCGGCGCAGCTCCAGCGCCTTTTGGGCAGCGACTACGAGGTCGGCAACTTCGGCCACTCGGGAGCGACGCTGCTCAACCACGGCCACAACCCCTACATGAAGCTGCCCGAGTTTCGCGCGGCGCTCGACTTCAAGCCCGACATCGCGGTTATTCACCTGGGAGTCAACGACACCGACCCGCGTAACTGGCCCGAATATAATTCGGAGTTCATCGGCGACTACCTGGCGCTCATCGACTCGGTGCGCGCCTCGAACCCCGACGTGCGTATTCTGATTGCGCGCCTGACGCCCCTGCGCGCCGGCCACCACCGCTTCGAAACCGGCACTCGCGACTGGCGCCTGAAAATCCAGAATGCCATTGAAAAAGTCGCTCTCGCCTCCGGCGCCGAACTGATTGACTTCGACGCCCCGCTGCGCGACCGCCAGGAGCTGATTTTCGACAATATCCACCCCAACGTCGAGGGTGCCGGAATCATGGCCGAAACCGTTCGCCGGGCCCTGACCGGCGACTACGGCGGCCTGCAGCTGCCCGAAATCTGGCAGTCGGGAATGGTTGTTCAACGCAACCGCCCGCTGCGCATCGGCGGCCTGGCCAACGCCGGCGACGAAGTAACGCTGACGCTCGACGGACGCAACTACCGCACCCGCGCCAACAACCGGGGCGAATGGGAGGTCATGACTGCGCCGCTCGTTACCGGCCCGGCCTACACCATGCAGGTTGCCGCCGGCAGCGACACCCTGCGGCTGACCGACATCCTGGCCGGCGAGGTTTGGCTCGCCTCCGGCCAGTCGAACATGGAGTTCCACCTGAACCGCGCCATTGGCGGCGCCGAAGCCGTTGCGGAATGTAGCGACCCCGACCTGCGCATCTTTTTCATGCGCGAAATCGCCCGCACCGACGGCTACCTCTGGCCCGACTCCATCCGCGCCCAAATGAATCAGCTGAAACACTACCGCCCGACGCAGTGGCAACCCATCGGCCCCGATAATGCCGGCGACTTCTCGGCGGTTGCCTATTTCTTTGCCAAGCAGCTGCG
The DNA here is from genome assembly GCA_014801955.1 of Bacteroides sp. Taxonomy (GTDB): domain Bacteria; phylum Bacteroidota; class Bacteroidia; order Bacteroidales; family Muribaculaceae; genus UBA3263. The sequence goes on along the minus strand of JAAVDE010000010.1, from coordinate 35,704 downwards.
CGACTCGCTGGGCGTTCCCGTCGGAGTGATTGCCAACCCCGTTGGCGGCTCCAACACCGAAAGCTGGATCGACATCAACACTCTGGAACAGGAAATTCCCGGCATTTTGCGCAACCCTCTGACCAACGACTACCTGCAAAAGTGGGTCCAGGGCCGCGTCCGCCAAAACCTCGGCGGCGACGAGGGGCTCCACCCCTACCTGCCCGGCTACCTGTTTGCCAGCGGTATACGCCCGCTCGGCCACCCCGAGCTGGCCGGCGCAATCTGGTATCAGGGCGAGAGCAACGCCCACAACACCGAGCTCCACGAACGCCTGTTTCCGCTGCTGGCCTCGAGCTGGCGCAAGGAGTTCCGCTCGCCGTCGATGCCCATCTATTTCGTTCAGCTCTCAAGCATTGGCAACCGTCCGTCGTGGGCCGAGTTCCGCAACAGCCAGCGCCTGCTGGCCGATGCAGTGCCGGCAACCTACATGGCGGTCAGCAGCGACCTTGGTCACCCGACCGACGTTCACCCGCGCAACAAACGCCCCATTGGCGAACGCCTCGGACGCCTGGCGCTGAAAAACAGCTATGGCTTCGACCTGACGGCCAACGGCCCCACGCCCGTCGCTGCCACCGCCGCCCCCGGCACCATAACCATCGAGTTCAGCAGCGCCGACGGCCTCACGACCTCCGACGGCCTCGCCCCCGGAGTCTTTGAAATTGCCGGACTCGACGAAGTCTACCGTCAGGCAACGTCAGAAATTATTGACAACAAAATCATTCTAACGAACATGAACGTTGAAAATCCGCGCTTTGCGCGCTATGCCTGGCAACCTTTTGCCCAGGGCAATCTCGTTAACGGCGACGGCCTGCCCGCCTCCACCTTCCAAATCGAAGCCACCAATCTCGACGTTGAGCCGGGAATGGAATATGGCGTTTCAGGCGCCTTTTGCGGCGTTCTCCCCGACGGCCGCGCACTGATTGCCGGCGGCTGCAACTTTCCGACGCCCGACCCCCTGGCCGCCGACGCCCAAAAAGTGTTCTACAAAGGAATCTACGCCGCCGACCCAGCCTCGCTGCAATGGCAGCGCATCGGCTCGCTGCCCGAACCGATGGCCTACGGCGCAAGCGCCCAAACGGCCAACGGCCCCGTGTGGGTCATGCCGACGGGTCGCGTGGTTCTCTTCAACGGCGTTGAGTTCCAGGACTATGCCCCGATGCCCGAAAAGGTCGACAATGCCGGCGCTGCCGTTGTTGGCTCGGTTCTCTACGTTGTTGGCGGCAACGCCGACGGCAAGCCCTCAAACCGGGTGTGGACCCTCGACCTCGCCGACCCCGCGGCCAAGTGGCACAAAGCCAAACCGCTGCCCGGCAATCCGCGCGTGCAGCCCATAGTTGCCTCCACCGGCGGTGCGCTCTACGTTTGGGGCGGTTTTGCCGGTAGCGGCGACAAGGCCTCGGTCGAAACCTCCGGCCTCCGCTTCGACCCGGCCAAAGGCAAATGGAGCGAAGTTGCCGACCCGGGTCTGACCTTCGGCGGCGGCGCAGCCGCAACGCTCCCCGACGGTCGCATCGTAGCCGCCGGCGGCGTTAACCGCGACGTTTTCCTCGCCGCGCTCCGCAACCAGGCTCCCGACTATCTGCTGCACCCGATCGAATGGTATGGCTTCAACAAAAAAGTGATGGCCTACGACCCCGCCTCGAACAGCTGGCAGATTCTCTTCGAAACCCCCGACGCAGCCCGCGCCGGCGCCTCGATGATGGTCGCCCCCGACGGCTCGGTCCTGCTCTATGGCGGCGAGCTCAAACCGCGCATCCGAACGGCCTCAACCCTGCGGTTCTGAACCTTTTCCGAGGATGAAACGTTAATACTTGGAAACAAAACTCAAGAACTATGAAGAAAACTTATTTCATCCTCGCTGCCGCTTCCGCAATGGTTGCCGCAAGCGCATGCTCCGGCAAAGCCGACAAAGCAACCACCCCCGCCGAAGAAGCTACCGCCAAAGTTGAAACCACCGCGGAATATGCCGGCACGGTGCCCGGCGCCGATGTTGAAGGCATCCGCTACACCGTTAAGCTCACCGCCGTCAACGACTCGACCGGCACCTACGACATGACTCAGGACTACGTTAACGGAACCGAAACCGTTCAGAGCTTCGACTCCAAGGGCGACTACGTTGTCATCACCAAAGATGGCGCCAAATACGTTAAAATCGGCGAAGGCGCCGGCGCAACCTACTTCCGCTGCGACGCCGACACCGCCCTGACCATGGTCAACGTTGACCTCGAGCTCCCCATCCGTCCCGCCGACTACACCCTGACCCGCACCAAATAATCCCCCCGACAGTTACTATGCAATTTAGCGGATGCGTTATTCCAACGCATCCGCTAAATTATTATTTGGAGATTTGGGGAAGATTTGTTAACTTTGTCGGTGTTAATCCAATCAAGGTATAAAGTAAGGTATAAGTATGAGAATAGCAGGTTTTTCGGGCTTGCTGGCAGCGGTTGTTTTTTGTTCGCTGACCGTTTCAGCAGCCGATAAGTTGCCGGCAACGGCTTTTGGCTCGCCGGCGGCGGGCAATGATTTCATGGTGGAGAATATTACCGACGGTAATATCGACACTTATTTCCAGACCTCCGTCGGCCGCTTCGGCTACTGCGCGCTCGACCTGGGCGAACCCCATGTTATTTCGCGCATAGGTTTTGCGTGTCGCAACAATAATTCCGGACGCGCCCGAACGCGCCTGGGCATGTTTGAGGGCGCCAACAGCCCCGACTTCTCCGACGCAGTGCCGCTGCAAATGATTAAAGACTTCGTTTCGGGCGGCGAAATCAACTATTTCGACGTTGAGTGTTCGCTGGGCGTGCGCTATGTGCGCTTCGTCGGCCCCGAAGGGTCGCAAACGCCCGTTGCCGAGCTCGAGGTCTATGGCGAAAAGGGCGAGGGCAACACCTCCCGAATGTGGCAGATAACAAACCTGCCGACCCTGGTTATCAACACCGCCAACTTCCAGGCGCCCTACGATAAGGAAAACGAGATTCCGTCGTCGGTCATCATCATTTCCGAAAACGGCACCGACTACTTCAATAAAACCGCCGGAGTGCGCGAACGCGGCAATGCGTCGCGCCAGTTCCCCAAAAAGCCGTGGCGCCTGAAGTTCGACAAGAAAACCGCCGTTCTCGACTCTCCCGCCGAGGCCAAGAAGTGGACGCTGATAAATAACTATGGCGACAAAACGCTGATGCGCAACATTCTGGCATTCGAAGTGGCCCGCAAGCTGGAGATGGACTACGTTCCGTTCTGCCGCCCGGTCGACGTTGTTATGAACGGCGAATACCAGGGCTGCTATCAGCTCTGCGACCAAATCGACATCCGCGAAAACCGCCTCGACATCACCGAAATGACCAAGGACGACATTGAGGGCGACGCCCTGACCGGCGGCTACTTCCTGGAGGTCGACGGCTATGCCAACGAGGAGCCCGTTTGGTTCCAGACGCGCCGCTACTTCCTGCCGATAACCATTAAGTCGCCCGACGACGGCGACATTCAGCCCCAACAGCTGCAATATATAACCGACTATATCAACCGCATGGAGCAATCGATGCCGTCGGGCAACTACGGCGAGGCCGGCTATAATGCCGAGCCGCTCGGATTCCCCTATCGCGACCTGTTTGACACCGAATCGTTTATCCGCCATATGCTGGTCAACGAAGTTGCCGGCAACACCGACTGCTACTGGAGCACCTACTGGTATAAAGAGCGCAACGACCCGAAGGTCTACACCGGCCCCGTCTGGGACTTTGACCTCGGCTTCGACAACGACAACCGAACCTATCACGTTTGGGAGCGCAGCCGCAACGGCTACCTATGGGCCAGCGGATTCGCCTCGGCTGCCGGCAACATGCGCTATCTGGCCGAGCGGATTCTGCTGAAAGACCCCGCAACGCAAGGCGAGATTCGCGACATCTGGGCGCAGGCCCGCGAAAACGGCCTCTCCGCCGAGTGGCTCAACGACCTGGTTGAGCAAACCGCCGCCGAACTCGACCAATCACAGCATCTTAACTTTCTGCGCTGGCCGATTCTGAACCAGTGGATACACATGAACCCGCAGGTTGCATACAGCTATGCCGGAGAGCTCAGCGTTCTGAACCGCTATATCGACGCCCAGATGGAACACCTCGACCAAGTTATCGGCTACACCGCTCCCGACCCCGACGACGACGGAATTGAAAGCCCCGAGGTCAGCGACGGCGTGCGCCCCTATGCCGTTGCAGGCGGTATAGCCTTCCGCCGGTTCGAGCCGGGCACCACCTTTACCATCTACGGCGCCGATGGCCGCTGCGCCGCCTCCGGCGAATGTTCCAACCGAGCGGTTTCGCTCCGCCCCGGCCTCTACATCGTTATCACCGACGGCCAAACGACGAAACTTCTGGTAAAATAACAGTTAGTTGAGCATCAGCGACATGTGGGGCCGGCGGGCAGGAAGGCCGGTAACCGAGGCGATGGCGTCGGACGAAAAGAGCATGGCCGTCAGAACTTCGGGAGTCAGGTCGAGGTCATAGGGTCCGGGGCGGTTATCGACCGTCAGCGTGCCGTCGGCGATAGTGTAAACGCCATCATTTTCGGGCAGAATCGGGTCGGTGAGCCTAACGGTCAGCCGCGCCTGCGGATTATTTTCGGCAACGGCTCGCAGGGCAGATTCGGCATTGACTACGCGGGCCATGCCGCGACCGACGAGGTTACCGCCGGCCACCGAATCCTCGGCGCGACAGAGGAGCGTCAGCGGGCGGTCGGGCAGCTGCCGCTGCAGGGCAGTCAGCGCCGCGTTGGCCGCATCGTTGCTGTCGGCCAGCAGTTCGCGCACGCTAAGGGTTGTCGACGCCAGCTCGGGCGCGGCCCAGACCATAGCGGCGATTTCGCCGGAGTCGCGGCGGGCAACGGCGGCAAAGCCGTAGTCCGACAGCCGGGCATCGTCCATCAGCGTCAGGAACTGGGCGCGGCTATGCTGAACGCAGCAGGGGCGCGCGGCCATCATCCGCTCAAAAGCCTCATAGAGCCGCGGATCGGCGGGGTCAACGTCGACATAGTCGCCGCTGACCGCGAAGCGATGAACGGCAGTGTAGCGCTCGGGGCGGCTATAAAACACGGTTGAGAATCCAAACCGCCCGTAGTAGCGGCTCAGCGACGGCGATGCGGGAATAAGGGCGGCAAAAGTATCGCCTCGGTCCGACGCCTCGCGCAACGCGCGGCGAAGCAGCCGGCTCATAAAACCGCGGGCTCGGAACTTGCGGCGCGTGGCGGCGCCATAGATGTAGCCCAGGCCGAGCGTGCGCCCCTGGAAAGTCATCGAATAGGATAGCAGCAACAGCGAGCTGACAATGGCCTCCGACTCCGGGTCGGTGATGGTCAGCGCTTCGTCGTCGACATAAACGGCATCGAAAAACATGCGGCGCCAGGCAACGGAATCGCCGGGAAAACACTCGCGCCAGATTTTCTGTATTTCAGCTTTTTTACTCATACCTTAATAACGCCCGACCGCCCCGCTAAGTTCCCCCGCGGCGGAAATCGGCATATTTTTTGGAAATAACCGGCAAAAGTATTAACTTTGCAGCGAAATTATCACATCAGAACTAACTATGAGAAAGATTTTTATGGCTATGGCAGCTGCCGCAATGAGCATGGCTGCCCTTGCAGGCTGCGGCAACAAGCCCGCCCAAACCGAGGATGCTCCGGCAGAAACCGACTCCCTCTCCACCGTTTACTACATCAAGGACATCACTCCCGAAAACATCATCAAGGTCTATGAGGCGCTCGGCCGCAAAGCCGAGGGCAAAAACATCGGCATTAAGATTTCGACCGGCGAGTCAAACAAGTCAAACCACCTCGACACGGCTCTCATCGCCGACTTCGTTCGCCTGGTCAACGGCACCTTCATTGAGTGCAACACCGCCTATGCCGGCAACCGCAACACGACCGAAGCCCACCTCAAAGCGGCCAAGGAACACGGCTTCACCGACCTGGCCGGAGTTGACATCATGGACGCCGAAGGCGAAATCGAACTGCCGGTAACCGGCGGCAAGCACCTGACAAAAGATATTGTTGGCAAAAACATTGAGAACTACGACTTTTTCATCGTTCTCTCCCACTTCAAGGGCCACCAGATGGGCGGCTTCGGCGGCGCGCTGAAGAACCTTTCGATCGGCTTCGGTTCGTCGGCCGGCAAGGCTTATATCCACACTGCCGGCAAAACCGCCAACGTTGACAGCCTCTGGGCCAACCTCCCCGAGCAGGCCGACTTCATCGAGTCGATGGCCGAGGCCGCAAAGGCAGTCGTTGACTATTCGGGCGACCATATTCTGTATATCAACGTTGCCAACCGCCTGTCGGTCGACTGCGACTGCAACGGCAACCCCGCCGAGCCGAAGATGGGCGACCTGGGCGTTTTCGCCTCGCTTGACCCGGTAGCGCTCGACCGCGCCTGCGTCGACATGGTAATGAACTCCGACGACCCCGGCAAGGCCGACCTCATCGAGCGCATCAATTCGCGCCTGGGCACTCTGATTCTCGACCACGCCGAAGCCCTCGGCATGGGTTCGCAAAAATATCGCCTCGTAACCATTGATGAATAAGCTCCTTATCGCATCAATCTCATTGCTCCTTTCCGCCTCTGCAGCTTCAGGCTCGGAAAGGAGCGATTCTATTCATAAGCGCTTTGACGAGCTGGTCGTTACCGGCTCGGCGAGCCCGGTTGCCGAGCGCCTGCTGCCCTATTCGGTGTCGGTCGTTGGCGAGCAGCGGCTCGAGAACTCGGGCAGCACGCGGGTGCTGTCGGTCATCTCCGGCATGGTTCCGAGCCTCTTCGTTACCGAGCGCTCGATTTTCGGCTTCGGAGTGAGCAGCTCGGGCGGCTCGGGCCACATAAAGATGCGCGGCGTTGGCGGCGACCGGGCCTCGGGAGTGCTGATGATGGTCGACGGCCAGCCGCAGTTTGCCGGAATCTACTCCCACCATGTCGCCGACTTCTATGCCAAAGAAAACGTTGAGCGCGTTGAAGTTCTGCGCGGTCCCGGCTCGGTTCTCTACGGCTCCAACGCCCTGGCCGGCGCCATCAACGTTATTACGCGCAACCCCGGGCGCCGGGGCGTCAAAACGTCGCTCACCAGCCAATACGGCTCCTACAACACCTGGCTCTCATCGCTCAGCAACACGGTTAACTATGGCCGCTTTTCGTCGCTGGTGTCGCTCTCCTATAACCGCACCGACGGAACGCGCAAAAACTTCGACTTCAAGCAGGCCGAGGGCTACGTTAAAGTGGGCGTGGACCTTACGCAGCAATGGAAAGCCACGGCTGACTACACTCTGATGAACCTGCGGGGCAACGACCCGATATATCCCACCCTGTCGAACCCGGAGTCGACCGACATCTACAGCCAGAACATTACCCGCGGCGAGGGCTCGCTGACCTTCACCAACCGCTACGCCTCGACCTCGGGCGCGGTGCGCGCCTACTACAGCTATGGCAACCACTTCGTCGACGACCCGCGCCACTTCCACAGCCTCGACGACCGCCTGGGCCTCATTCTCTACCAGACGTTCACCCCCTGGAGCGGCGCAACCGTCACGGCGGGCTTCGATTTCGACACCTATTCGGGCAAAATCCCGATGTCGGGCGGAAAGGAACACACCGAAGGCTCGCTCTCGACCATTGCGCGCAAACGCATAACCGAGTATTCGCCCTATCTGACCGTTGGCCAGCAGCTGTTTGACCACCGCCTGAGCCTCAACGCCGGCCTGCGCATGGCCAACAGCAACATGTTTCACACGCAATGGGTTCCGCAGTTCGGCTTCTCGGTCAATCCCGGACTTGGGCTGACGGTCAAAGGCAACCTGGCGATGGGCTATCGCAATCCGTCGTTCCGCGAGCTTTATCTCTACCGCATGGCCAATCCCGACCTCGACCCGGAGCGGATGATGAACTATGAGCTCGCCGTGGGCAAGCATTTTTCGCGCTACATTTCGCTCGAGCTCACCGGCTACTTTTCCAAGGGCACGAACCTGATCCAGACCCTCGACCAAAAGAACCAGAACACAGGCCGCTTCGTTAACAAGGGCCTGGAACTCACCGCCCGCAGCCACCCGCTGGAGCAGCTGACGTTCTACTTCACCTACAGCTACCTCCACACCTCGCTCAGCGACCTGACCGGCGCCCCCGAACAGCAATATTACTTCGGCGCGGACTGGACGCCGCTCAAGTGCCTGCAAATCGGCGCCGACCTCAAGGGCATTGCCGGGCTCTACGTTTCCGACGGCATTGAGCGCCAGAACTATGCCCTGCTCAACATGAAGATTACCTGGGAAATATGTCGCTACGTCAGCGTTTTCACCCGCCTGGAAAACATAACCGACGCCCGCTACGTCATTAACCGCGGCTACCCGATGCCCGGCTTCACGGCCCTGGGCGGGTTCACTCTGCGCCTATAACGCAAAAAGCGCCCCGCTCAGGGGGCGCCGGCTATAATTGATAGGTAGATAGATGGTGAATTTTTGTGGTTGATATATTAGGGTATTCCTTTTCTCCGGTCGGCGGGCGCGTCGGTTTCAGACGCGTCCGGGGTGCTTGGTCGCAGCCCCTTGAAACTTCAGTTTCCCCGGCCGACCCGGTCACGGTGTAGAGTAGTAGTAGAGAGACTTATCATTTTCTATACTTTAAGAACGCCGGGGGCCGAAAAAAGTTCAGCTGTTGGTAAAAACAGAAAATTTTCTTAACTTTGTGCGATTAATCACCTGATAACACAATGAAATTCCAATCACTCACGCTGGCTATCGTTCTGGCCGCAAGCGCTTCGGCGCAGACTCCGACCTACAAGCTCGTTGGCGACAAAACCGCTGATGCCGACGCAGTTAACCTGCTCCGCGAATCAATTTCCGTTGCCTCCAAGGCGCCGGTCGAAATCATTATCGGCGAGGCCGGCGACAAGGCCGTCAAGAAATATGCGTCGCTCATTCCCGAGGGCGCCGAGAGTTTCTATCTGAGCGTAGGGCCCAAAAAAGTCGTTATCGCGGGCCGCGACGAGGCCGGAACGTTCTATGGCGTTCAGGAATTTCTGAAAAATCCGCAGGCAGCGGTCGACACGGCCGTTACCCCCGTAATTCCCCTGCGCGGCGTTATCGAGGGCTTCTACGGCAACCCCTGGAGCCACGCCAACCGCCTGAGCCAGTTTGATTTCTATGGCCGCCACGGCATGAACATCTATATCTATGGCCCGAAAGATGACCCGTATCACCACAGCCGCTGGTTCGAACCCTATCCCGCCGAAAAGGCCGCGCAGATGGCCGAGCTGGTTCAGCGCGCCGCCGCCAACAAGGTCAAGTTCGTCTGGGCCATGCACCCGAGCAACGCAATCGAAAGCGAGGCCGACCGCGCCAAGGCGCTGGCCAAGTTCCAGCAGATGTATGACCTGGGCGTCCGCAACTTCTCGATTTTCTTCGACGACATTTCCGCAAAAAGCGTTGACTCCCAGATTGACTACCTGAATTTCCTTGACCGCGAGTTCGTTAAGACCCACCCCGGAACCGGCTCGCTCATCGTTTGCCCGACTCAGTATAACCAGGCCTGGAGCGGCGGCGACTATCTGACCAAGATGGGCACGGGACTGAATCCCGACATCGCAATCATGTGGACCGGCGCAACCGTCTGCGACATGATCGACGACGCCGACTGCCAGTGGTTCATCGACAAAACCGGCCGCAAGCCGTTTATCTGGCTCAACTATCCGGTCAACGACTACGGCCAGCACAACCTGCTGATGGGCCCGGTCGTTGGCAACGATCCCGCCATCGCCAACAAGGTAACGGCCTTCTGCTCCAACCCGATGCAATATGCCGAGGCATCGAAAGTCGCCCTGGCCTCGCTGGCCGACTTTGCCCGCAACCCCGAGGCGTTCAACGCCGATGAATCGTGGGAGGCCTCGCTGCGCGAGCTGATGCCCGACCATGTTGACGCCTTCCGCCGCTTCTGTCTCAACAATGTTGACGTTGCGCCGAGCGTCCATAAGCTCCGCTTCTATGGCGAAACGCCCGAGTTTAAGGCTCTCTGCGAAAAATATACGGACCTGAGCGACCCCGATGCCATCGAGGCCTACCGCGAATATTTCCGCGCCAACCTCGACGCGGCCAACGAGCTGATGCCGCTGGCCGACGGCAGCGACCCGCTGCTGAGCGAGGTGAAGGAATGGCTCGTCGCAATGCGCCTGCAGGCTCAAATGGGCCTGAACATCTGCGACATGGCCGAAGCCCTGGAGGCCGACCTGGCGGCGCCGTTTATCGACGCCTACAAGCGCTGGCAGGATGAAAACCAAAAGTATCAGAACAACACCTCGCGCGGCTTCGAAGGCTCGATTCAGAGCGTGCGCGTTCAAACCGGCACTCTCCACGTTGCCCCCTGGCAGAAAACGGCCCTGGCCGGCCTGGTCGAGAAGTTCCGCCAAAGCGGCGCCGACTATCCGGCAGACCTGTTCCCGCGCCCGGTGGTTGAAAACGGAACCTACTACATTTGCCACGAAGGCCGCCTGCTGGGTAACCCCAACGCCGGCGAGCAGGGTGGCGCACCAGTGTTCCAGGACAGCGTCGACGACATCAACCCCAACCGCCAGGAATGGCACCTGACGCTGAACCCCACGACCGAGCGCTACGAAATCCGCAACTCAAAAGACGAACGCTACATCAACGAAGTGGGCCGATTCGGCGTTAACCCCTACTCGCCCGACTGGAACACCTACATCATTCTGCGCGGCGAAAACGGCAAATATGCCATCCGCAACGCCGGCAACGGCGGCAACTCCTTCTGGGGCGTGGAGGGCAACGAGCTGAAATGCCGCTTCGGACAGCCGCAGTTCATTTTCGACATCCGCGAAGTCAGCAATCAACCCGCAAATTAATCATTTCCTTACCTGAATCATATGAAACCAATCATCCTGGCCGGCGCGCTGCTCCTCTCCGCAAGCGCATATGCCGCCGAAATCTTTCCTAACCCCCAGAGCGTGACCGACAACGGAACGGCCTTTGCCTCCGCTTCGGCAACATATCGCCTCACCGGCGCCGACGCGGCCGATGCCGACGCCGTTGCCGCCCTGCGCGCGAAACTCCCCGTTTCCGACTCCGGCACGATTGAAATCATCATCGGCGAAAAGGGCGACGACGCCGTCAGCGCCTTTGCCGACAAGATTCCCGCCAACGAGCAGGGCTACTACCTGACCGTCGACGCCAACCGCGTAGTTATCGCCGGCGCCGACAACGAAGGCACCTACTATGGCGTTCAGTCCTTCCTGCAGCTGGCCTCGCAGCCCCAGGTCAGCGCCTGCGAAGTGCTTGACTGGCCAACGATTGCCGACCGCGGCGTTATCGAAGGCTACTATGGCAACCCCTGGAGCCAGGAGGACTGCATGGACATGTTTGAGTTCTTTGACCATAACAAAATGAACGTGTTCATCTACGGCCCCAAGAACGACCCCTACCATAAATCGAACTGGGCCGAAGCCTATCCGGCCGACAAGGCCGCCGAGCTGCAGCAGCTGGCAACCGAAGGCCTGAAACATAAGGTTCACTTCGTTTGGTCCATCCACCCCGGAAACGCCATTGAGGGCGACAACATGGAAAAAGCCAAACAGAAGTTCCTGAAAATGTATGACCTGGGCATCCGCCAGTTCGGCGTTTTCTTCGACGACATCGGCGGCGAGAAGGTTGACGCCCAGATTGCCTATCTGAACTTCATCAACAAGGAAATCGTGAAGGCCAAGCCCGACGTCGCTCCGCTGATTGTTTGCCCGACCGAATATTGCATCAGCTTTGCCGGCGGCCAGAACACCAGCAGCCAGTACCTGCCCAAGCTCGGCGCAGGCCTCGACAGCGACATCCAGATTATGTGGACCGGCGCCGGAGTGGTTGACATGAACCAGAATTCCGCAGCCGACTGGTTTACCAACAAAACCGGCCGCAAGCCCTACATCTGGCTCAACTACCCGGTCAACGACTATGGCTACGAAGGCGGCCCGCTGCTCATGTCGCCCTACGAAGCGCCCGACGCACAGATTCCCTCGAAAATCCAGGCTTTCTGCTCGAACCCGATGGAATACTACGAAGCATCGAAAGTTGCCCTCTACGGCATCGGCGACTTCACCTGGAACCCCACCGCCTACAACGCCGACGCCAACTGGGAAAAGGCCCTGAGCTATCTCTTCCCCGACAATACCGACGCGTTCCGAACCTACTGCCAGAGCAACTTCTACTATCCGCAGTGTACCCACGGCCTCGTTGTTAAATGGCACGAAACCCCTGAGTTCAAGGCCCTGATCGACGCCGACAAAACCATCAACGCCAACAACGCGGCTGCCTATCGCGCCTATTTCGACAATCAGGTTGCCACGGCCGACGAGCTCCTCGGCCTGACCGACCACCGCATGGTTCAGGAAATCAAGGAGTGGATCGAGGTCTACAGAATGCAGGGCGAACGCGGCCAGCTGGTCGACGACATGTTCTCGGCCCTGCAGGCCAAGAACGGCGACGCCTTCCTCGCAGCCTACGTTGACTACATGCAGCTGACCGACTCCGCCGACCACCACCTGAGCCGCGAAGGCTGGCCGGTTCGCAACTACCTGCCGAAATCCGCCCCGGAATACGTTCGCGGCTGGATGAGCGACGCCGTTGAAACCCTGATTCAGCAGTTCAAGGATGGCGGCTACGACTATCCGGCCGACCTGTTCCCCTTCCGAGTGCTCGAAACCGGCACATATTATATTCTCTATAACGGCAAGTATCTCAGCAACGGAACCGGCGCCGCAGCCAACTCGCCCGCCCAGCCCCAGTTCCTCGCCGCTATCGACAACATCAACCCCGCCCGCCAGTCGTGGCGCCTGGAATATATTCCGACCAAGGGCCGCTACGCCCTGCGCTCGGTCCACGACAACCGCTACGTCAACGAAATCATGAATTTCGCCTCCGACCGCTACTCCGACGACTGGAACACCTATGAAATCACCCCTCTGGGCGAACTCTATGCAATCCAAAACGCCGAACGCGGCGGAACCAAGTACTGGACCGTCAACAGCTCCGACAAGTTCACCCAGGGTACCTCAACGGCCTGGAACCTCGACAACTTCAAGTTCCAGATCGTTTCGGCCAACGAAACCGTTAACCCCGACCCCAAAGGTTTCGAACCGGGCGAATACTATATTCTCAACGAAGAGGGCAAGGCGCTGAACCGCAACTCGTCGACAAACGAGCTGACCTTCGTAACCCTCCCCGAAAACCCCGCCTCGACCTTCAAGTGGACCCTCGCCGTTGAATCCAGCGGCCGCATCTCAATCAAGCAGGGCACCCGCTATATCAACGAGCTCGGCGTTATCGGTACCAATCCCTTCTACGTTGAATGGAACACCTATGAAATCCTGCTCAAGGACGGCAAACTCGCCATCCGCAACGCCGGAAGCGCCGGCACCCAGTACTGGACCATCGGCTCGGACGGCAAAATCACCAAAGGCTCGCAAAGCCGCAACGACTCGTTCGTGTTCCGCCTGAAATCCACGTCCGACAACGACGCCATCAACTCCATCAGCGTCGACGCCGACGAATCGGAAACGACCTATGACCTCCAGGGCCGCCGCGTTGCCAACCCCGCCAAGGGAGGCATCTACGTTCGCAACGGTCGGAAATTCCTCGTGAAATAATCAATCCACTCAATCAAAAAGGTGAAACGCTATAACCTTATCAACAACTGCCTCGGCTGGCTCTGCTTCGTGATTGCCGCCGCGACCTATCTGCTCACTATTGAGCCGACAGCCTCATTCTGGGACTGCCCCGAATTTATTGCCCAAGGCTTCAAACTCGAAGTTGGCCACCCGCCGGGCAACCCGATTTTCATGCTCGCCGCCCGCTTCTTCGTTAACTTCACCGGCGGCGAACCGGGCATGGCGGCCGTTGCCGTCAACTCGATGAACGCGCTGCTCAGCGCCGGAACTATCCTGTTGCTCTTCTGGACGATTTCCCACCTGATGCGCCGCCTGCTCGGCGGCTACAAGCCGGTTGAAGAGCTTCCGGCGGCCCAATGGGTGGTTATTTTCGGCTCGGCAATGGTCGGCGCCCTGGCCTACGCCTGGAGCGACACGTTCTGGTATTCCGCCGTCGAGGGTGAGGTTTATGCGTTCTCATCGTTCTGCACCGCGCTGGTGTTCTGGCTGATTCTGAAATGGGAAAGTCGCGCCGACCTGCCCCACTCCGACCGCTATCTCATTCTGATTGCCTACGTTATCGGCGTCAGCATCGCCGTTCACCTGCTGAACCTGCTCTGCATTCCGGCCATCGTTCTGGTTTTCTACTACCGCAAGTTCGCCAACCCGACGGCCAAGGGCTCATGCGCCGCGCTGCTGGTCAGCTTCGTTATCGTCGCAACGATTCTCTACGGCCTGGTGCCCGGCTTCGTTGAAGTGGCCCAGTACTCGGAGCTGTTCTTTGTCAACACCCTGGGTCTGAGCTATAACTCCGGCGTGTTGGTCTACACGTTCCTGACCTTCGCCATCTTCATCTGGACCATCAGCGAACTCTATCGCCAGAAGTCGGCCCTGCGCATCAAGGTCAGCTTCATCCTGTCGATTATCGCCAGCGGCATTCCCTTCATCGGCTCGTCGCTGCTGATTCCCGTTGTTATCGTCGCCGCCCTGGTTTGCTGGCTCTGGTGGGTTAAGAAGCTCCCCGTTCGCGCTCTGAACCTGACGACGCTCAGCATCCTGGTTATCTTCATCGGCTACTCGAGCTATGCGCTGCTGCTCATCCGCTCCGCCGCCGAAACCCCGATTAACCAGAACGCGCCCGACAACGTGTTCTCCCTCAGCTCCTATCTCAACCGCGAGCAATATGGCGAATCGCCGCTGCTCTACGGAACCACCTTCCAGTCCGAAGTGCTCCGCACCTCCGACGGCACCGCCGTTGCCAACGACGAATATGGCTATGCCAAGGCCGTTGACGGCCCCGACCACTACGACCGCGTCCTGACCCGTACCCGCTATGAATACTCGCCCGACCTGAACATGCTCTTCCCGCGCATGTATGCCGCCGACCATCGCAACGACTATATGGAATGGGCCGGTTTCAGCGAGGCCGACATGCCCGTAGTCATGGCCGAAACCGTTAAGGGTTCGCCGGTGCGCAATCCGGTTCGCAAACCGACCTTTGCCCAGAATCTCAGCTATTTCGTCAACTACCAGCTGGTCCACATGTATTTCCGCTACTTCATGTGGAACTTCGCCGGCCGCCAGAACGACCTTCAGGGCAACGGCGAGGTTAACCGCGGCAACTGGATTTCGGGGCTGCCGTTCATCGACAATCCCCGCCTGGGCGACCAGTCGCTGCTCCCCGCCGAGTTCGGCTCGGCCAACAAGGGCCACAACGTGTTCTACATGCTTCCGCTGCTGCTCGGCCTCATCGGCCTGATCTGGCAGTCGATGAAAGACGAAGAGGGCATTCGCCAGTTCTGGGTAATCTTCTTCCTCTTCTTCATGACCGGCATAGCCATCGTTCTCTACCTGAACCAGACGCCCGGCCAGCCGCGTGAACGCGACTATGCCTATGCCGGCTCGTTCTATGCGTTCGCAATCTGGATCGGCCTCGGCGTCGGCGCTCTCGCCGCCGGCATCGACAAGCTGCTCAAGAGCAAAAAGCCGTCGATGATTGCCGCCGTCGCAGCAACGGTTCTCGGACTGATCGTGCCCGCCCAGATGGTTTCGCAGACCTGGGACGACCACGACCGCTCGGGCCGCTTCACCGCCCGCGACTTCGGCATGAACTACCTCAGCTCGCTCGAGCCGAACGCCATTATCTTCACCAACGGCGACAACGACACCTTCCCCCTCTGGTACGCCCAAGAGGTCGAAGGCCATCGCCGCGACGTTCGCGTCATTAACCTCAGCTACCTGACAACCGACTGGTATGCCGCCCAGCACCAGCTGCCGGCCTACGATGCCGCGCCCGCACCGATGCTCGCGACCAAGAGCGTCTACGGCCAGGGCCGCCGCCAGACAGGCTACGTTATGCCGCGCGACTCAATGACCACGACCGTTCTCGACTTCCTGGAGCGCTACTATAGCGACGTGCCCGACGAATATGGCCGCCGCATGCGCGTTTCCTACCCGATTATCGAGGCCGGAACCCTCGTGATTCCCGGCGACTCGACCAAGGGCCACGAACCCATCGTCATCAACCTGCCCGAGGCGCTCGAAGCCAAGAACCACCAGACGGTATTGACCCAGAGCGACATGCTGACCCTCGACATTCTCGCATCAAGCGCCGCCGACGGCTGGAGCCGCCCGGTCTACATTGCCAACACCGTTCCCGACGTTTACTCGCTGGGCCTGCAGCCCTACATGTATCTGACCGGCATGGCCCATCAGATTCTGCCCAAGCGCTCCAACGCCCTCTATAAGGCCGCCAACGACCGCGCCTTCGAGAACATCACCGAGAAGTTCCGCTGGGGCGGACTCGACGCCGAAAACGGCTCCGACGTTTATCTCGACGAAACGGTTGCGCGCATGGTCGCCTCGACCCGCTATGCCATCATCGAGGCCGTTGAGTCAATGTATGCCGCCGGCGACTACGACCGCGCGCTGCAACTGATGAACCTGATGGTTGAAAAGCTCCCGACCAAGAACGCCCCCTACAGCTTCCAGGCGGGAGGCAGCGTTGCCGATCTGTTCTTCGCCCTGGCCGAGGCCACCGGCTCGGAAGATGCACGCGAAAAGGCGCGCCAAATCTATGAGGACGAAATCCGCCGCTACGCCGCCTACATTCCCTATCTGCGCTCGCTCAACCGCAACCAATACAGCTCGCTGAGCACAACCGACCGCGCAGTGAATCAGATTGTCACCCGCCAGGGTCCCTACTCCTACCTGTCGTCGCTCATCGGCAACTACGCCGGCAGCTTCGGCGTTGAGCAAGTCCAGGATTTCCTGCGCGCGCTGAGTCCCGAAGTCGGCGTTGACCTGATCAACTTCTACAACACCGTTGAAACTAACTCGTGAACCCCTGGTCGCTGAAGCGGTTCGTTGTTCAGCCGCCGCTATTCTACCGCATACTCTTCCCTGAGGCCGTTTGGCGCATCAAGCGCCGCGGTCGCAAGGTTGCGTATCTAACGTTCGACGACGGCCCGATTCCCGAAGTCACCCCCCGGATTCTCGACATCCTCGACCGCTTCGGCGTTAAGGCAACGTTTTTCATGGTGGGCGACAACGCCCGGCGCCACCCCGAGCTGGTCGAGGAAGTGCGCCGCCGCGGCCACACCATCGGCAACCACACGATGCACCACCTGCAGGGGCGCAAAACCATGCCGCGCCGCTACCTGCGCGACGTTCAGGAGGCCGACCACCTGCTGAACACCTCGCTCTTTCGCCCGCCCCACGGACTGCTGCGCTGGAGCCAGAGCCGGGTAATCCGCAGGCACTATAACCTGATAATGTATGACGTTGTTACGCGCGACTATGCGGTCTACATGTCGCCCGAAGAGGTGGTCGACAACGTTCGCCGCTTCACGCGCAACGGCTCCATCATAGTTTTCCACGATTCGCTCAAATCGAGCCACAACACCCTGCCGGCACTCCCCGACGCCATCAAATGGCTTCTCGACAATGGATTTGAACTCCTGCCTCTCCCAACTTGAGCTGCCCTGGGCGGCATGCAGCCTCGACCGGCCCGTCAGCGCCGAAGCCAACGAGCAGTTCAGCCGGTGGCTGGCCGACGGACGCCACGCCTCGATGGCCTACATGGAGAACCACTCCGAGCTGCGCCGCGACCCGCGCCTGCTGCTCGAAGGCGCCCAAACGCTCATTGCCGTTGCCTTTCCCTACTTCACCAATGAATCCGTCGGGCTCCCCGTGGGGCTCTATGCGCGCGGCCTGGACTACCACGAAGTCATTCGCCGGCGACTGACCGAAGTCGCCGAAACGCTCCCCGGCAGTTGGCGCATCTGCGTTGACTCGGCGCCGCTGCGCGAACGCTACTGGGCCGCCCGCGCCGGCCTGGGCGCCATTGGCCGCAACAATCAGCTGATAGTTCCTGGTCTGGGCTCATATTGCTTTCTCGGCTTCATTCTGTCGACCGAGCGGTTCGACTTCGAGCCGAAAGCGCCGCTACCCGACCCCTGCGGCGACTGCCGCCGCTGCATCGATGCCTGTCCGGGGCGCTGCCTCGACGCCGAAGGCCGCGGACTCGACGCGCGCAGCTGCGAGAGCTATCTGACTATCGAGCACCGCGGCGACCTGACGGGCCCGGTCCACACGCTGGCCGGATGCGACATTTGCCAGCGCGTCTGCCCCCACAACCGCTCCGTCGGCCCCACCCCGATCGCCGACTTCCACCCCTCGGCGGAATTTGCCTCGCTGACCCTCGCCGACATCGCCGAACTCACTCCGAGCCGCTACCGCAAACTTTTCCGCCACTCCGCCCTCAACCGCCTGCGCCTGCCCCAGATGCTGCGAAACCTCGCCTTTCTCGCTCAGAATCAATAACTCCAACCGACCGAAAAAGCCCACGCAGACGCTCGAAAACGCACTTTTTTAGCAAAAAACTTTCATATATCGCGGAAATTTCGTTACTTTGCACCCGATATTAAGCAAATTATCCAACCATTTAAGATTTTACAACTATGTCTGAAATTGCAGATCGCGTAAAAGCAATCATCGTTGACCAGCTCGCTGTTGACGAAAACGAAGTAACCCCCACCGCTTCTTTCACCACCGACCTCGGCGCTGACAGCCTCGACACCGTTGAGCTCATCATGGCCCTCGAAAAGGAATTCAACATCTCCATTCCCGAAGAAGAAGCAAACACCATCCAGACCGTAGGCGACGCTATCGCTTACATCGAAAAGGTTCAGGGCTAATTCGTTAACCCAAACCTCGCCTTTCTCCTCACCCCATTTTTCCCCGAATACTATAGCAAATTAACGAATGGAACTAAAGAGAGTTGTAGTCACCGGCCTCGGCGCTATCACCCCCCTGGGCAATGACGTAGAAACCACCTGGAACAACGCCGTTGCCGGCAAAAGCGGCGCCGGCCCCATCACCCATTTCGACGCCTCGAAATTCAAAACCCAGTTTGCCTGCGAAGTCAAGGACTTCAATGCAGCTGACTATGGCATTGACCGCAAGAAAGCCCGCCAGCTCGACCTCTATGCTCAATATGCAATGGGCGCTGCCCAGCAGGCCGTTGAAGATGCCAAGCTCAACGAAGAAGGCATTGACAACAACCGCGTTGGCGTAATCGTTGCCGCAGGCATCGGCGGCCTCCACACCTTTGAGGAAGAAGCCGGCTACTATGCCCTCCACGGCGAAGAACAGGGTCCGAAATATAACCCCTTCTTCATTCCCAAGATGATTGCCGACATCGCTTCCGGCCACATTTCGATGCAGTATGGCTTCCACGGCCCCAACTACGGCACCGTCAGCGCCTGCGCTTCGTCGAACAACGCTATCATCGACGCCTTCAACCTTATCCGCCTCGGAAAGGCTGACGCTATAGTTACCGGCGGCGCCGAAGCCGCAATTTTCCCTGCCGGCGTTGGCGGCTTCAACGCAATGCACGCCCTTTCGACCCGCAACGACGACCCCCAGGGCGCTTCGCGTCCCTTCTCCGCCTCGCGCGACGGCTTCGTTATGGGCGAAGGCTCCGCAGTTCTCGTTCTCGAAGAGCTTGAACACGCTAAAGCCCGCGGCGCCAAAATCTATGCCGAAATCGTTGGCGGCGGCATGAGCGCCGACGCTCACCATATCACCGCAACCCACCCCGAAGGCCTCGGCGCAATGCTTTCGATGCGCAACGCCCTCGAGGACGCCGAAATGAAGCCCGAAGACATTGACTACATCAATGCCCACGGCACCTCGACCCCCGTTGGCGACGTTTCGGAGCTGAAGGCAATCGTTGGCGTGTTTGGCGACCACGCAAAGAAACTCAACGTTTCCTCGACCAAGTCAATGACCGGCCACCTGCTCGGCGCAACCGGCGCCCTGGAAGCCATCTTCTCCATCAAGGCCGTTGAGAACAACATTGTTCCCCCCACCATTAACCACGCCGACGACGACGTTGACCCCAACCTGCCCGAAGGTCTGAACCTGACTTTCAACAAGGCTCAGGAACGCGAAGTCAACGCTGCGCTGAGCAACGTGTTCGGCTTCGGTGGCCACAACGCAACCGTCATCTTCAAAAAATACGCCGAATAATTACGGCAAAATTCCGAATTTGCAGAGCCTCAACTTCCCAATAGCCGGAGGTTGAGGCTCGCTTCTTTCTAAAACCCCATGAATTTCATAATAACTCCTCCCGAACAGCTGACGGAAACCCCGGTGAAACTGCCGCTGAGCAAAAGCGAATCGAACCGCCAGCTGATAATCGCCGCCCTGACCCCCGGAGGCAAGCTCCCCGAGGCGGTTGCCGACTGCGACGACACGGACGCCCTGCTGTCGGGGCTCCACGCCGCCGGCCGCGCTACGGTCAACATCGGCGCCGCCGGCACGGCAATGCGCTTCCTGACTGCCTATTTCGCAACCCGCCCCGGCTGCGAAATCACCCTCGACGGGTCCGCCCGCATGCGCCAACGCCCCATCGCGCCGCTGGTCGATGCCCTGCGCGCGCTCGGTGCCGACATTGACTATCTGTCGGCCGACGGTTTTCCGCCGCTGCTCATCCGCGGCCGCATGCTCGAGGGGGGGAGCGTCAGCCTCGATGCCTCGGTCAGCTCGCAGTTCGTTTCGGCTCTGCTGATGGTTGGCCCAACGATGCAGAACGGCCTGACACTGCGCCTGGAGGGACGCATCATCTCGCTCCCCTACATCCAGATGACCCTGGAGCTAATGCGCCGGGCCGGAGTCGACGCGCAGTTCAACGAAGACACGGGTGTCATCTCGGTGCCCTACGCCGAGTATCAGCCAACGCTTCCGCCCGTCGAAGCCGACTGGAGCGCCGCCTCCTACTGGTTCGAAATCGCCGCCATCGCCGCCGAGCCGGTCCGCTTGCGCGGACTGCGCCGCGATTCGCTTCAGGGCGATTCGGCCGTGGGGCGCCTGTTTGAGGTCACCGGCCTGAAGCAGACCTTTTTGCCCGACGGCGACCTGGAGCTGGAGCTGACCCCCGACGCCGGCTCGCAGCTCAACGTTGACTTTTCGAATAATCCCGACCTGGCGCAGACGCTGGCGGTCAGCTGCTGCCTGCTGTCGCTCCCCTTCCGGTTCAGCGGCCTGGAAAGCCTGCGAATCAAGGAAACCGACCGCATTGCCGCCCTGCAGATGGAGCTGTCGAAGCTCGGCTTCATAACTGACGCCTCCGAGCCGGGAACCCTCGTTTGGCTCGGCGCCCGCTTCGAACCGGGCGAGGAAATCGAGCCGATCGAGACCTACGACGACCACCGCATGGCAATGGCTTTCGCCCCGGCCGCCCTTTTCTATCCCGGCCTGCAGATCAACGACGCCCAGGTTGTTACGAAATCCTACCCGCAGTTCTGGAACCACCTGCGCGCCGCCGGCTTCACCGTTGAAGAACCCGCTCAGCCCGACGCTGCCGATGCTTGAGCTGCTCGACTACGCATTTTTCCGCAACGCCCTGCTGGGCATTGCCATTCTCAGCATCGCCGGCGGCATTCTGGGCAGCTACATAGTTACCCGGCGGCTGGTTTCGATTTCCGGCGGCATTACCCACGCCTGCTTCGGCGGCCTGGGGCTGGGCTATTTTCTCGGCTGGCCGCCGATTGCAATGGCAACGGTCTTTGCGGTCGGCTCGGCGCTGGGCGTTCAGCTGCTCGGCTCGCGCGGGCGCGTTCGCGAAGACTCGGCCATCGCCGTAGTGTGGGCTGCCGGAATGGCCATCGGCGTCACTTTCGTGTTCCTGACCCCAGGGGCCGTCCCCGAGCTTAACGCCTTTCTGTTTGGCAACATTCTGACTATCACCGCAGCCGACCTATGGCTGCTCGCGGCCTTCACCGCGGCGCTGATTTTGATTGTCGGCTGCTTTTTCAGGCGCATCCAGGCCTGCGCGTTCGACCCGGACTTCATGAGCGTTATCGGCGTGCGCGCCTGGGCGTGGAACGGTTTGATGACGCTGTTTGTCGCCGTTGGCATAGTGTTGATGATTCGCTGCGTCGGCATGATGCTGCTGATATCGATGCTCTCGCTGCCGCCGCTGACCGCCGAGCTCTTTACCCGGCGCCTGCGCTCAATGATTCCCGTCGCAGTCGGCGTCAGTGCCGCCGGCTCGCTGGGCGGCCTGCTGCTGGCAACCGCCGTTAACGTTCCCGCCTCGGCCCTGATTGTTGCCCTCCAGGTTGCAATCTACGCCCTTGCCGCCCTGATCCGCAAACTCCGCTGACCCCCCCAAGCATATCATGGAACTCAGAACCCAGGAACTCACCCGATATATTCTTCCGATGCGCGAAGGCGGCTCGCTGCCGGCGCTGGCCGAGGCCGACGACGAGTTTCGCTACGTTGTTAAATTCCGCGGCGGAGGCCACGGCTCCAAGGCCCTGATTGCCGAGCTGGTTGGCGGCCTCGTTGCCAAATCGCTCGGCTTCCGAGTGCCGGAGCTGGTGTTTCTTAACCTCGACAGCCGCTTCGGAATCACCGAGCCCGACGAAGAGGTGCAAGACCTTCTGCGCGCCAGCGAGGGCCTCAACCTCGGCCTCCATTTCCTCGACCGCGCAATGACCATGGACCCGTCGGTCAACCACGTTGACCCGCTGACGGCGTCGAAAATCGTTTGGCTCGACGCCTTTCTGACAAACATCGACCGGATGCGCACCAACACCAACATGCTCATCTGGCACGGCGAACTCTGGCTGATTGACCACGGCGCCTCACTGCACTTCCACCACTCCTGGCGCAACCTCGACGACGCGCCGCTCGACCCCTTCCCCTTCATCCGAAACCACGCCCTGCTCCCCTACGCCTCGCAGCTGGCTGAGGCCGACAAGCTGATGCGCCAGGCCATTACGCCCCGAACGCTCAGCCGCATCGTTGACCTCATTCCCGACTCCTGGCTCCAGGCCGAGGGCGACCCCGAAACTCCCGCCGAAAAGCGCGAGGTCTATCGCCGCTTCCTGACCGAGCGCCTGAAAAACTCATCAATCTTCGTTAACCGGGCAATAGATGAACGAAAACGCCTTACTGTTTGAATACGCCGTTGTGCGCTATGTGCCGCGCATTGAGCGCGAGGAATTTATCAACGTCGGGCTGCTGATGATGTGTAAGCGCCGCCGCTGGTTCCGCTCCGCCTTTGACCTGAATCGGCAGCGGCTTGCAGCGTTCGACCCCGCCGTTGACCTCGATGCTCTCGACCGCCAGCTCGCAATGTTTGCCGCCGACTCGTCGGCGCTGGCCGATAACCCGGTGGAAGAGCGCTTCCGCTGGTTCTCAGCCGTTAAGAGCTGCGTTATCCAAACCTCGCGCCCCCATCCCGGCCTCATTCCCCCCGCCGACGACCCCGGCGCCGACCCCGCCGACGCCCTCAACGCCACCTTCAACCGCCTCTTCCGCGACCTGATTCTCTAAAAATGCTCTCTCCAAAGAGCATTTTTCGCAAAAAATGTTGTTTCCAAACAACAAAATCCCCCTATGGCTCTTCGGTTTCCTGTACTGATTCAAGCATTTTCTACACGGTATATCATCAATTAAACCAATTTTTTGATTTTTAACTTTGAGAATTTCGGGGAAATCGCTATCTTTGCACGTTGATAAACCACAACAATAACTAACCCATCAAATCATAACCTGTTTTTTTAACTATGAAGATTGAAAAAATCATTGGTCGCGAAGTGCTCGACAGCCGCGGCAATCCTACTGTTGAAGTAGACGTTATCCTTGAATCCGGCGTTCGTGGCCGCGCTTCCGTTCCCTCCGGCGCATCGACCGGCGAAAACGAAGCTCTCGAACTCCGCGACGGCGACAAGAGCCGCTACATGGGCAAGGGCGTCCTCAAGGCTGTTGCCAACGTTAACGGCCCCATCGCTGAAGCCCTCAAAGGCATGAGCGCCCTCGACCAGATTGCAATCGACGAAAAAATGCTTGCCCTCGACGGCACCGAAACCAAGTCGAACCTCGGCGCCAACGCCATTCTCGGCGTTTCGCTCGCAGTTGCCAAAGCTGCTGCCGAATATCTCGACATGCCCCTCTACAAATACATCGGCGGCTGCAACAGCTACGCTCTGCCCGTTCCGATGATGAACATCATCAACGGCGGCGCTCACTCCGACGCTCCCATCTGCTTCCAGGAATTCATGATTCGCCCCATCGGCGCTACCTCGTTCCACGAAGGTATCCGCATGGGCACCGAAGTGTTCCATAACCTGAAGAAAGTTCTCCACGAACGCGGCCTGTCGACCGCCGTTGGCGACGAAGGCGGCTTCGCTCCCGCTCTCGACGGCACCGAAGATGCCCTCAACGTTATCATGCAAGCTATCGAAAAGGCCGGCTACAAGCCCGGTTGCGACGTTACCATCGGTCTGGACTGCGCTTCTTCGGAATTCTTCGTTGACGGCGTTTATGACTACCACCAGCTGAAAGACGGCACCGTTAAGGAGCCCAACGGCGTTAAGCGCACCCCCAAAGAACAGGCTGCCTACCTCGAAGAGCTCATCACCAAATACCCCATCGACTCCATCGAAGACGGCATGGCCGAAAACGACTGGGAAGGCTGGGCAGAGCTCACCAAGCTCATCGGCGACCGCTGCCAGCTCGTTGGCGACGACCTGTTCGTTACCAACGTTAAGTACCTGCAGCGCGGCATCGACGAACACTGCGCCAACTCTATCCTCGTTAAGGTTAACCAGATCGGCTCGCTGACCGAAACCCTCCGCGCAGTTGAACTGGCTCAGCGCAACGGCTACACCGCAGTTATCTCCCACCGCTCGGGCGAAACCGAAGACGCTACCATCGCCGACATCGCCGTTGCTACCAACGCCGGCCAGATCAAAACCGGTTCCGCTTCGCGTTCCGACCGTATGGCCAAGTACAACCAGCTCCTCCGCATCGAGGAAGAACTCGGTTCCGCAGCTACCTACGGCTGGGGCAAAAAGACCAAACGTCCCTGCTGCAACAAGTAAGCATCCGATAACCGCTTAAAACCATTCTAAAAGGGGATGTATCCTCAATTTACGGGCGATACATCCCCCTTTACAATTTTATGTTCAAGAAACTTTTCATCTCGGCGCTGCTGACCTTTGCCGTTGCAATGACCGCTTCGGCCCAGTTTCGCTACGGCCCGCAGGTTGGCGCCAATTTTTCATCGCTCAATTTCCGCCAGTCGGGCCTGGTCGGCGTTGAACAGTCGGTTAACCCGACGGCTGCACTCAACTGCGAGTTCATGTTCACGAGCTTCGGCCTGGGTATCGACTTCGGCCTGGGCTATGCAATGACCGGCGGCTTCGTTAACCTCGACAAGCCAATCTGGCAGCTCAACGGCTTCGGTCGCGAGCACGTTATGATCCATAATCTCCAGATTCCCGTTCACCTCCGCTTCAAGTGGACCAAAATGCAGGGTCTGGAAAATATAATCGCCCCCATCGTTTATGGCGGCCCCGAATTCGACATTCAGCTCGGCCACTCCCGCCAGGAGAAAAATGGCCAAAAGGCATTCAAATATAGCGGCGGCGACGTTGCCCTGGCCTGCGGCCTGGGCGTTGAGCTCTTCCGCAACTATCAGATAACCGCAGGCTACACCTGGGGCGTTACCTACTCCCTGAAAACCGCCCAGCTCGACGATTTTTCGGCCCGCTGGCGAGGTTGGACCCTGCGTTTGAGCTATCTTTTCTAACAGCAGCAGGCAGTGTCGAAAACGGTTCTACAGTTCGCGCTGATGTTTATCGCCCTGGTTCTGGCCCAGGCGGTCATCTTCAACCATATCGCGCTCTACTCGGCGGGACTGGCTTTTTTGTTTATCTACTTCATTATCAAGCTCCCGCTGAACCTTTCGGCCGCAAAGGTCATTTTCCTGTCGTTTCTGATCGGGTTCGTTATCGACATTTTCCAGGACACTCCCGGCGTTAATGCGCTGGCCTGCACCTGCCTGGGCGGCGCGCGGAGAACCATTGTGAGGCTCTACGTTCCGCGCGAGGAGGATCTGGCCCACGCCGTTCCTTCAATCCGGACCCTCGGCCCCGGACTCTTTGCGCGCTATGCGGCGACCATGACCTTCATTTACTGCATTCTGCTCTTTTCAATCGAGGCATTCACTTTTTTCCATCCGGCAATAATGGCCATGCGCATCGTTGCGTCAACGCTGCTGACGTCGCTGCTGATAATGGCCACCGACTGCCTATCTCTCCCCTCCCGCAGTGAGAAAAGACTATAATCTCGAAAAGCGACGCTACGTTATCGGCGGTTTCATTCTCGTTATTGTTGTTATTTACCTGATTCGGCTATTTTCGCTTCAGGTCGCCGACGACAAGTATAAGACTTTTGCCGAAAATAACGCTTTCCTGCGCAAAGTTCAGTTTCCGAGCCGCGGCCTGATGTATGACCGCAACGGCGAGCTGGTCGTTTATAACCAGCCGGCCTACGACGTTATGATGATTCCGAAGGACATCAAGGGGCTCGACACTCTGGACTTCTGCCATACCCTGGGCATTACCCGCGAGCAGTTCGACTCGCGCATGGCAGACATCAAAAAGGCGTCGGGCTACAGCGTCTATACCCCGCAGCGATTCATGTCGCACCTGACCGCGCGCGACTACGGGCGCCTGCAGGAAAAGCTCTATCGCTACCCCGGGTTCTTTACCCAGAAACGCATTCTGCGCCAGTATAACTACCTGGCTGCGGCAAACGTGCTCGGCAACATCCGCGAGGTGAACCAAAAGGACCTCGACAAGGACGAAGACGGCTACTACCGCCCCGGCGACTACATCGGCGACCTGGGCGTTGAGCGCAGCTATGAAAAGTATCTGCGCGGCGACAAGGGCGTTGAAATCCTGATGCGCGATGCCTATGGCCGCATCCAGGGGCGCTACGAGGATGGCGCCTACGACGAAGCGCCCCACTCGGGCCGCAACCTGACGCTGAGCCTCGACATTAAGCTCCAGGAGTTTGCCGAGAGCTTGATGGTCAACAAGATTGGCGCCGTAGTGGCCATCGAGCCGAAAACCGGCGAGATTCTCTGCATGGTTTCGTCGCCGACCTATGACCCGACGCTGCTGGTCGGACGCGAACGCGGCAAGAACTACCTTGAGCTGGCGTCGCCCGACAATATTGACCACCCGCTGTTTGACCGCGCGCTGATGGGCGCCTATCCGCCCGGCTCGACCTTCAAGCCCGGGCAGGCCCTGATTCTGCTCCAGGAGGGCATCATTGACCTGAACACGCCCTATCCCTGCTATCGCGGCTATATCAACGGCGGATTGCGCGTTGGCTGCCACGCCCACGGCTCGCCGATTCCGGTTAAGCCGGCGCTGCAAACGTCGTGTAACGCATTTTTCTGCTGGGGCTTCAAGAACATGATTGACCGCCGGTCGAAATATGGCTCGTCGGCCAACGCTTTCGAAGTCTGGAAAAACCACCTGGTTCAGCTCGGCTACGGCTACCGCCTCGGAGTTGACCTGCCGAACGAAAGTCGCGGCTTTCTGCCCAATGCAAAATACTACGACAAATTCTACGGCGAAGGCCGCTGGAGCGCCAACACTATCGTGTCGGTCAGCATCGGCCAGGGCGAGGTGTTGGCCACTCCGCTGCAGATGGCCAACATCTGCGCAACTATTGCCAATCGCGGCCACTTCATAACGCCCCATGCGGTCAAGGCGATTCAAGACACGGTTATGCCCGCCGAGTACCTGGCCGAGCATCGCCCCGACATTGACCGCCGCTGGTTCGAGGCCGTTGCCGAGGGTATGCGCATGGCGGTTACCGGCGGCACATGCCGCCTGGCCAACCTGCCCGACATCGAGGTGGCCGGCAAAACGGGCACTGCCCAGAACCCCCACGGCAAGGACCACTCGGCCTTTATCGGCTT
The DNA here is from genome assembly GCA_014801955.1 of Bacteroides sp. Taxonomy (GTDB): domain Bacteria; phylum Bacteroidota; class Bacteroidia; order Bacteroidales; family Muribaculaceae; genus UBA3263. Next base: position 7,702 of record JAAVDE010000010.1, on the reverse strand, counting down.
CGCGCCCTACGACGACCCGCAGATTGCCGTTGCCGTCTATGTTGAAAACGGCGGTTTCGGCGCCACTTTCGGCGTGCCCATCGGCTCGCTGGTCATTGAGCGCTACCTGACCGGGCAGATTCGCCCCGAGCGGCAATATATAGAGCAAAACATGTTGAACGCCTCAACCAAGCAATTCCGTGTTATCCGCAAACAGAAAACTTAGCGACCCGTCGGCCTTTCGCACGCTCGACTGGTTCACAGTCGTTTTATACCTGCTGCTGGTGCTGGCCGGAGTGGTCAGCATCTACGCCGCCAGCTATGACTTCGACCATGCGTCGATTTTCGCTTTCACCGAGTTTTCGGGCAAGCAGCTGCGCTGGATCGGGCTGGGACTGGTGCTCGGGCTGATTATTCTGCTGAGCGACTACCGGATATATGAAACATATGCCTATCCGCTATATGTCGGCATGATGATTCTGCTGGTCGTCACGGCCATCATTGCGCCCGACACCAAAGGCTCGCGCTCGTGGCTCAAGTTCGGGCCGGTTTCGCTGCAGCCGGCCGAGTTCGCCAAGTGCGCAACGGCGCTGGCGCTGGCAAAGCTCTTCAACTCCTATAACTTCAAGCTGAAATCGCCGGCGAGCTACGCCAAGGCCATCGGAATGATTCTGCTCCCCATCGTGCTCATAATCTGCGAAAAGGAAACCGGCTCGGCACTGGCCTATCTGGCGCTGTTTTTCGTTCTCTATCGCGAGGGAATGAGCGGCATGGTTCTGCTGGCGGCCCTTGCGGCGGTGGTCATCTTCGTGGTTTCGGTTAAGTATACCGACCCGATGATTGGCGGAATGCTGAAAGGCGAGTTCATCGTTTCGCTGCTGATAATGCTGACGTCGGCTGCTATGGCCGGGCTCTATGCGCGCTCGCTGGAGGTTATGCGCAACGTTGGCCTCTGCTTCCTCGTCTCGGTGGGCGCCATGTTCCTGTGTCAGAGCCTGGGGTGGGAGTTGCCGTGGAAATGGATTTTTGTCGGCGAAATAGTCTTGGCGGCGGTCTATTTCATCGTAATGGCGCTGCGCGACCATTTGCCGAAGCTCCTTGTATGCGCAATCTTTGCGCTCGGCTCGGTCGGATTTTCATTTTCGGTCAGCGCGGTGTTTGACCACATGGCTCCGCACCAGCAGAACCGCATTCTCGTTTCGCTCGGCATCAAGGCCGACCCGCGCGGCGCCGGCTATAACGTTAACCAGTCAATGATTGCCATCGGCTCCGGCGGCCTGACCGGCAAAGGATTTCTCAACGGAACGCAAACGAAGCTGAAATACGTTCCGGAGCAACACACCGACTTCATTTTCTGCACCATCGGCGAGGAGCAAGGCTTCGTTGGCACCGCCGCGGTCGTTTTGCTCTTCCTGGCGCTGATTCTGCGCATAATAACGATTGCCGAGCGGCAACCGTCGACCTTTGTCCGCGTCTACGCCTACTGCGTCGCGTCGATTCTGATTTTCCACCTGTGTATCAACGTTGGAATGGTAATCGGCCTATGCCCGGTTATCGGCATTCCGCTGCCGTTTTTCAGCTACGGGGGCTCATCGCTGTGGGGCTTCACGCTGCTGCTGTTCATTTTGCTGCGCCTCGACGCGGCGCGCAAGCAGTTCCGCTCCTGAACCGCCGCCGGGGCGGCTGCCGCTATGAGTTCTGGAACTCGCTGGGCGACATTCCGGTCAGGTTCTTAAAGTATTTGCCAAACGACGACTGGTTCGAAAAGTTCAGCTCAAAGGCTATCTGCTGAATATTCTTGCCCGAGAAGCGCAGCAGGTTCTTGGCCTCCAGGAGCAGGTATTCGTCGATGATTTCCGCCGCCGTGTGGCCACACGATTCCTTCACCACCAGCGACAGATATTTCGGCGAAATGCAGAGCTTGTTGGCATAGAAGCGAACCGTGTGTTCGTGGCGGAAATATTTGCGCACCAGCCGCACGAACTCGCGCGTGTAGAGCACGCGTCGCGACCGCGGGCGCGAGTACTCGTCGGCGTCCTCGTCGGCGGCGGCGTCGCTCTCGGCCGGCTCGGCGTTAGTCGCCGTTTGCTGGCTGCGCACCGAAATAATCATCAGCTGATAGAGCATCGCTGTCAGCAGCGAGCGCGAAATCGACTTTGCGAAAAGCTCGTTGGAATCCGAATTATTGCACCGCACGTTGCGGTCGAGCAACTCCATGTAGAGCACCATCTGATTCACCGCATCGGGCTCCAGATGGAGAATCGGCGAGCGGTTCGAGGCAATTGGCAGATTGTTCAGAATAACTACCTCGAAATTAAGGTCATGGATAAACTCATCGCTGACAAACAGCGCGTAGGCATCCAGATTGCGGATAGAATCCGCATCGACCGTAACGATAGAATTTGCGCCACTGACCAGCATGGTGTTAGGGCCGAGCGTCACCGGGTCCATGTTAACGGCAAACGTAATCGCGCCCGACTTAACGATGAAAATAATCATGCCGTTAAAGCGGATAGCATCTTGCAGCGCCGGCACATAGTCGAGTCGGTCCGGCTGCAGGTGCAGAAAAACGTAGTCGATACCGTTGGCCGCGGTGTCGTAGTTCGCTATTTTATAGAGGCTCTCCATTTGAGGGAGCGATTTCGGTTCTATCATTATGGCGCAAAAATGTGTGATTTATTCGCAAAGTTAACATATTATTGGCAAAAATGGTAACGTTTTGCAAATTTTAACATAACAAACCGCTGCATTTGCAAAAAAACTGCGTATCTTTGCGAACAAGAGAGTGGCCCCAAAGCCACTCCCGACATAACGCATAGAATAGTTGTTTTATAGATAATTGTGTATTTGAAACTCTTGGGCGCCCGCGAGGTCGCCCATTTGTTTTACCCGCCCCAAGCAACGCAGCCGTATTCTCCGCAAAAATTTGACTCCGGGAGGGTCAGAAGTGGAGGCGGAAGGATTGGGGGGGGAGGGAGGGGCGGCGGACGGCGATTAGGGTGCGGCCGTTGGTGAAGGTCATGGCCGCGGGGGGGAGCTGGGGGGAGTGGGCGGCGTAGAGAACGCGGAAAGCGGCGGGGAGGGGGGAGCCGGCGGCCACGAACACGAAGTCGGCCAGCGCGGGGTCGGAAATCTCGGCGGCCCTGGGGCAGGCGAGGCCAACGACGCGCCTGGCGGCGGCAGAGTCGCCGACGAAGGCAACTGTTGCCGGCCCGAAGTGGTTAACGACGCGAAACAGGCGCCTTTCGGCGCGCGAAACCACTTGGTCGCGAAAGCAATAGTAGGGTGCGGTTTCGCGCAAAACGAAGTGTATGAAGTGATATGCAAAGGGCGAATGAACCGAGAAGCCCCGGCCCACTCGCGCCATTTGTAGCCGGCGCCACGGATAGGTCAGAATCCGGCGTAGGAGCGTGGTCATTGCTTGCGGCGGAAACTCAGGCCAATGCCGGCGAGCAAGAGCAGGTAAACGAGCGACACGGCTCCGTAGGCGACGCCATTTGTAACGGCAATCGTTGCCGGCTCAAAGGTCATTACCAGCTTGTGGGTGCCGGCGGGGATGCGGGCGGCGCGCAGCAGGTAGTTGACCCGGCCGATTTCGGCGGGTTGGCCGTCGATGAGCAGCTGCCAGCCGTTGGGATAGTAGATTTCGGAGAACACGGCGAGGCCTCCGTTGGCCGACGTGGCCTGATATTCAAGGCGGTCGGGGGCATAGGAGGTCAGGGCAATTGTGTCGCCCGGTGCGGCCGGCGATGCCTGGCCGAGCATGGCGCTGAAGCGCGAGTCGGCAACGGCGCTGCGGCGCGGCTCCAGGGAGTCGAGCGCGGCCATTTCGGCATCGGGCGAGTCAACGTAGGCAATCTCGTCGACGAACCAGGCATTTCCCAGCGCATAGGGGTTGAGGGTCGGCGCCTGGTCGGGATTGGCGATGACATACCTGGTGTTGAGCATGTCGAGCACGTTGAGGTGCGACTCAAGCCACTGCATATCGTCGGCCGAATACATTGCGCGGGCGGCAGAGTCGCCGCGCAGAGCAAGGAGGTCAACGACCTCGGGGCGGGCAACGAAGCCGAGGTGGCGCTCAATCATGTCCTGATAGCGGGCGAGTTTGGCGGCGTGGTAGCCGCCAACGGTTTTGTGGTAGTAGCTGGGATCGTTAACGTAGAAGCGGGTGGCGTCGAGAACTCGATAGTTCTGCGTCGTGTCGGCAAGAATGGCGCGGTCGGCCGGGGTCATGGCAATGAGCTGCTGAGTCGGCTGCGCGGCGGTGAAACTGTCGGAGTTGAGGTAGCGTTTGTCGGCAGTGAAGAGGTCCAGACCGACGGCAATGCCTACGATGGCGAGCGCGGCGGCGGGTTTCAGCGAGCCGCGGGCCATGAAAAACAGCGGCAGGCAGCCGGCGCAGAGAAAGGCCAGCGAGCGGAGGGCGTCGGCCCGTACGGCTCCCACGCGCATGGACTCGACGGCCTGGAGCACGGCGGGATACATTGCGATATTGAAGTCGCCGGGAAGGGCACCGGCCGATATGTATTGCCCGATGGTCTGAACGTCGCGCTCGCCGAGAATGGTTGAGCCAACGATGGAGGGCATCATCATTACGATGAGACAGAGCCCCACGTTGATCCCGGCGCTGATTGCCAGCGGGCGCACAAGGGTCTTGCGGTCGGCGGAGTTGAAAAATTCGCGCAGCCCGAGAATGGCGAGCAGCGGCATGGTAAATTCGGCGATTACGAGAATCGACTCAACGGCGCGGAAGCGCGAGTAGAGCGGCATGTAGTCGATAAACAGGTCGGTGAACCACTGCAGGTTGCGGCCCAGCGCAAGGAGAATCGACAGCACGGTCATTACCACCAGTGCCCATTTCATCGGCCCCTTAACGACGATAGCGCCGAAAATGAAGAGCATAACGATTATCGCACCGACATAGACCGGGCCGTTGGTGCCCTCGGCGCCGCCGAAGTAGGGCGAGAAGAGCTGCAAAAGGGTCATCTGGCGGTCGCGCACCATGAGTTCGCGGCCTTCGGGGGTGTCGGCCAGGGTGAGGCCAACGACATGGCCGCCGCGGGGCATTGCCGACGAGCCGCCAACAACGTTGGGAATCAGCAGGCTGAGGGTTTCGCCGCGCCCATAGGAATAGGTCGTTATATAGTCGCGGTCAAGGCCGGAGGTTGCGTTGGCGGCATCGACCTGTTCGGGAGTCAGCTCGGAGTGACCGCCGCGGGTCGAGAGTTTGGAGTACTCATAGGTGTGGTAGAGCGTCGGGGCGTTTGCCGCCACTGCGAGCACCATCGCACCGGCAAGAATCGCCGTGTCAACACCCCAGCGGCCAAGTTTTTTTTGGCGCAGGGCGCTGACGCCGTAGGCAATGACCATCGCGGCCATTACGAAGGCGAAATAGTAGCTCATCTGAACATGGTTGGCGGCGATTTGCAGCGCCATGAACAGGGCGGCAACAGCAGCACCGAGCAGTCTCCGGCCGTTATAAATCAAAACCAGGCCGGCAATGGTTGGCGGAACGTAGGTCAGCGCATAGAATTTCCATAGGTGACCCGCGCCGATAATTATTACAAAATAGGAGCTCAAACCCCAGGCAACGGCGCCGATGAGCGACATCCAGGGCTTGACTTTCATTGCCAGCAACAGGATAAACATGCCTATCATCATCATTGCCAGCAGATTGGCCGGCTGGGGCAGGAAAAGGCCATAGACCTTGCCAATCCAGGAGAACATGCGGGTCGAGGCATAGTAGGGCGAGGTCTGATAGGTAGGCATACCGCCGAAAACTGCGTTGGTCCATAGGGACTTATGACCCGTTTCCGCGCGATATTGGTCAACTTCGTGACCGAGGGCATAACCCTGGGTCATGTCGTGCTGGTTCAGCACGTTACCATCGAAAGCATCGGGATAGAAATAGGCCAGGCTGACGGCAACGATAACCGCCAGCGCGCCGAGGATGCTGAGAAGCGTTTTCTTGTTCATAGATATTTGTCGCCCAAAGCCATGTTAACGTCATTCACATATTGCTTGATCTGCTGCTCGTGGGCCAGAGGGCAGATGAGCAACACGTCGTCGGTGTCGGCCACGACGTAGTCCTTCAGGCCGTCAACAACGATAATCTTCCCGGTGGAGCTTTCGGTAAACATGCAGCCGTTAGTGTCGTAGCTGATAACCGAGCATCCGTGGGTAACGTTGCCGTCGCGGTTCTTGGGGGCGACTTCGTGGAGCGCGCTCCAGGTTCCGAGGTCGCTCCAGCCCGGATCAACGGGCTTGACGAACACGTTGGTGGCCTTTTCCATCAGCGCATAGTCAATCGACACGCCCGGACACGCCGGAAACTCGCGGGCAATCCACTCGCGCTCGGCGTCGGTTGCAAACACTCCGTCAGGGGCCTGGAATCGCTGGGCAACGTCCGGACAATGCTGCGCAAGGCCGGCAAGCACGTTGCGCGCGGTCCAAACGAACACTCCGGCGTTCCAAAGGAACTCGCCCGACGCCAGAAACACCTTTGCCAGCTCGGCATTGGGCTTCTCGGTGAAGGTCTTGACGCGACAGATGCCGTCGGCCACCTCGGGGCCGCACTGAATATAGCCATAGCCCGTTTCCGGACGCGAAGGGGTGATACCCAGGGTCAGCAGCGCATCGTTCGACTCGGCAAACTCAAACGCCGAGCGCAGAGCGTCGAGAAAAACCCGCTCGCGCGTTATCAGGTGATCGCTCGGCATAACGACCATCGACGCCTCCGGGTCCATTGCGGCGATATGAGCCGCCGCCCAGGCTATGCAGGGGGCAGTATTGCGGCGCGCAGGCTCCAAAAGGATATTCTCCGGCTTAACGTCGGGGAGCTGCTCGCGGATAAGGCCTTCGTAATCAGCGTTTGTAACGACGATTACGCGGTCGGCATCGACCAGCGGCAAAATTCGGTCATAAGTCATTTGGAGCAAAGTACGCCCCGTGCCCATAAAATCAAGGAACTGTTTGGGCTTATGCTGACGGGAAGCCGGCCAAAAACGCGAACCGACGCCTCCACACATTATTACGCAGTATCTCATTGCTAAATAGTTTTGTGCAAAGTTACGAAAATTCACTCAGTCGGCAAAAAAAATTTGGCCGCCACATAATGCAGCGAGGAGTGGCTGTCGCAGTCACTCCTCGTCGAATAATAAACCAATCATTATCACAATCATTCACACATGAAAAGCATCATTCACTTGCTTTACATCATTAGAACAACCTTCAAGTAGATTTGGTTCACTCAGGCAGCAAAAAAATCTGGGAGCGACGGCGTCCCGCCGTCGTAGCTGCGTCAAAGGGCTTCGCGTCGCGGATGCCGACGGCGAGACGCCGTAGCTCCCAGGGGGCAATCCCAATTTGATTCATCCAGACAGCAAAAAATCTGGGAGCGACGGCGTCTCGCCGTCGTAGCGCCGGCAAAGGGCTTCGCGTCGCGGGTGCCGACGGCGTGGCATATCCGATTTGGGGTGCTCAGGCGGCAATATACTGGGAGCGACGGCGTCCCGCCGTCGTTGTGCCGGCAAAGGGCTTCGCGTCGCGGATGCCGACGGCGGGACGCCGTCGCTCCCAGCGCATATCCGATTTGGGCACATGGTCGGTAATTCGGGGGGTGATATTACAACGAAATGAAAAGGCGGTTACAAAGCGGTTACATCGCCAACCTTCTGCAAACTTTTCGTGTTCTGCTTTCGAACAAACGAAATTACTAACTTCT
>JAAVDE010000009.1 GCA_014801955.1 Bacteroides sp. | reverse complement strand
GCTGCCCTTGGGTTTCGCTCAAGAGCTCAACCCAAGGCTATTCTGCCGCCACACGCTCACGCGCGTGGCCGTTGCGGCGCCAGGAAAATTCGTCATTTTTGGATAATCAATGAGTTGCGACGATTTTTGACAGCGATTTTTCGGCAAAAAGTTTGGAATTATCATTTCGAATCCATAACTTTGCCCTCATCGTTTCAATAATTTACGTTAGATATAGTCTTGCCCAAAATCCCCCCAAAAAATATGTTTTTCGATATGATGAAATTTAATAAGGCATTTAAGAGAGTCAATTATCTGCTGTCGGCAGCCGTTACAATAGGTTGCCTCAGTGCGTGCAACGGTAAGACAGGCGTGGATAATGACGCCGACGCCGTGCAGATTCATTATTCAGGTAAGGCAGATATGTATGCCGCAAGTGAGTTCTTCTCGAATAGAATCAGCATTGTTACTCAATCTACGCCAAACGCGATCGTTGGCCAAATTTCACGAGCAGTAGAGGTCGATTCTCTGTTAATTGTCAACGACGACAGGAATCAGGTCATGGCGTTTGATATGAGGAACGGGACTAACGTCTTTGCGATTCATAATGTTGGCCAAGGGCCGGGTGAATATAATAGTCTTTACGATATTGCCGTTGATGCAGACAGGAAAGAGCTGCTATTGTTGGCCGATAAAAAGATTCTGATATACGATTTAGCGGGCGTGTTTACCGGTCGGGAAATTCCGCTTGATGAATATTGCAACGAAATAGTAGTAAAAGACGATAAGATTTATTTGGCAAAAGAAACATTTGCAAATAACACGTTGGCTGAAACCCAGATAGCTGTTCTTGATTATCCCTCGGGGCGGGCTGTTGCTTCATATTTGCAGCCGCTGGAGGAATATGCCCCTTATTGCACCACTCAGGGCCGCTCTTTGAATCTCATCGAAAGCAACGGTAAAAAGCAGATACTTTTTACCCGCAAGTTTGATTCACGCATATATTCATTGGGCGAAGCGGACGCGGAGCCCGCATATTGCATCGATTGGGGCGAAACGGCCTTTAAGCCGGAAGAAAACACGACGTATGATTGCGCCGAACTGGCTAAATTGACCCTGATTAAGCAGCTGGTGTATCGGGTAGTAAACGTGCAGGCAGGTGATTCAACGATTTGCTTCTCGACCAACATTCCTCACATATTCATTGCGGATAGGAACGCTCTTGAGCTGAAGCTATATACCGGCATAGTAGACGATGTTCTGGGGGTTCCTTTGAGTGAAATGGTCCCAATTTCAGGTAGCAAGGGAAAGGTATTGTTCTCCCTCCCATACCATCTGCTTGCAAAATATGACAGCATGATGCCTGAAGATGAAGCGCGTCGCCAACTCGTTGAGTCGATGGACGATGACAGCAATCCTCTATATATCATATATACTCTAAAATAATTAGCGAAACGGGCAATGAAGCTGTTTGTCGACGTTTTACGCAGCGATTCAATCCGGGCGCGAGGGGGCACCACCTGCGGGAGCAGGTGGTAGCACAGTAGCCTATGGTTGAGGCGACAGCCGAAACCATAGGACGCCAAAGCATATCATATTTCCGCACGCGCGGGAGCGTGTGCGGGCATGGCTCTCGCCTAACCCGGCGTGCATGGCGAGGAGGGGCACGGCTGTCCTTGGGTTTCGCTCAAGAGCTCAACCCAAGGCTATTCTGCCGCCACACGCTCACGCGCGTGGCCATGCGGAGCCAGGGAAATTCGTCATTTTTTTTGGATAATCAATGAGTTGCGGCGATTTTTCGGCAAAAAGTTTGGAATTATCATTTCGAATCCATAACTTTGCCCCCGTCGTTTTGTTGCTGATAATTAAATCAATATAATATATAGGACTAAATGAATTATAAAAGTATTTTAGGCGCACTGGGTTTAGGTGCGTTTGGCGTCCTGGTGTCGTGCAGCGGCTCAGGAGCCGCAGAACAGATTGCTGACGGGTTAGTTCCGGCAGATACGGTCGTGTACACAGCCGACCTTGACACAATCCCCTCGGGCGTGATTTGTGGTTTGGAATGGATTCCGCTCCGAGGTAGCCGAAATGGTCTGTTTGGCAATATTTCCAAGCTGATTGTCCGTGATTCACTGTTGGTAGTGATAGATAGGCCTAACTGCAAGGCAGTAGCCTTTAATAAACAAGGAGACTTATTGTATCAGATTGCCAATCGCGGTCAGGGCCCGGAAGAATATCTTGAAATTGCGGCGGCTTCTGCCTCAGATTCCGTCTTGTATATTCTTGACAATTATTCACATCGTCTCCAGCAGTATTCGCTCGCCGACGGTAGTTACGTCGGGGCAATCAGCGTGCCTTTTGTTGCCTGGGATTTTGAGATGATGTCAGATAACGATTTCCTGTTTACATGCCTGAATAACAGTCCCGATTCTGAAATAGTTCCGAAACCGATGGATTATGCAGTCTGGCGAACGGATTCTACGATGGCGGTGACGCATACTTACCTGCCTCTCCCCGAAAACTATTTTGAGATGATAGGCAAACGACGGTATTTTACCACGGACAACGAAGGAAATGTTATTTTCCATTGTTATCGCTATCCCGGCTTTTTTACCTTTACTCAGGACCCGGCTCAGGAGCCTGCGTTTCACTATGTAAACTTCGGACGCAGTATTCCCGCCGATAAGGGGTTGACTCACAAAGACGTGCGGAAAAAGAAGTATAATTATCTGGAGGAGACGCCTTTTGTTTATGATGATAACTGGATAGGCCTGACGACGCATCATCGGGATTGGGATTATATTCAGGTGATGCTGTGGCACAAGGCGTCTGGTAAGCTGCTGACCAACTCGCAGAAGTGGGCGGGAAACCACATAATTTATGAAATGGTCGGAGTGAATGAAGATGGGTTTATTGCGTATCTCAGTAGTGGCCAACAGCAATATGATAGTCTGATCGAGCATGGCTTTCCAAGAGCGGATAGCATAGCTGAAACGCATATAGAGCAAGACGACTGCGCTTTAGTAATATATAGATTTTGTAAGGACTGAAATGTAGGGACGTGCCTTTGGCACGTTGGCGTGCCTGCACACGCTCACGCGCGTGCATGGCGAGGAGGGGGCACGGCTGCCCTTGGGTTTCGCTCAAGAGCTCAACCCAAGGCTATTCTGCCGCCACACGCTCACGCGCGTGGCCGTTGCGGAGCCAGGGAAATGCTTTATTTTGGATAATCGAAGAATTTCGGGGATTTTGATTTTATGGGGAAAAGTGGTAACTTTGCGGCTGGTAATAAAGAACAATAATTTTTTATGGAGAAAGTAATTCTTACGGGCGACCGCCCGACCGGCAAGCTCCACCTGGGGCATTTCGTGGGCTCTTTGCGCCGACGCGTCGAACTGCAGAACACCGGCGAGTTCGACAAGATTTTCGTTATGATCGCCGATGCGCAGGCTTTGACCGATAATGCGGATAATCCTGAAAAGGTGCGCCAGAACGTTATCGAGGTTGCGCTGGACTATCTGTCGGTTGGTCTTGACCCGACGAAAACAACGATTTTTATTCAAACGCAGGTGCCCGAGCTTTGCGAGCTGGCGTTTTATTATATGAACCTGGTAACGGTTAGCCGCGTTCAGCGCAATCCGACCGTTAAGACGGAAATCAAGATGCGCAATTTCGAGCAGTCGATTCCCGTAGGCTTTTTCTGCTATCCTATCAGCCAGGCTTCGGATATAACGGCTTTCAAGGCAACGACCGTGCCTGTTGGCGAGGATCAGGCGCCGATGATTGAGCTGACCCGCGAAATCGTTAACCGTTTCAATAATATTTATGGTCCGACGCTGGTTGAGCCGGAAATCCTGTTGCCCGACAATGCTGCCTGCATGCGCCTGCCCGGAACCGACGGCAAGGCCAAGATGAGCAAGAGTCTCGGCAACTGCATTTATCTTTCCGACACCCCCAAGGAGGTTAAGAAGAAGGTCAACAGCATGTATACCGACCCGGAGCACCTGACAATCGACTCGCCCGGACATCTCGAGGGCAATGCGCCGTTTATTTATCTCGACGCTTTCTGTCGCGACGAGCATTTTGCAAAGTATCTGCCCGACTATGCGAATCTCGACGAGATGAAGGCTCACTATACGCGCGGAGGCCTTGGCGACGGAACGGTTAAGAAGCTGCTTATCAACATTCTGGAAGAAATGTTGGTTCCCATCCGCGAACGCCGCAGCTACTACGAAAAGAATATTCCCGAGGTTTACGAAATTCTGCGCAACGGCTCGGCTGCTGCGCGCGAAACCGCCGCAAAGACTCTCGACGAAGTTCGCAACGCAATGCGCATCAACTACTTCGACGATGCCGCCCTGATCAAGGAGCAGGCCGCTCGCTATAGCAAGTAGTCCGGCTGCACTCTCTCTCCTCGCTCCTCTCTCCTCGCCTCAGCGGCGCAGGGCGTAGGTCTGCTGCCGCAGATAGGCGCCGAGGGTTTCGGCCGATTCGCGATAGGGCATCTGCTGTTCCAGAGTGATGGGGTCGCCGATGGTGACGTGGATTTCCTCGCCACATTTCTTGACGACCTCGCGCGGGAGCAGCAGGGTGCGCAGCGGCCAGCAGAGCTTGCCGGCAATGTTGAACGACAGCGAGTTCGACCCCTGGAAGAAAATCGGAATTACCGGCACCTTGGCGCGATAAATCAGCTGGAGAACGGAGTCCTGCCAGGGACGGTCCTCCAGGCGGCCGCGCCAGTCGATTTTGCTCATTGCGCCGGCGGGGAAGAAGCCCAGCGGCTTTCCTTCCTTGAGCTGGCGCAGGCAGGCGCGGATGCCGTTGACCGACACGGCGCGCTTGGCCGGGTCGGTGTGGGCCATCGGGTCAACGGCAATGAAGTTGGGACGCATGGCGCCGATGCGGTTCAGAATCATGTTGACCATCACCTTGAAATCCGGACGCTTTTCGCCGATGAGCGAAATCAGCGCAATGCCGTCGACCGCGCCGAAGGGGTGGTTGCTGACGGTTATGAACGCCCCCTGGGGCAGGTTGTCGAGAACTTGGGCGTTGTCGACCTTCAGGGTCGAGCCGAAGGCCTCGGTTATCAGGCGCGTTGCGGCGCGCGGGCCGGGGGTGTCGCAAACCTGCGCGTGGAAGTTATTGACCGCGTCCATCCGAACCCAGTGAATCAGCCGGCGCGCGAGTTTGGGGTGGTTGCGCAGCTGCGGAACCATTTCCATCAGGTCATCGGCGTTGAGAACGTCGGCGCGTATCGGTTCAATGGTCTGGTTTTCAGTCATTGCGGGCGCTCCTTTCCTGATAAAGTTTAGGCAGGGGGGAGGCAAAGGCCTCATCGTGGCGGCGGCGGTTGCGCAGGGCGTCGATGGCCATGTAGATAGCGTGGCGGAGCGACTGCGGGTCGGCCTCGTTGCGGCCGGCGATGTCGAAGGCGGTGCCGTGGTCGGGCGAGGTGCGCACATAGGGCAGGCCGGCGGTGAAATTCACGCCGCGGTTGCCGCAGAGCGCCTTGAAGGGGATGAGGCCCTGGTCGTGGTACATTGCCAGCACGCCATCGAACTTCCGCTGGTGGCCGGCGCCGAAAAAGCCGTCGGCGCTATAGGGGCCGAACGCCTGGATGCGCTGGCTGCGGGCGCGGGCAATCGCCGGCTCGATGATGTCGGTTTCCTCCTTGCCCAGCAGGCCGCCGTCGCCGGCATGGGGGTTGAGGGCCAAAACCGCGATGCGCGGCGAGTGAACGCCGAAGTCGCGCACCAGCGAGCGGTTGAACTCCTCGAGCCGTGCGGCGATGAGGTCGGTCGAGAGCCCGGAGGCCACCTTTGCCAGCGGCAGGTGGATGGTTGCCAGGGCAACGCGCAGGCCGTTGTCGTCGGCCATAATCATCAGGGCGTGGCGGTTCTTATCGTCGGCCAGGGCGCTCTGGAGGTACTCCGTGTGGCCCGGGAAGTGAAATTCGGGCGACTGAACGTTTTCCTTGTTGATCGGCGCGGTTACGAGAACGTCGATTTCGCCGGCCTTCAGGTCGGCAACGGCGCGCTCGAGCGCTGCGCGGGCCGCGCGCCCGGCGGCTTCGGTTTGTTTGCCCGGCTCAATGGGCTCGTCGTCGCCGATAACGTTAATGATATTCAGGGTCGAATCCTTGGCGTCGGCGGCGGAGTCGATGCGCTGGGTCGGGCCCTGGGGCAGCTCAAGGAGCTTGCGATAGTGAGAGGCAATGCGTTGCGAGCCGTAGACCACCGGCGTGCAGAGATCAAAAATCATCGGGTCCTCGAAGGCTTTCAGAATAACCTCGTAGCCGATTCCGTTATAGTCACCGTGGGTGATTCCCACCTTTATTTTCTTATCTTCCATTTCAGATGTTTGCGATATTTTCCGCAAATTTACGAAAAATTTTTGTAAATTTGCACCCTCAACTCTAAAACCAAATTTTCATTCACGATATGCATTACGCAATTCTGGCTGCCGGCGAGGGTTCCCGTCTGGGCAGCGTTTCCGCCAAGCCGCTCGTTACCATTAACGGCAAAACCCTTTCGCAGCGCATGCTCGACATTATTGCCCAGCGCAACGACGTGCAGTCCGTTACTATCATAACCAACAGCGAAAAGCCTGAAATCGAGGCCCATCTCCGCACTCTGAAATATCCCTTCGAACTGAATATCATCAGCGCCCACACCCCCAGCGCGGCCCACTCGCTGGCCGAGGTCGTGCGCAACATTCCGCGCAACGAAAAGTTCGTTGGCCTGACGGTCGACACTGTTTTCGTTACCAAGGAGTTCCACGACTATCTCGACGCATTTGCCGCGATGGAGGACCACGACGTCCTGATGGGCGTTACCCGCTTCGTCGACGACGAAAAGCCTCTCTACGTTGAAGTGGCTCCCGACATGCGCATCAACGCCTTCGGCGACTTCCCCACCGAGGCCGCCGAGCATGTTTCGGCCGGCATCTATGGCCTCGGCCCCGCCGCCCGCGACGTTATTGACCTCTCGATGGCCATCGGCGTGAACGGCCTGCGCGAGTTCCAGCGCGCGCTGCTGCTGCGCAACCTCGACGTGCGCGCCCACGAAATGGGCAAGGTGTTCGACGTTGACCGTCCCCACGACCTCGTTGAGGCCCGCGAATTTATTCTCGAACAGGAACAGGCCGCCGAGTAACCCCTCCCTTCCGATGGCCTCGATCAGCGTTGCTGCCATTCTGCGCGCCGCGCGTTTCTCGCCCAACAGCGTTGCCTCCGATGCCGCGATTCTCAACACCGTGGCCGCCGAGGTGCGCCGCCGCGGAGTGGGGGTCAACGTCTACTCCGAGGAGCAGTTCATCGAATCGGGCATCGGGTCGGAAGCCATTGTCATGGCAATGGTCCGCGACCCGCGCTCGATCAGCCGCCTTGCCGCCCTTGAGGCCCAGGGAAGGCTGGTCGTGAACTCCTCGCAGGCAATTGCGCAGTGTGCGCGTGCAACCATGACGCGCCTGTTTGAGCGCGAAGGCATTCCAATGCCGCCGACCCTGGTCGTGGCAACCAACGTTGACATTCGCCGGCAGCTCGAAGAAATGGGCATCGGCGCCTGCTGGATCAAGCGCGCCGACTGCCAAACGATTCATAAAGAAGACGTTGCCCGCGCTCGCCACCCCCAGGAGGCGCAGGAAATCCTGTCGGAGTTCTTTATCCGCAACATCCCCGTGGCAACCGTGGCCGCCCACGTTCCGGGGCTGCACATTAAGTTCTATGGCGTGGCCAACGACTTTTTCCACTACTATTTTTCGGGAAACGGCGCCGCCCCCGCCGGCTTCGACGGCGAAAGGCTGCGCGAGGTTTGCAGCCGCGCCGCCCGGGCGGTCGACACTGTCGTTTATGGCGGCGACGCCATCGTTGACCCCGCGACCGGCGACTTCTGCATTGTTTGTTTCAACGACTGGCCCGGATTTGCGCCCTGTCGCCCCCAGGCCGCAAAAGCAATTTGTAAACACGTGGCCTCTCATGCCCGCAAACTCCTAAGAAAATGAGCAACAACGATTTCAAATCAACCCTGAAGAGCCTCGACACCGAGGAACACATCGACATCTATTTCTATCGCCGCATCGGCTTCGCCGAGGCCAAGCTGGCCGAAAAGCTCGGCATTACCCCCAATGCCATTACCATAGCGTCGATTTTCATCGGCGTGGCTGCCGGCATCTGCTTTTACCCCACCAACCTGTGGGTCAACATTGCCGGTCTGCTGCTGCTGATACTGGCAAACTCCTTCGACAGCGCCGACGGCCAGCTGGCGCGCATGACCAAGCAGTATTCCCAGCTGGGTCGTATCCTCGACGGCATGGCCGGTGACTTCTGGTTCATTTCAATCTACGTTTGCATTTGCCTGCGCACGAATCAGACCATGCCCTGGTTTGCCGACCATTCCTGGGTTGTCTGGACCCTGGCCGTGGCCGCCGGCGTTTGCCATGCCTTCCAGGCTGCGATGGCCGACTATTACCGCCAGATGCACCTCCAGGTCGTTAACGGCAAGAGCGAGCTCGAAGATTCGTCGGCCCTGAGCGAAAAGCGCGCCCAAGCCCGCGGGTTGCAGAAGATTATCATGTCGCTCTACGTCGGCTACACCCACTGCCAGGAAGCGCTGACCGCCAACGCCCAGAAACTGCGCCGCCGCGGCCCGCTCCCCGCCGAGTTCCGCCAAAAGAGCCTGCCGCTGATGAAATGGGCCAACGTGCTGACCTTCAACTGGCGCTCCATAACCATTGCCGTCACGCTGCTGCTCGGCTTTCCCTGGGTTTACTTCGCCTGCGAGCTCGTTTTGGGCAACATCATTCTCGCCTACATGATTGCCCGCCACGAAGCCGCCTGCCGCTCCCTGCTTTAGCGGCCGAGGATTTGGGGAATCAGGTCGGGCCGGCCAATGCGGCGCAACGAGGCCGTTATGCCGGGTCGCCGCTGAGGATCATACCAGAAAAAGAATGCGCGCTGCGCCTCCTTGGCCTTCGGGTCGGTGGCGCAGTAAACGCGTTTGCCGGTATAGGGATGGTAGCCGGTATAGTAGATTTCGGTGCTCAGGGTCATGGGCGTCGGCGTGAAGTCCTGAACCTGCTCCAGGTGCATGTCGAGGCGGCGCGTCGTTGCGGCGAGTTGCGCCATGTCGGCCTCGCGGCAGCCCGGGTGGCTTGAAATGAAGTAGGGAATCAGCTGCTGGCGCAGTCCGTGGCGCCGGTTGGAGTCATTGAAGCGGTCGCGGAACTGATAGAACAGGTCAAACGATGGCTTACGCATCAGGTCGAGCACATGGGGCTCGGTGTGTTCGGGCGCGACTTTCAGGCGGCCGCTGACGTGGTTGGCGATGAGCTCGTCGACGTAGTCGCGGTTGGCGGCATCGATTTTTGCCGAGCCCGACGGCGCCATTGCAAGGTCGTAGCGTACGCCGGAGCCGACAAACGCCTTCTTGACCTCGGGCAGGGCGTTGACCCGCTTGTAGATTTCGAGCAGCGGCCGGTGGTCATTGTTCAGGTTCGGGCAGGGCGACGGGTGCAGGCAGCTGGGGCGCAGACACTTGGCGCATTTCGCAAGGTCTTTGCCGCCCATCGCATACATGTTGGCGCTCGGGCCGCCGATGTCGGAGATGTAGCCCTTGAAGTCGGGCATGCGCGTAACAGCTTCGACCTCGCGCATAATCGATTGGGGCGAGCGCGAGGCAATGAATTTTCCCTGGTGGGCGGAGATGGTGCAGAACGAGCAGCCGCCGAAACAGCCGCGATGGAGGCAGACCGAGTGGCGAATCATTTCGTAGGCCGGAATCGTTTTGCCGCGGTAGCGCGGATGGGGCAGGCGGGTGTAGGGCAGGTCGAACGAGGCGTCGATTTCGGCGGTGGTCATTGGCGGATACATCGGGTTGACGCGCACTGCCCGGCGGCCATGTTGCTGCCAGAGGGTGGTCGTGGGCGTCAGGCGGTTGCTCTGCTGCTCAATGTGTTTGAAATTAGCCGATTGCAGGCGCTTGTCGGCCAGGCACTGCTCGTAGCTGTTGAGAATGATGTTGGCGTCGGAGGGCGCGGGGATGTCGGTTGCGCGGGCGCGCACAACCGTTTGCGGCAGGTCAACGATGTCGGCCACCTTCCGGCCCGCACGCAGTTGGCCGACCAGCTCGGTGATCGGCTTTTCGCCCATGCCGTAGATTATCATGTCGACCGGCGCGTCCATGATTATCGACGGGCGCAGGCGGTCCTGCCAGTAGTCGTAGTGGCTCAGTCGGCGCATGCTCGCCTCGATTCCGCCGGCGATGATGGGCACCTCGGGATAGAGCCGGCGCAGAATCTCGGAGTAGACGATGGTCGGGTAGTCGGGGCGCGCGCCGGAGCGGCCGCCGGGAGTGTAGGCGTCGTCGTGGCGTTTGCGCCGGGCGGCGGTGTAGTGGTTAACCATCGAGTCCATCGCGCCGGGCGAGATTGCAAAGAAAAGGCGCGGCGCGCCGAACTTCTTGAAATCGCGCAGGTCGTCGCGCCAGTTGGGCTGCGGAACTATTGCAACGTTCAGCCCCAGCGACTGCAGGGTGCGGCCAATGACGGCGGCGCCAAACGACGGGTGGTCAACATACGCGTCGCCCGAAAACAGAACGACGTCAACATGGTCCCAGCCCAGGGCCTCCATCTCCTTGACGGAAGTGGGCAAAAAGCGGTCGGTGGCAATCATTTCGCAGCCTCCTTCGCCTCCAGGGCGTTTTGCATCTTCAGCATTTCGTCGCGCAGGCGTGCTGCCTCGAGGAAGTCCATCTTCTTGGCGGCGGCCATCATTTGCTGGCGCAGCTTGTCGATATTTTTCTGCATCTCAACGGGCGTCATGTAGGCAACCACCGGGTCGGCGGCCAGGTTGACCGAGTGGCTGAACTCGTTCTCATAGGGGAGCGGCGCGGCCTTGGGCTTGGCCTTGGGCGCAGCCTTCGCGGCTGCGGAGCCGCGGCCTTTCGACTTGTCGAGGCGCCCGGCCGGAGTGAGGTCCTCAATGGCGTCGCGGTCGAGGCCAACGATGCGGTTGCGCGCCTTGACGATGGCCTGCGGCGTAATGCCGTGTTGCTCGTTATAGGCCAGCTGCATGCTGCGGCGGCGCTCGGTTTCCTCGATGGTCTGGCGCATGGAGTCGGTTACCTTATCGGCATACATGATGACACGCCCGTTCAGGTTGCGGGCCGCGCGGCCAACGGTCTGCGTCAGCGAGCGGTGCGAGCGCAGGAAGCCCTCCTTGTCGGCATCGAGAATCGCAACGAGGCTAACCTCGGGCAGGTCCAGACCCTCGCGCAGCAGGTTAACGCCGATCAGAACGTCGTAGACCCCGGCGCGCAGGTCGTCGAGAATCTTAATGCGCTCCATCGTGTCAACGTCGCTGTGCATATACGCCGTTTGGATGTCGAACTTTTGCAGATAGGCGTTCAGTTCCTCGGCCATGCGCTTGGTAAGGGTCGTGACCAGCGTGCGCTCGCCCTTTTCGGTGCGCAGGCGGATTTCTTCCATCAGGTCGTCGATCTGGTTCAGCGACGGCCTGACCTCGATAATCGGGTCGAGCAGGCCGGTCGGGCGGATAACCTGCTCAACGATAACGCCCTCGGCGCGCGCCAGTTCATAGTCGGCCGGCGTTGCCGAAACGTAGATGGTTTGCGGAACCAGCGCCTCGAACTCGTCGAACTTCAGCGGGCGGTTGTCGAGCGCCGCCGGCAGGCGGAAGCCATAGTCAACGAGGTTATTCTTGCGCGACACGTCGCCGCCATACATTGCGCGTATCTGCGGCACCGTAACGTGACTCTCGTCGATGATAGTCAGGAAGTTTTTCGGAAAATAGTCGAGCAGGCAGAACGGACGCTCGCCCGGACGGCGACCGTCGAAATAGCGCGAATAGTTCTCGATGCCCGAACAGTGGCCCAGCTCGCGAATCATTTCCATGTCGTAGGTAACGCGCTCGCGTATGCGCTGGGCCTCCAGCAGGCGGTCCTCGCGCTCAAAATCGCCGATGCGTTCGCCCAGGTCGAGCGCAATCTGGCTCAGGGCGGCGTTCTGGCGCTCCTGGCTCGTAACGAACAGGTTGGCCGGATAGATTTTGAAAACGTCGTGGGCGCCGAGACTGACGCCGTCGACCGGGTGCACCGTCTTGATGCTTTCAATTTCGTCGCCCCAGAAGCTGACGCGCAGCGTAATATCCTCGTAGGCCAGGCGGATTTCAACCGTGTCGCCCCTCACGCGGAAAGTTCCGCGCGCCAGGTCGGCCTCGTTGCGGCTATAGAGCGAACCTACCAGCTGGCGCAAAAAGTTATTGCGGCTGATTTGCTGGCCAACGCGGATTTCAATAACGCTCGCGTCGAAATCCGCCGGATTCCCCATGCCGAACAGGCAGCTGACCGAGCTGACAACAACAACGTCGTTGCGCCCCGAAAGCAGCGCCGACACCGTCGACAACCTCAGGCGCTCAATCTCGTCGTTGATCATCAAATCCTTCTCGATATATCGGTCTATGCCCGGAATATACGCCTCCGGCTGATAATAGTCATAATAGCTGACAAAATACTGAACCGAATTATCCGGGAAAAACTGCTTGAACTCGGAATAGAGCTGAGCGGCGAGCGTTTTATTGTGGGAGAGAATCAGCGTAGGGCGCTGCACCTTCTCAATGACGTTAGCCATCGTGAAAGTCTTGCCCGAGCCGGTAACGCCCAGCAACACCTGGGCGTCGGCGCCGTCGGCAACACCCTTGGCCAGCGCCTCGATAGCCTGCGGCTGGTCGCCCGTAGGCTTATATGCAGAATTGAGCTTAAATTCCATAACCCGCAAAGATAACAATAAAAAATGATATTTCCGCATTGCCGGTGCTAAAATAAATAAAAATTGCTATATTTGTGGCGAGTAATCATTAGTCCAATTAGTCCAATTAGTCCAATATGCCAAATTCATCCAATCCGGCAAATAAGCCATTTCTGCCTCAGCGGGGAAACTTTCGCGGCCTGATAGCTTTTCAGAAAACGGAGTGCATCTACGACATAACCGTTCTTTTCACTCGCAAATATCTCACCAAGGGCGACAGGACTATCGACCAAATGGTGCAGGCGGCCCGAAGCGGCAAACAGAACATCGCCGAGGGATGCGCCGCATCGACGACCTCGCGCGAAACTGAAATCAAGCTGCTCAACGTTGCCAAGGCGTCGCTTCAGGAACTTTTGCTCGACTATGAGGACTATCTCCGCATAAATAACCTGGAGCAGTGGGCGGTGGTCAATCCGCGACTCAAAAAACTGCGCACAATCTGCACCGAAAACAACGCCTCCGCCTACTATCGCGACCTATTCAATAAATGCACTCCCGAAATGGCCGCAAACCTCGCCATCACTCTCATTCATCAGACCGACGTGTTCCTGCGCAAGCTCATTGACCGGGTTCAGTCCGACTTTTTGCAAACCGGCGGCATACGCGAACAAATGACCCGCGCCCGTCTCGCCCATCGCACCTTAAATTAATGGAAGAATCAAAGGGTTTTTGAGAATGATTTTGCGGATTGGGAAATTTTTCGTAACTTTGCGGCGCTCTTAGAGCATGTTTATCAATTTTTTAACCAATCACATTCAAAATGAACAACTACGAAACCGTTTTCATTCTGACTCCCGTTTTGTCTGACGCCCAGGCAAAGGAAGCGGTAGAAAAGTTCACTAAGCTCCTGACCGACAACGGCGCAGCTATCGTGAACGAAGAAAACTGGGGCCTGCGCAAGCTCGCTTACCCCATCGAGAAAAAGTCGACCGGCTACTACACCCTGGTGGAATTCGACGCCGACCCGACCATCGTTAAGAAGCTGGAAACCGCTTATCGCCGCGACGAACGCGTTATGCGCTTCCTGACCTTCCGTCTCGACAAGTATGCTAAAGAATATGCCGACAAGCGTCGCGCCCGCCGCAGCGCCGCTCCCGAAGCAAGTGTTGAACAGGCTCCCGTTGCCGAATAATCCCCCGACGCACAACTATGGCACAAGCAAATTCTGAAATCCGCTATCTCTCCACTCCCAACGTGGATAAGAATAAAAAGAAATACTGCCGCTTCAAACGCAGCGGTATCAAGTATATCGACTATAAGGATCCCGAATTCCTGAAAAAGTTCCTTAACGAACAGGGCAAACTCCTTCCCCGTCGCATCACCGGCACCTCGCTGAAATTCCAGCGCCGCGTTGCTCAGGCCGTTAAGCGCGCACGCCACCTGGCTCTGCTGCCCTACGTTACCGACCTCATGAAATAATAACCCACTTAGGAGACAATAACAAGCTATGAAACTGATTCTTATTGAAGATGTCCCCAATCTGGGATATAAAGACGACGTTGTTGAGGTTAAAGCAGGCTATGGCCGCAACTACCTCATTCCTCAGCGCAAGGCCGTAATCGCCACCGAATCCGCTCTGAAGGTTCTCGCTGAAAACCAGCGCCAGCGCGCCCACAAGCTCGCTGCCATCAAGGCTGCCGCCGAACAGGCTGCCGCAGCTCTCGAAGGCGTTGCGCTGACCATCGCCGCCAAGGTTGCCGAAACCGGCACTATCTATGGCGCCGTTAACGCCGCTTCCGTTGCCGAAGCTCTTCAGAAGCTCGGCCACGAAGTTGACCGCAAGCTCATTTCGCTCAACGCTTCCATCAAGGAAGTTGGCAACTACACCGCCACCATCCGCTTCCACAAGGACGTTACCGCTCAGGTTCCCGTTGAAGTGGTTGCCGAAGTTGCCGAAGCTTAATAGCTTAAAATCCGAAAATTACCCTAAAAAAGGAGGGGCCGAACTGATGTCCGGCTCCTCCTCTCACGTTTCAACTATTTATTTATGAGAGCCTCTGCACCCAGTTTCTCAACTCAGTAACAGAGGACGAGGGATGCAATTTTCGGGGGTCGCATATTTTCAATAGCTGACTTATAAACGCTCCGACTGACTTAAAAGTTAGCGGGCAATACGTTAAATTCCCGTTAAATTTTCCTTTAGAATTAGAGGATTTTTGCGTAACTTTGCAGCCGAAATGATTTCGATACGCAACCTTTCGGTGGAATTCAGCGCCAAGTCGCTGTTTGACAATGTTAACTACGTCATTAATCGCCGCGACCGCATTGCGCTGGTGGGCAAGAATGGCGCGGGTAAGTCTACGATGCTTAAAATTATCGCCGGGTTGCAGCGCCCGACGTCGGGCGGCGTTGACGTTGCCTCGGATGTTACTATCGGTTATTTGCCGCAGCACATGACAACGGAGGATACCTGTTCCGTCATCGACGAGGCGCGCAAGGCGTTTGGCCATCTCAAGCAGATGCAGCAGCGCCTCGACGCGCTCAATGCCGAGCTGGCCGAGCGCACCGATTATGAGTCGGAGGCCTATGCCGAGCTGATCGACCGCGTAACGACGCTGACCGAGCGCCTGGCAATGGAAGATGGCAGCGGCGGCGAGGCGGAAATCGAAAAGACGCTGACCGGCCTGGGCTTCGCCAGGGCCGATTTCGACCGCCCGACGCGTGAGTTTTCCGGCGGCTGGCGAATGCGTATCGAGCTGGCGAAGATTCTTTTGCAGCGCCCCGACGTGTTGCTGCTCGACGAGCCGACGAACCATCTCGACATCGAGTCTATCCAGTGGCTGGAGAATTTTCTGATTCAGAAGGCGGGGGCGGTTGTGCTGGTCAGCCATGACCGGGCGTTTATCGACAACGTTACGAACCGAACCATCGAAATCTCGCTGGGCAAAATCTATGACTACGCGGTTAATTATTCGAAATACGTCATTTTGCACCGCGAACGCATCGAGCAGCAGATGCGTGCCTATCAGAACCAGCAGAAGCAGATTGCCGACACGGAGGAGTTCATTGAGCGCTTCCGCTATAAGGCAACCAAGGCCGTGCAGGTCCAGAGCCGCATGAAGCAGCTGGCAAAAATCGAGCGCATAGAGGTTGATGAGGTCGATACTTCGCACCTGAATCTGCGTTTCCCGCCGGCGCCGCGCTCGGGCGACTATCCGGTGATTGCCGACGCGCTGGGCAAGCGCTATGGCAACCATCAGGTATTTGCCGACGCTTCGTTCACCATCAAGCGCGGCGAAAAGGTTGCCTTTGTCGGCAAGAACGGCGAGGGCAAGTCAACGCTGGTCAAGTGCATCATGGGCGAGATTCCGTTCGACGGCTCGCTGCGCATCGGCCATAACGTTAAAATCGGCTATTTCGCCCAGAATCAGGCCCAGCTGCTCGACGAGGACATTACGGTTTTCGACACTATTGACCGCGTTGCCGTCGGCGACATNCGAACNAANATCCGCGACATCCTCGGCGCCTTTATGTTTGGCGGCGAGGCGTCGGACAAGAAGGTTAAGGTTCTCAGTGGCGGCGAAAAAACGCGCCTGGCAATGATTCGCCTGCTCCTGGAGCCGGTTAACCTGCTGATTCTCGACGAACCGACGAATCATCTCGACATGGCAACGAAAGATATTCTCAAGCAGGCNATTAAGGATTTCGACGGCACGGTAATCGTCGTGAGCCACGACCGCGAGTTTCTCGACGGGCTCGTTGAAAAGGTCTACGAGTTCGGCGGCGGNCGCGTCCGCGAATGTTTGGGCGGCATTTATGAGTTTCTCGAAAAGAAGAAGCTCGACTCCNTGCGCGAGCTGGAGCGCTCGCGAACCGCTGCCGCNCCGAAGGCCGAAAAGCCTGCNGCCGACCCCGCGCCCGAGCCGGGCCGNCCGCGCAAGCTATCCTATGAAGAGAAAAAGGAGCGCGANCGGGCNGTTAACCGCGCCAAGCGNCGCGTTGCCGACGCCGAGGCCGACATTGCCTCAATCGAGGCNGAAATCGCCGCCCTNGAGCAGGCTCTGAGCTCGGGGCAGCCTCAGGCCCCCGACGTCTATGAGCAGCATGCCGCCCTGGGCAAGAAGCTCGACAACGCCATGAGCGTCTGGGAGCTGGCCCAGGCCGAACTCGACGAACTGAATCAAAAATTTAACTTATCATAATCCTCACAAATGGACGCTATTCTTCAACTACTCTCACCCGGCAATTCGTCGCTGGCGGCAACGCTGGTGCTCTATTCCTTCGTGATAGCAGCGGGTATCTATCTGGGCAAAATCAAGGTGGCCGGCGTTTCGCTCGGCGTAACGTTCGTGCTCTTCGTCGGCATTCTGATGGGCCACTTCGGCTATATCGTCGACGGCGAAGTTCTGAAATTCATCCGCGAGTTCGGCCTCATCCTCTTTATCTTTGCAATAGGCCTGCAAGTTGGACCGGCGTTCTTTTCGTCGTTCAAAAAGGGCGGCATCAGGCTCAANGTGCTGGCCGTCTGCATGGTCGCGCTCAACGTTGGCATCGCCGTCGTTATCTACCTTCTTAACAGCGACGCAACGTCGCCGGCGGCCATAGTCGGNGTGCTCAGCGGCGCCGTTACCAACACCCCCGGCCTGGCCGCCGCCCAGCAGGCCGCAACGCAGCCCGGCGCGGCCGACACGATGGCTATGGGCTATGCCGCNGCCTATCCGCTCGGCGTCGTGGGCATCATTGCCTCCATCCTGATTCTGCGCAAGGTGTTCCGCGTCAACATCGCCGACGAAATCAAAAAACTCGAAGANGAAGCCGCCGCCGAACAGCAGGCCCCCGCAAAGGTCAGCTTCGAAGTGACCAACGAGCGCGTNAACGGNNTGACNCTCAAGCAGCTCCACGACGTTATTCACTGCGACTTCGTTATCTCCCGCCTGCTCAACGCCTATAACGAAGTCGTTATTCCGACCTCGCAGACAAAAGTCCACGTCGGCGACAAGGTCAAGGTCATCATGTCGGCCCAGGACGAGCTGGCCTTNAGCGCAATGCTCGGCCCGCAGATTGAAATGGANTGGGACGACACNCCCGGCCAGGTCGTTAGCCGCCGAATCGTTCTGACCCAGCCGAAATATAANGGCATGACCCTCGGCCAGCTCCACCTCCACAGCGCCTACCAGCTCAACGCNACNCGCGTTAACCGCGGCGGCGTTGACCTGCTCGCCTCCGCCGGCCTGCGCCTGCAAATGGGCGACCGCATAACNGTTGTNGGCGCTCTCAACGACATCGACCGCCTGGCCGACAAACTCGGCAACTCCCTGCGCCGCCTCAACGAGCCGAACCTCATTACCATCTTCGTCGGCATCCTGCTGGGCATCATCGTNGGCTCCATCGACCTCGGCTACGGCATGAAACTCGGCCTCGCCGGCGGCCCGCTNATNGTTGCCATCCTGCTGTCGCGCTTCGGCTACAAAGCCAAACTCATNACCTACACCTCCACCTCCGCCTCCATGCTGATGCGCGAACTCGGCATCTGCCTCTTCCTCGCCTCCGTTGGCATAGCCGCCGGCAAAGGCTTCGCCGCAACGACCTTCAACCTGACCGGAATGTGGTGGGTGATCTGGGGCTTCATAATAACCGTCGTGCCCCTGCTCATCATCGGCACCATNGCCCGCAAGGTCTACAAAGTCAACTTCCTCCACATCATGGGCCTCATGTCGGGCGGCTACACCGACCCGCCGGCCCTGGCCTACGCCAACGGCTCCACCCANAGCGACGCCCCCGCCGTTGCCTACTCGACCGTNTACCCGCTGACCATGTTCCTGCGCGTAGTCAGCGCCCAAATCCTCGTCCTCGCCTTCATGTAACCCCCTCCCCCTCNAACCCACATAAACGACCGGGAGCGACAGCCANTAGCCGTCGCTCCCGATTTGTGTTAAGTCCCGATTATCGGTTGCCTAAATCGNAACTAAGCCACAATAATTTTATTATTCTTGAAGAAGTTTTGCCAAATCATCCGGCTCAGGCAATACTTCTGAATATTGCTTAGGCAATTTTGCGGTTAGTGTATATGTTGCAACGCCCATTGGAGTAGTGGTGTTGCGGAAAGCATACTCAACCATTTTATCGGACTTTTCTTTACAAAGAATTAAACCGATAGACGGGTTCTCGTCTGGACGACGTACAAGGTCATCAAGTGCAGACAAGTAAGTGTTTAGCTGACCTGCATATGCTCCTTTGAATTTGCCGGATTTCAGTTCTACTGCGACTAAACACCTTAACCCTCTGTGATAAAATAGCAAGTCAACAAACAGGTCTTCTTCATCAACAGTTAGCCGATATTGGTTTCCCATGAAGGCGAAGTCTTGACCGAAAGCCATAATGAAGTTTTTGATATTCTTGACGATTTGTGTTTCCAGCACTTTTTCATCAATAATATCATTATCGTACTCCAAATCAACAAAATCAAAAAGGTAGTTATTTTTGAACGCTTCTAATGCTCGGAGACGTAACTTATCTTCCGAGATTATCTGAGGAAAGTTTGTTTGCTGAATTCTCTCTTTATCATACAGCCTATCATTTAGAGCATATTTGAGTTTTGGAACTTGCCAAAACTCAGTGGCGCATTTACCTATGTAGAACAATCGCTCATTCAGTGCTGTGGTTTTTCGCAATATCTCTCTATGATGGGTAAACGGTACATTAAAAAACAATTCCAACTGCTCGGTAGTTAAATCGGCAGTTGTTAATTGCCGATTTATAACAAATTCACCTACAGGAAATAAGGACGATTCCAAATCGGCAGTTACTGATTGCCGATTTTCAAAAATAGATTTCCACTGCTCAAAAAAGATACGCATATCTTTAATTGAGGTTTCAGAAAAACCTTTTAATCCCGGCAATTCTTGGCGCAGTAAGATTGAGATTGTTTTAATAGCTCCAGTCCCCCAATGGCCATTGCGTGATCGATACGATATGTATTCGCCGATATTATAATATAGCGTTAGAGCTTGCTTATTTACAAGTTTAGCAAGCTGATAGCGGCTTTCCGTGATTGCCTTTTTTATCTCTTTTACGGCAATCAGAATATCTGAATATTCAGATTGAGAGTGGGATAAAGCTATTATGTCCATAAGTGCAAAATTACGAAAAAATACTGATTACTAATTGCTAATTAGGAATTAATTTTGTAACTTTGCCGTCGCAGACCGCCTTGCAGAAGCCCCGGTCCGGGGTGAGCGGGCGGGAAGCAAAGACATAAATTAGAAAGCGTTTATCCGCGCTGATTCTTGACGTTTCGAAATTCTCGCAAAATTTCATTTAGAAGTCAAGGATTGAGCAACGGTAGATGCCCGTGGATATGTATATATTACCGTTTCCGACCCAAAATTTCGCGAGAAAT
>JAAVDE010000008.1 GCA_014801955.1 Bacteroides sp. | reverse complement strand
GTGGCAGCACAATAGCCTTGGGTTGAGCTCTTGAGCGAAACCCAAGGGCAGCCGCGCCCATCACCTCGCCGATGCACGCGCGGGAGCGTGTGCAAGCAACCGGGTTAGGCGAGAACCATGCCCGCACACGCTCCCGCGGGTGCGGATATTTGATTGGCTCTGTTCCCTATGGTTTCGGCTATGCCTCAACCATAGGCTACTGTGCTTCCACCTGCTCCCGCAGGTGGGCGTGCCGGTCGACTAAATTACTAATTTCTAATTACTAATTGCGAATTAAATTTGGTGGATTCAAAAAAAGTCTGTAACTTTGCAGTCGCTTAAACTATCATATCCGTTCAGGCTCGGAAAAGCGTTGCCCTCTGAGGGTGGCCGCCCGGCGGAGTTAACTTTCTAACTATTAAAACGTAAATGTACGTAATTGTAGAAATTCAGGGCCAGCAGTTCAAGGCCGAAAAGGACAAGTTCCTTTATGTTCACTACCTGGGCGACGAAGCCAAGGAAGGTTCCGCAGTTGAATTTGACCGCGTTCTGCTGGTCGATGCCGATGGCGCAGTAAAAATCGGCGCTCCCGTCGTTGAAGGCGCAAAAGTTGTTTGCGAAGTTAAGGAACAGCTCGTCAAAGGCGACAAAGTTATCGTGTTCAAGAAAAAGCGTCGCAAAGACTATCGCCGCAAAAACGGCCACCGTCAGTGCTTCACCAAGATTGTCATCAAAGACATCGTCGCTTAATTGTTTAACCCCCTAAAACCAATCTGACAGAGAAATGGCACATAAGAAAGGTGTCGGCAGTTCTAAGAACGGCCGCGAATCAGAAAGCAAACGTCTGGGTGTTAAGATTTTTGGCGGTCAGTTTGCCAAGGCCGGCAACATCATCAAACGTCAGCGTGGCACCGTGCACCACCCCGGTCTGAACGTAGGCATGGGCAAGGACCACACCCTCTACGCACTCATCGACGGCACCGTGCTCTTCACCGAAGGCCGCAACGGTCGCCGCTTCATCAACGTTACCCCTCTGGCTGAAGCATAATCGTTGCTTCGAGCCCGTCGTAACCCCCCTATTAAGCCCGAGGCTTCCGAGTCCCGGGCTTAAATTTTACTTTTCAGTTATCTTACCTCTAATTCCTCACTTTTATGCGCCGTTTTATAGCAATGTTGCTGCTGGCAGCCGCGTTTAGCGCCGCCGCTAAAGATGATAATTTCGTTCTCCGCGCCTACGTTACGCGCGCCGACACCTCGGAGTGGGTAGCTCTGGACTCTGTTGCAGTTATGATTTCTGCGGTTGACGACACCGTTACCGTTCCGTTCAAGCTCGTTGCCGGCAACCGCGAGGCGCAGCTGACCGACGGCGACGGCGAAATCCGCGCCCTGGTGACCGGCAAGCCAGGCAAGTATATGCTGACTCTCGACCGCGAGGGCTATGAGCCTTATGTCAAGGAGTTTGAGCGCAAGTATCGCGACCAAACGACGGTTTGGGTCGGCAATTTGGCCATGAAGCGCGAGCGCATCAGGCAGCTCAACGAGGTTGAGGTAACGGCAACGGCGATTAAGATGGTTATGAACGGCGACACGGTGGTTTATAACGCCGATGCCTTTAATCTGGCCGAGGGGTCGATGCTGGAGTCGCTGGTTCGCCAGCTGCCTAACGCCCAGATCAACACCGCGGGCGAAATCACCGTTAACGGTCGCAAAATCAATTCGCTGCTCATCAATGGCAAGGACTTCTTTGCGGGCGATATGGAGGTTGCGATGAAGAATCTGCCGTCGTATACGGTCAAGAATATCAAGGTCTACGACAAGGCGGGCGACGACGACTACCTGACGCAGGCGTCACAGAAGCTCGACCGCAAGGAGGATCAGGAGAACCTGGTGATGGACGTCGTTTTGAAAAAGGAGTATTCCATCGGCATGATGGCGTCGGTTGAGGGGGGCTATGGCACCGACAACCGCTATATGGGCCGCGTGTTCGGAATGGGATTCACGGAAACGGCGCGAATCAGCGTTTTCGGTAATTTCAATAATTTGAACGATATGTCGTCGCCGTCGGAGANGGGCGATTATTGGTATAGCAGCTCGTATGGCAACGGCGATGCGCGGGTTGAGAAAGGGGGTCTGGACTATAACTATGAGCCGAAGGGCGACAAGTTGCGCGTTTACGGTAATCTGACNGCCGAGCGNACCCGCTGGGATCTNGANCGGGANCAGGNGCAGACGCTCTTCTTTCCGGGCAGCAGCGACCTTTACAGGCGCATGGCGTCGCGGTCGATGTCGGACAACACGGCGGTGCGCACCAACCATACGGTTACGGTTAAGCACGACGTTGTTTATCTCAGCATCCGCCCCGAGTTCAGCTGGAAGCGCGACCGCAGCGANGAGCTGAGCCGCCAGGCGACCTTCAANGCCAACCCCGTNGAGGCCGGCCGCACCGAGGCGCTGGATTCGGTGTTTGCCCGCCCCGGCTCGCGNCGCTTTAACGACATTTTGCTGACGCGGCTGCGCTCGGCGTCGGTGTCGGAAACGAATGCCGTCAACGGNCGNCTGTCGCTNTCGGGCACGCTGCGTTTCAAGGAGGTTCCCGGTCGCTTCAACGTTTATCTGGGCGGTAACTATGACCGCTCAACGACTCGCAAGGATCAGATTTACGGCCAAAACTTCGGCGGCGCCAATACTTCGGGCTCNACTCCGACNAACAATGAGCGCTTCGACGACCANACGCCCGAAACCGGCAAATTTTCGGCAACNGCCGGCTATTCGCGCGACTGGAGCAACGTTGGNGAGAAAATCAGCCGCAAGGTGAATTTCAACCTCTCGACCGGCTATCACTTCACGCACACTGCCCACGATTATAACCTCTTTGCGACGGACCTGGATTCGCTGACGGCGGAAACAGCCCTGCCGTCGCTCTCGGCGTCGCCTATGATGATTCAGGATTTGCTGAACTCATATAACTCCATTAATAATGACCACAACATTGACTCGAACGCCTCGCTGAGCTTTGCAACCGAGGCGGTTGAGCGCACCGANTCGGGCNTGAANCCGGAGTTTCGCGCCTCNATTGGTNTGGACCATAAGTTCCGCTCCAACTCGCTGGACTATAACACCGACCTGCCNACCCATGAGTCGGTTCTGCGTCGCACCAACAGCTTCTCGCCGACNGCATCGCTGAATTTCTCATCGTCGAATAAGATGAGTTACCGTTATATTAACCTGTTTTACCNGCTGTCGACNTCCCAACCGGGGCTGAACCTGTTTCTGCACCATCGCAACACGGGCAANCCGCTGNTGGTCTATGAGTATAACGCCCACAATCTGCGCCAGTCAAAGACNCACCGCGTTGACCTTCGGTTCTATAGCTATGGACGCAAGCAGCGCTATTCATTTCACGTTTATGGCGGCTATGAGCTGACGCAGGATGCTATCGGCAACGCTTCNACCTATGACCCGCAAACGGGCGTAACGACCTATANGCCGATGAANATCAACGGCAACTGGTCGGTTTACGGCAACATTTATTCATATTACTCTTTTGGCAAGGATAAGCAGATTTCGCTGAACGCCGACNTTAGCACGCGCTACCAGCATAGCGTTGACTTCCTGACCGCGGCTACCANNCCCGAGCGCTCGCTGGTTAAGGACCTCAACATGCACGGCTCTGCCGGCAGCAGCTATACNTTCGGCAACGGTTCGGTTGTTGAAGCGAACTTCAGCGCCGAATGGATTTCGGCCCACAGCGANCGCGNGGACTTCAATACTATTTCGGCGATGGAATATAGCGCGGGAATCGGCGGCATGGTCAAGATGCCGTGGGAAATAGAGCTGCGGACGAGNCTCAACGTTGATTGGAAGCGTGGCTACGAAGTTGCGGAGATGAACCGCGAGCANTGGCTCTGGAACGCCGAGATGCAGAAGTCGATCATGAAAGGNAACCTGACCTTTAAGGTNAANGCNCGCGACATCCTCGGCCAGATCCGCAACTACTCCATGCGCGTCAACGCCCAGGGCCGCTACGAAACCTGGACCAACACCCTTGGCCGCTACGTCCTCGTCTCCGTTATNTACCGCTTCAACAAATCCCCCAAAAAGCGCGACTAACNCCCAAANTTACNCATTATGCAAATCGCNTTATGNAAANCGCATTATGCGATTTGCATAATNANAAATTTATTGCTATCTTTGCGAAAAATTTCAAATTATGAANAAACCTCGAAATCCGTTTATATTAGGGCATAGAATNAGTCGTCCGTTTTTTTGTGACCGTGAANATGAGCAGAANGCNCTCACTTCCGCCATTATAANCGGGCGCAATGTTGTGTTGATCTCTCCACGCCGAATGGGAAAGACCTCGCTTGCNTATGTTTCAATCAGCGACTCCGAGGAAATTAAAAATGACTATATAACGTTTTTTATTGATATTCTTCAAACCGGTTCGCTGGCCGAATTTACTTTTTTGCTCGGAAAGGTTGTTTTCGACACCTTGGCAGCTAAATCAGAAACGAGAGTGCGCGGTTTTTTGGCGGCCTTAAAATCGCTGAAAGGGTCATTCGGATTTGATGCAATAAGTGGAACACCTACTTTTAATATCCAGCTGGGCGATATAAAGCACCCGGAATATACGCTCGANGAGATTTTTTCATATATAGAGCAGTGTGAGAAACCTGTTGTAATNGTAATAGATGAGTTCCAGCAGATTACCAAGTATCCTGAAAAGAACGTTGAGGCTCTGCTACGCAGCCATATTCAGCGGCTGAGTAATGCCTCCTTTGTTTTTGCCGGAAGTGAGCGGACTATTCTCCAGGAAATGTTTGCATCATCAAAACGTCCGTTCTATAACAGTGCGGAAATTATGCATTTAGGGCCAATAGATGAGGATATTTATGTCAATTTCGCGCAGAAACAATTCTCTGACTATGGCAAATCGCTGGAGGATGCTCCGGTGCGCCTTGCTTTCCAACTNTTTGAGGGGAATACGTTCTATATGCAGCGAGCAATGAATATTGCGTTTGCGGAAACGTCTCGCGATGATGTTTGCGGCGAGGAAACCATCAGGCGTGCAATCAAAANCATGGTGGCCGCTAATGATGTAGTGTTTCGTGAGATTTTGTCNAACATGAGCGTTCATCAGAAATTGACGCTCTACTCCATTGCCAGCGAGAGGTCGGTTGTCAATCCATTAAGCGGCAAGTTNGTTAAAGACCATTCGCTGCCATCGGCCAGCTCGGTTCAAAGCGCATTGTTGAAACTGAGCAAATCGGGAATAGTGACTAAAGCCGAAAGCGGTTATATCATGACCGACCCACTTTTCCGCATCTTTATCAACGGCGAATACTCCNTGCCGGAGATTTGACCGTCCTTCCGGGTTAGAGGGTGAAGTGGCGGAGGGCGCGGAGGGTTTCGAGGTAGCCGCTTTCGATAACGAGGGAGAGGGCTTTGAGGTCGAAGGCCTGGTGGTCGGCGATTTCGGTCAGGCTAACGACTTGGTCGCAGAGTTCGAGGTCGCCGACAACGTTGTTTTTCGACATCAGCGAGTAGGAGCGCTGGGCGATTTCAATGATGTTTTTTGCGGGCGCTGACTGNTAGGAGGGNGAGCAGTTGATGCCAATNAGGGTTTCGCACTGATGGCGTATGGCCCAGGCNGGGAGGTTGGCGAGCACGCCGCCGTCGACGTAGCGGTGGCCGTCGATTGTTACCGGTTCGAAAACNATNGGTATGGAGCAGGAGGCGACGACTCTNTCGGCCAGCGGGCCCGATTCGAAGGCTTTGCGCGTTCCCTGGTCAATGTCGGTTGCACCGATAACGGTTTTTATGGGGAGGTCNTCGATGTTTTTGTAGGGAACGATTTTTGCAATCTGCTTTTTGAAGCGGTCGAGCGAGAGAAATGACTCTTTGGGTATATGGAGCTGGGCCAGGTCGGTGAATTTCGATGCGTTGAAGAGCTGGAGCAGCGGGTTTTCGTAGGAGTCGCTGTTGAGCAGGCCGGCGGCATAGTAGACCGCGGCGACGGAGCCGGCGCTGACGCCGGCAATGATGTCGGGTTTGAGGCCGAGTTCATTGAGCGCGCGCATGGCACCGACGTGGGCGAAGCCGCGCGCACCCCCGCCGCTCAGGGCAACGCCCAGGCGGTAGGGTTTGGTGTGGCGTTTCGGTAGTTTCATTATTTTTCGCGCATGAAAATCGAAATCGGAGTTCCGGTGAAGTCCCAGTTTTCGCGAATCTTGTTTTCGAGGTAGCGGCGATAGGGTTCTTTTACCCATTGCGGCAGGTTGCAGAAGAAAACGAAGGTTGGGATGCGCTGGTCGCGCAGCTGGGTAACATATTTGATTTTCACGAATTTGCCCTTGTTGGCAGGCGGCGGATAGGCCGCGATGGCTTCGAGCATCACTTCGTTGAGTCGCGCGGTCGGAACGTGGCGGTTGCGGTTCTCGTAGACCTCCATAGCGNTTTCGAGCACCTTGTGGATGCGNTGTTTGGTCAGNGCGGAGGTGAAGATGATGGGGAAGTCGGTGAANGGAGCGAAGCGCGAGCGGATGGCNTCTTCGAAGTGGGTTATGGCCGCCTGCGATTTATCTTCGACCAGGTCCCATTTGTTGACGCACACAATCAGGCCCTTTTTGTTCTTTTGGATGAGCGAGAAAATGTTGGCGTCCTGGGCCTCGATGCCGCGGGTGGCGTCGATCATCAGAATGCACACGTCGGAAGCCTCGATNGCTCGGATTGAGCGGATAACCGAGTAGTATTCAATGTCTTCGTTGACTTTGTTTTTCTTTCGGATACCGGCGGTGTCGACCAGATAGAAGTCGAAGCNGAACTTGTTGTAGCGCGTGTAGATAGAGTCGCGGGTGGTTCCGGCGATGTCGGTGACGATATGGCGGTCCTCGCCGATGAAGGCGTTGATGANGCTCGATTTGCCGGCGTTGGGGCGACCGACGATGGCGAACTTGGGGAGCGATTCGAGGTGGGCGGCTTCGTCTTCGTCTGTTTCGGGGAGCTTTTTAACGATTTCGTCGAGGAGGTCGCCGGTGCCGAAGCCGCTGACGGCGCTGACGGGGTAGGGTTCTCCCAGGCCGAGCTTGTAGAACTCGGCAACGTTATAGAGCCAGTCGTTGGAGTCAACTTTGTTGGCCACGAGGATAACCGGCTTTTTTGAGCGGCGCAGAATCTTGGCCACATGGTCGTCNAGGTCGGTGACGCCGTTCATTGCGTCGACCACGAAGAGGATTTCGTCGGCNTGCTCGATTGCCAGTTCCACCTGCTTGTTGATTTCGCCTTCGAAGATGTCTTCGGAGTTCACTACCCAGCCGCCGGTGTCGACGATAGAGAAGTCGCGGCCGTTCCAGTCGACCTTGCCATACTGGCGGTCGCGGGTAGTGCCGGCGGTTTCGTCGACGATTGCCTTNCGGCTCTGGGTCAGACGGTTAAACAGNGTGGACTTGCCAACGTTGGGGCGTCCGACGATTGCTACTAATTGTCCCATTATTGAATGTAACCAAATGTTTTAAGTTTATTTTCGCGGTTGCGCCAGTTCGGCTCAACCTTAACGAAGAGTTCGAGGTAGACGCTCTTGTCGAAGAACTTTTCAATGTCTTTGCGTGCGGCGGTGCCGACTTTTTTCAACATTGTGCCCTGGCGTCCGATGAGGATGCCTTTCTGCGAGTCGCGTTCAACGTAGATAACCGCCATGATATGGATGGAGTTATCTTTCTCTTCGAATTTTTCAACGATAACCTCGGTGGAGTAGGGCACCTCCTTGTCGTAGTTCTCAAGGATTTTTTCGCGGATGATTTCCGTAACGAAAAAGCGGGCGGGCTTGTCGGTCAGTGCGTCCTTGCCGAAGTATGGAGGCGACGGGGGCAGCAGCTCGACGATGCGCTTCATCAGGTTGTCGAGGTTAAAGTTCTCGGTGGCCGAAATGGGGAATATTTCGGCTTTGGGCAGGCGGTTCTGCCAGTCGTTAACAATGTGTTCGAGCTCGCCGCCGTCGCCCTTCAGAAGGTCGATTTTGTTGATTACGAGCAGAACGGGGATTTTTTCCTTTGCTACCTTTGCAAGAAAGTCGGCGTTCTTTTCGGGGTCTTCAACAACGTCGGTGACGTAGAGCAGAACGTCGGCGTCGGTCAGCGCGCCCTCGCTGAAGGTCAGCATTGCCTCCTGCATTTTATAGCGCGGCTTGAGAACGCCGGGGGTGTCGGAAAAAACGATTTGATAGTCCGGGGTGTTAACGATGCCGGTAATGCGGTGGCGAGTTGTCTGGGCCTTGGGGGTTATGATGCTCATGCGCTCGCCAACGAGTCGGTTCATCAGGGTCGATTTGCCGACGTTAGGGTTGCCGACAATGTTGACAAAGCCGGCCTTATGTTCGGATGACGTGGGTGTTACGTTGTTTGTTTCCATTGAATTTCGGTTATTTTAGTGTTTTTATGATATTAAAACACCTGAGAGCGCCTGTTAGTTTAAGCGCGGGTGCAGGCTCCGGCAAATCCGGGGCGAGCATCCGCGCGTTAAATTGAGTCTTTTGTGGTGAAAGTCCGAGTTGGGGAGGGGTTGGATGTCAGCCGGGAAAATCAAATGTCCCAGATAACATACATTGCGCCCCAGGTAAAGCCGGCGCCGAAGGCGGTCAGCAGCAGTTTGTCGCCGGGTTTGAGTCGGTTCTTGTATTCTGCGATGCAGATGGGAATCGAGGCGGCAGAGGTATTGCCGGTGTGTTCGATATTGACGAGCACCTTATCGTGGTCAATGCCTGCGCGGTCGGCGACTGCTTCGATGATTCGGAGATTTGCCTGATGGGGAATGAACCAGTCAACGCTCTCCATCGTGAGGCCATTGCGCTGCGCAACTTCCATCGACGAGTTCAGCATGTTGGTAACGGCGTGTTTGTAAACGGCGCGTCCTTCCTGGTAAACGTAGTGCTCGTGGGCGTCTACGGTTTCGTGGGAGGCGGGTTTTGCGCTGCCGCCGGCCTTCATGATAAGGTTGTGGCAGCCGTTGCCGTCAACGTAGAACTTGCCGTCCATGATGCCTACTTCCTTTTCGGTGGGTTCGAGAAGCATGGCGGCAGCGCCGTCGCCAAACAGCGGACAGGTTGCGCGGTCGGTATAGTCGACCATCGACGACATTTTTTCGGCGGCGACCACGACGACTTTCTTATACATGCCCGAGCGGATGTAGGCTGCGCCATCCTGCAGGCCGATGAGGAAGCCCGCGCAGGCGGCTTCCAGGTCGTAGCTGTAGGAGTTGGCCATGCCCAGTTCGTGGCAGATAATGGAGCCGGTCGAGGGGAAGCGATAGTCGGGGTTGCAGGTGCAGCAAATCAGCAGGTCAACGTCTTCGGCCTTGGTGTTGGTTTCGGCCAAAAGTTTTTCAACTGCGCGGGCGCCCATGAAGGCCGAACCCTTTTCGGGGTCGCGGAGAATGTGGCGTTCCTTGATGCCGACGCGCGTGGTGATCCACTCGTCGTTAGTGTCTACCATTTTTGAGAGCATCTCGTTGTCGAGAATGTCGTCGGGCAGGTAGCTTGCTACCCCGGCTATGCGTGCGTGAAGCATGTCGTCTGTAATGTGTTGGCTTTACTTTTTAGACTATTAGATGGCTTCGGCCTTTTCGATTACGACGTGGCCGCGATAGAAACCGCATTCGCCGCAAACGGTGTGGTAGATGTGCCAGGCGCCGCAGTTGGGGCATACGGCGATGGTGGGCATTTGAGCTTTGTCGTGGGTGCGACGTTTGGCGGTGCGGGTTTTCGATTGTCTGCGTTTAGGATGTGCCATTGTTGTTTATAAGTTTAATCGTTAATTTTTTTATTGTCGGGATTTGCTAATCTTCGGTTGCGGGAACGTCGTCGATGCCGTCGATGAGTTCGTTTTCGAGCTCGGCATCTTCGTCGTTGGCGTTGCTGACGCCATATTTTTTGTTCAGGGCGCTCATTGCGCGGTTGCACTTGCCCTGGGGGTGGACGTGGCGCGTCGGAATTGCGAGCACCGCCGTGTCGTAAATCATGTAGGCGACGTTGAGGTAGTTGTCGCTTTCGGGGATTATGAGCATCGTGTCGCTGTCGTCGTTATATTCCTCGCCATATTTAACGGTGAGGTTATAGGTAGCGTCAATCGGCAGCTCCAGGTCGTCGAGGCAGCGGTCGCAAGCAACGGTCAGCGTTCCGGTCAGGTGGAACGAAAGCTGATAGGCATCGCCGCGGTGGTCAACGTCGAGGTCTACTTTCAGGTCGGCATTACGGATGTCGGTGTTCTCCATATTGGTGAAGAACACTTTCGAAAGTTGATACTCGAAATGGTGGTTACCTTCGGGCAAACTCTTGAGCATCAGCTTGTATTCGGTGAATTTTCCCATTGCTAACGGTTGGTTTAATGCTAATAAATCAGCGCAAAGTTACGAAAAAAAGTTAAGAGTTACAATTATCTGCCAAAAATTTTTCAAAAACCCTTTTCCGGGGCCGTTTTCGCGTATTTGCGGGCGTGAATTTCGGGTATAAAAAATGAGTCGTCATCCCGACGACTCATTCCTTTTACCTTTATCTTAATCTAATACTATGAAAAACACACACTGCAAAGTTATGTACTTTTTTTGAGCTTTCCAAATTACCCCCCCCAATTTTAACGTAATTTAACAATTATTAGAAGGGGCGATTGGTTAGCAACGTCCGCTAACTGCCACTTCCTTAGCGATTTTGCTTACCAGGCCTTGCAGAACTTTGCCTGGGCCGAATTCGATAAATTCGGTGGCGCCGTCGGCAACCATGTTCTGAACGGTTGCGGTCCAGCGCACCGGAGCGGTCAGCTGGGCAACGAGGTTTGCCTTGATTTCTGCGGGGTCGGTGTGGGGCAGGGCGTCAACGTTCTGGTAGATCGGGCAGGCGGGAGTGTGGAACTCGGTGGCCTCGATTGCGCTGGCGAGTTCGGCGCGGGCGGGCTCCATCAGGGGCGAGTGGAACGCGCCGCCAACCTTCAGCGGAAGCGCACGCTTGGCGCCGGCAGCCTTGGCGGCTTCGCAGGCGGCGTTGATGGCTTCGATTTCGCCGGAGATAACAATCTGGCCGGGGCAGTTGAAGTTGGCGCAGACAACTACGCCGTCGATGCCGTTGCAGATTTCTTCAACCTTTTCGTCGGGCAGGGCAAGGATGGCTGCCATCGTTGAGGGTTTGATTTCGCAGGCCTTCTGCATTGCTTTAGCGCGGGCGCTTACGAGGCGGAGGCCGTCTTCAAAGCTGAGAGCGCCGCAGCAAACCAGGGCGGAAAATTCGCCGAGGCTATGGCCGGCAACCATTGCGGGCTTAATGTCGGAGCCGAGAATCTTGGCGGTGATGACGCTATGGATGAATACTGCCGGCTGGGTAACTGCGGTCTGGCGCAGGTCTTCGTCGGTGCCTTCAAACATCAGGTCGGTGATGCGGAAGCCGAGAACTTCGTTTGCTTTTTCGAAGAGCGCGCGGGCTTCTTCGTTGGTGTCGTAGAGCTCTTTGCCCATGCCAACGAACTGCGAGCCCTGGCCGGGAAATACGAATGCTGTCATAATAATGATGCTGAATTAATTTATTTTTCGCTTGTTAAACAGGCTGCAAAGTTAGAGAAATTTTTCAACAATAGCAAATTTGGACACTCCGCGGCCTCCGGCGGCAACGTAGGAGGCGATGAGGTTCATCCAGGGGGAGCGCACCAGTCCGCGCGCCAGCTCGGGGCAATTTTCGCGGCGGTAGAAGCCGGCGAGTATCGCGCGCCTGTAATTTATAAGGCGCCGGTGATAGCGGTCGCCTTCCAGTGCGCGTTCGCAGCAATCGAGCGCGCGCTCCCATTGGCCGGCCTTTGACGCAAAGTCGGTGCCGGTGATCGAGTCGGAATGGACATTGACCAAGACCGGCAGCGTTGGCACTATTTGCGCCGGCTTGGGGCAGGCCACCAGGAGTCGCACTCCCAGTTCCAGGTCGTCCCAGCCGAGCAGTTGCTCGTTCCATCCGCCGACGCGGCGCACCAGGTCGGTTTTGACAACGTAGCGTTGCGTTGCAAGAGTGGAGTGGAAGATATGGTTTTTCAAGGCGTCGCCGCGGCGCAGCGGAGCGTAGATATTGGGGCCATCCTCGGTAACCAAAACTGAGGCAAACTCGGCGATTTCCGGCAGGCCGGCGGCGCGGAGTCCTGCGCCGACCTCTTCGATATGAAACGGGGGCATGCGGTCATCGCTGTCGAAAAACATGACGTAGGGCGTCTGCACGCGCGCCAGACCCGCGTTGCGGGCACAGGCGGCGCCCGGCTTACGCTCGGAAATCACCTCGACGTTCGTTCGGCCCGCGGCCCATTGCTTCAGAACGTTCAGCGAATCATCGGTCGAATTGTTATCGACCAGAATGACTGCCTTGGGCTGCACGGTCTGGCTTTCGATGGACCTCAGAGTGCGACCTACCAGATGCGCGCGGTTATAGACGGGAATAACAACTGAAATCAGCTCTTCCATGCTTCATTCACTCCTTTGCTTCGCCGGCAAGCATTCCGCAGGCGGCCTGAATATCTTCGCCGCGTGAGGCTCGGATGGTTGCCGTTACGCCCTTTTCGTTCAGTCGGTCGCGGAAGGCCGTCATGCGCTGCTCCGAGGCAGTTTGCAGGTCTGAGTCGGGCAGCGAGTGGTAGCGAATCAGGTTTACGCGGCAGTCCACTCCGCGCACCAGGCGCGCCAGGGCGTCGGCGTGGCGCATATCGTCGTTGATTCCGCGCCAAACGATGTATTCCAGCGTGAGGCGGCGCTGATGCGCAAAGTCATAGTCGCGCAAAAGCTCGATAACCCGCTCCACCGGCCATACCTTCTCGACCGGCATCAGCTCGGCGCGTTCGGCGCTGAATGGCGAGTGAACGCTGATGGCAACGTGAACCTTGGTTTGGTCCAGCAGCTGCTTCAGCTCGGGGAGCTTGCCGATGCTGGAAACCGTTATGCGCTTCGGGCTCCAGGCCAGCCCCCAGGGGGCGGTCAGCACCTCGATGGCCTTCANGACCTCNGGCAGGTTATCCATTGGTTCGCCCATGCCCATGAANACGATGTTTGTCAGCTGCTCGGAGCCNGGGATGCTGAGAATCTGATTCAGGATGTCGGCNGACGACAGGTTNCCGTGAAATCCCTGGCGCCCGGTCATGCAGAAGCGGCAGGCCATTTTGCAGCCGGCCTGCGANGACACGCAGAGCGTTGCCCGGTCGTGGTCGGGAATGAACACCGCCTCCACGTCGCGGCCTCCGCGTCCNTCAAAAAGTGCTTTCAGAGTGCCGTCGGAGCTCAGCGCGCTCGCCTTCGGGGCCGATAGGCCGACGCAATAGCGGTCATTAAGCGCCTGGCGGCCACGCACGCTGATTTCGGTCATCTCGTCGATCGACTGCGCACGGTTAACATACAGCCGCCTGGNAATCTGCTTTGCGGCAAACGGCGGCAGACCGCACTCGGCGCAGACCCCGCGCAGCTCCTCCAGGGTCATTCCNATTAATCTTTTCTTTTCCATATAGCCGCAAAGTTACCCATTTTCCNCCAATTCTCCAAACCCAAATGAATTTGCAGGTTTCTTTTTCTTTGCGTAACTTTGCAGCTATGAATACGAAAGAAGATAGGAAGCCTGTCAGGGTTCTGTTTGTGTGTCTGGGNAATATCTGTCGCAGCCCGGCTGCGGAGGGTATTTTCCGTGAAATCGTGTGCGAAAATGGCGACTCGGATCGGTTTGTTATCGATTCGGCCGGCACGGGCAACTATCATGTCGGCGACCTGCCNGATCGCCGCATGCGCGTTCATGCNCGCAACCGCGGCATTGAGCTGACCCACCGNTGCCGCCAGGTCGACGTTGAAGATTTCAATGATTTTGACCTGATTATAGGCATGGATGCGTCNAACGTGCAGAATCTGCGNCGGCTGGCTCCGTCNGTCGAGGCGGCGCGCAAAATCCACGCCATGGCNGAGTATTTCTCGCCCGGCGCGCGCTATGACCATGTGCCCGACCCCTATTATGAGGGCGCCGAGGGCTTCGAACTTGTTCTGGACCTGTTGGCCGACGGTTGCCGCAACCTCTATGCAGAGCTTTGAGCTGAATNTGGCCCGGCGCCTGGGGTGGAAGCCCGAAGGTCGGCGGCGCGTGTCGCCGGCGGTCGGTGTGGCCGTNACGGGCGTTGCGTTGTCGGTGGTCGTCATGATGATTTCCATAGCCGTCATGCTTGGCTTCAAGGATGAGGTCTCGAACCGTATGCTCGGTCTCGANGACGCGGTGACCGTCAGCGGCTNNAGCGAAGACTCCCGCCTGGTAGACTTCAATCCTGCCGAGGTGGTCAGCCTTCTGGAGCTCCCCGAGGGGGTTCAGGTCGTTGGCCACACGTCGATTCCTGCAATCCTCAAGACCCCCGACGACTTCNTGGGCCTTGAACTGCAGAGCTCGCCGCAGGCAGGCGCCGATTCTCTGCTCGTTCTGTCGGCGGTTTCGGCTTCGAGGCTGCGNCTTGAGCGCGGCGACCGCGTTCCGGCCTATTTCTTTGTTGATAACCGTTTGCGNGTCAGGATGCTGACCGTTGACAGNATATATGACTCCGGCTTTGGNGAGCATGACCGTGCGGTCGGCTATTGCTCGGCGGGGCTGATTGAGCAGCTTGCNGGTATTCCGGCCGGCAATGTCTACTCCATTGGTTTGCGCAATGTTGCCGAGCCGGAGATTGAGCCGCTGTCCTCGTCGGTCTACAGCCAGCTGCTCCTGGCCCACTANTCCGGTCAGCTCAANGCCGCCTATAGCATCTCAAACATTCTGCAAACCGACGGCAGCTTCTTTTCGTGGCTTCGGCTGCTCGACACCAACGTGGTCGTAATCCTCGTGTTGATGGGNCTGGTCGCCGCCTTCACTCTCGTTTCGTCGCTNTTCATAATAATTCTCGAACGCGTCCACACCATTGGCCTNCTAAAGGCTCTCGGCGCCACCGACGGGCAGATTCGCCGCATTTTCATGTTCATGGCCGAGCGGCTCGTTGTCCGCGGCCTGCTGATTGGCAATATCGTTGCCATCGGNCTGATATTACTCCAGGCGCGCACCCATCTGCTCCCCCTCGACCCNGTCAACTACTATGTCGATTTCGTGCCGGTTCGCCTGACCTGGGGCTGCGTCATAGGGCTAAACNTGGGAGTCGTCGGTCTCAGCTGGCTGGTTCTGATGCTCCCGGCAATCATAATTTCGCGTATATCGCCCGCAACCACTATGCGNTACGAATAATCTCCTAAAAACAATAACATATANAAATCATGAAGTTAATNAAAGATACGGAATTCGGCGGCGAGCGTCCGCTTTTTGCATCGAGTGACTTGGTGCTTGAAAATGTTACTATCCATGCCGGCGAGTCGGCGTTGAAGCAGTGTCGCAACATCGCTGCGCGCAACTGCCGCTTCGAGGGCAAATATCCGTTCTGGCACGTCGACAACTTCTCGGTCGAGGACTGCCTGTTCACTCCCGGCGCCCGCGCNGCCCTCTGGTATTCGCGCGGTCTGATTATGCGAAACACTCTGGTCGAAGCGCCGAAGATGTTTCGCGAAATGCAACATCTNTCTCTCGAGAATGTTAAGATTCCCGATGCGCAGGAAACGCTGTGGCACTGCCGCGACATTCAGCTGCGCGACGTTGAGGTTGCAAATGCCGACTATCTGTTCATGCACTGCGACAATATCGACATTGACCGCTATGTTCAGCATGGCAACTACTCTTTTCAGTATTGCAACCGCGTAACTATCCGCAACGCTGAGATTCATTCGAAAGACGCCTTTTGGAACACCACCGACGTTACCCTCATCAACTGCTCGGTTTCGGGCGAATATCTCGGCTGGCACTCCCGTCGCCTCCATCTGATCAACTGCCACATTGCCGGCACNCAGCCGCTCTGCTACTGCACCGANCTGATTCTGGAGAACTGCACGTTCGACGCCGATTGCGACCTGGCTTTCGANGACTCGACGGTCAACGCNGTTGTTAACTCGCATATCACCAGCGTTAAAAATCCCCGCTCGGGCTCCATCCATGCCAAATCGATAGGCGAAATNATCATTGACAACAANGTTCTGGCTCCGGCCGACTGCAAAATTTCAACAGATGAACAGCTTTGATACCCGCGTTGACCGTCGCCATTCCGGCTCCTATAAGTGGGACACCCCGGCNACCGACGACNTAATCCCCATGTGGGTGGCCGACATGGATTTCCGCGCTCCCGACTGCGTTATCGACGCGCTGCGCCGCCGCGTTGANCACGGCGTGTTCGGCTACACGAAGGTGCGCCCCGAATTTTATTCCGCCCTGACCGGCTGGTTCTNCGGCCACCACCACTGGATGATCAACACTCAGAACCTGATCTACACGTCGGGCGTGGTGCCGGCGGTTTCGGCGATCATCAAGGCCCTG
The DNA here is from genome assembly GCA_014801955.1 of Bacteroides sp. Classification (GTDB taxonomy): domain Bacteria; phylum Bacteroidota; class Bacteroidia; order Bacteroidales; family Muribaculaceae; genus UBA3263. The sequence goes on along the minus strand of JAAVDE010000008.1, from coordinate 14,316 downwards.
ACCCGTCCGGGCGACGGAGTGGCCCTGCTGACTCCGGCCTATAACTGCTTNTATTCCTCTATCCGCAATAACGGCTGCATGCTCCGCAGCGTGCCGCTCATTATGACGGACAACGGCTACGTTATTGACTTCAACGANCTCGACAACGTTTTGAGCGACCGGCGCACGCCGCTGCTGATTCTCTGCAATCCGCAGAATCCCGGCGGCCGCGTGTGGACTCCGACCGAGCTCCGCAGCGTTGCCGAAATTGCCCGCCGCCACTCGACTTTCGTGATTTCCGACGAAATTCATTGCGAGCTGACCTTTCCCGAAGTCAGCTACACGCCCTATGCCACNATTGCGACCGACCCGACAGACCGCTGGGCGATTTGCGTNTCGCCGAGCAAGGCGTTCAATACCGCCGGCCTTCAGATTGCCTGCATCGTCGGCTCCGACGCCGACTCGACGCGCCGCATCGATCGCGCAATCAACGATAACGAGGTGTGCGACGTAAACCCCTTNGGCGTCGAGGCGCTTATCGCCGCCTATTCCGTCGAGGGAGCCGAGTGGCTNNGCAAGCTGCGCAACTACCTTCATGNCAACTTNGTCCGGNTCGAGGAGTTCATTGCNGAGCATCCCGAGTTCGGCTGGAGGCTGACNCCGATGGATGGNACCTATCTGGCCTGGATTAACGTTAGCGAGAGTGGTTTCGACGGCGAAACCGTTGCCCAACGTTTGCTCGACGGCGCCCGNGTCATGGTCAGCGCCGGCAGCGACTACGGCCCCGGCGGCGAANACTTCATCCGAATCAANCTCGCTTGNCCGCGCAAACTCCTTGATTGCGCCCTTGACCGCATAGAAACCGAACTGCTGAAATGAGAAAGTCGGAGCAACTGCTTGACCGAATCCGCAGCGGCCAACCAATGACGTTCGGCGAGCGCCTGCGGCTGATAGTGCTGCTGAGCATACCGGCCATTCTGGCCCAGGTGTCGCTGACGGCCATGTTCTATATCGACGCCGCAATGGTCGGCTCGCTCGGCCCCGAGGCTTCGGCTTCGGTCGGNCTGGTTGAAACGACGACCTGGCTCTTCGGCGGCCTCTGTTCGGCGNCGGCCACGGCCTTCTCCGTCCAGGTCGCCCACCGGCTGGGCGCCTCCGACAAGGAGGGCGCCCGCGCCGTGGTGCGCCAGGGAACNGTCGCCGTTGTTATCTTCGGAGCAGTCATTGCTNTGCTCGGNCTTGCAATCAGCCCCTTTCTGCCTCAATGGCTCGGCGGCAACGACGACATTAACNGNAACTCCTCTCTTTATTTCGCCATCTTCACGGCGTTTCTCCCCGTTTATACTCTCAATTCGCTTGCCGGCGGCGTGCTCCGTTGTTCCGGCAATATGAACACTCCCAGCGCCCTGAACATTCTGATGTGTGTGCTTGACGTAGTGTTTAACTTCTTCTTGATTTTCCCGTCNCATGAATTTTCGTTGGCCGGCGCTGAAATCCGCCTTCCCGGCGCAGGGCTCGGAGTCGCCGGCGCCGCCATCGGCACNGGACTTGCCGAGGTGATAACGGCGCTGCTGATGAACTACGTTCTCTGGCGCCGCTCGCCGCAGATCGACATGCGCTCCTCCGGCAGCTTTGCGCTGAACCGCAGCGTTATCCGGCGTGCGTTCAAAATCGGTGCGCCGATCGGTTTGCAGCAGTGCGTAATGAGCGGCGCCCATATCATGTCGACCGTTATCGTTGCCCCGCTCGGCACTATTGCCATCGCCGCCAACTCCTTTGCCATTACGGCNGAAAGNCTCTGCTANATGCCCGGCTACGGCGTCAGCGAAGCCGCCACGACCATCGTTGGCCAATGCGTTGGCGCCAAGCGCCGCANGCTGACGCGCGAACTGGCCTATCTCTGCGTCGGAATCGGCATGGCCGTCATGGCNATCATGGGTGCCGTTATGTGGTTCGGCGCCGATGCCATGATCGGAATGATGACTCCGTCGGGCGAAATCCGCAGCCTGGGCGCCTCCGTTCTTCGCATCGAAGCCTTTGCGGAGCCGATGTTTGCCGCCGCCATTGTTAGCTANGGCATATTCGTCGGCGCCGGCGANACTCTGGTTCCTTCCTGCATGAACTTCGGNAGCATCTGGCTCGTGCGCCTGACTCTCGCCGCTCTGCTGGTCGGTTCGATGGGCCTGACCGGCGTTTGGATNGCNATGGCNGTTGANCTCTCGTTCNGNGGCTTTATTTTCCTGCTCCGCCTTCGCTCCTCAGCTTGGCTTCGGCATCCATCAGCGGCAGAACAACCGACGGATTAGCGCGNAACTCGTNAGGCGTCAGCTCCTTCTTGTCTACCATTTTTTGCAAACCCGGAAATTCNCGGAAATAGAACTTCATTACCTTGCGCATCCCCGGAATAATATCCTTGCTGTCGAGCCAGTAGGCTTTGGTTATTNCCTGGTCGGCTAATTTATAGTAGTATAGCCAGGTATAGTTCACCATGGTCATCGACGGAGTGTATGTGTTATCCATCGCCGGACGCGCATAGCCTTTAACGTAGTCTCCGTTATAGATGAGTCGCAAAAAAATCGGTTTGTCATACGTTTTCGGGTTTTTATTCCATTTGTGAGGCATATGTTTCTGAGCCATTACGGCGTGGTAGACCGTTACGGTGGTGTCCTCTTCCGTAGGCGGGAAAATAAGTTCAACAACCTCGTCGGACGTAAACTTGGTTTCCTCGCCGTCGGGTTCGGTNCTGATGCTGACCGACGAAACGTTAGGCTTCAGGTAATTAATAAGGCGTGATTTAGTGAATCCTTCGATGCGGGTGCCGTCGGCCTTAACGGCGATTACCGGCTCGCATTGCCTCTTGGCATACGTTGCCACGGGAAGCAGAATGAGTAATAAAAACAGTAGTCTTTTCATATAATTTTGNGGGAAATGATTGTTTCCGCAAAATTACATACAAAAACTGATTTTCAGCGGGACATTTGTCCCAATCGCNTCAAACTTGCGATCGGATTCTCTGGAACTGACGCCGCGAAACCGCCAGGAAGGAGGCCAGTTCCCGCATGGGAATCTTGTCGATAACGTGGAGCAACCGCGGGTAAAACACTNTGTAACGCTCAACCGGCGTCAGCGTATGCATCAGCAGGTAGCGGGTGTAGGCCTCTTCGAGAGCATGTGTGGCAAGCCTGGCTATGAACTCCGGGTTGTGNTCCGTCAGGTAGGCTTTAAGGTCATACATAGGAACTTCCAGNACTTCGGAGTCGCATCCGGCCACGATTGACGTCAGNGCCGTTTTTCCGAACTGCATTGACCTGACAAAGTCGGTAACGACCTCATTCTCGAANCCGAACGCGGTAATGCGCTCATTGCCCGAGGAATCTATAGTGGCATACTTAAAATACCCCTGACGAACCAGTGCTACTTTTCTGCATACGCTNCCTTCCGTGACTAAACAATCGCCCTTGGCGTAACGGGTNAAACTGCCGNACTCCCGACAGTATTCCACTATCGGAGTCAAATCAGCCTTAATCATAAATTCGTTGAGTCGCGCCATAAAAAAAGCTGTGCCGGAAATCAGATTATTCTATAAAACAAAAAAATTGATTGTCATCGCGACAACCAATCTTAGTTAACCTTAAATCTAATACCATGAAAAACACGCTGCAAAGTTAGTGGGTTTTTCTTAATTGTGCAAGTATTTTCGCAAAAAAATATGNTTTTCAGCANNATTTTAACTCATTTTAACAAAACNGNCTNNTCAAACTGCAATTTTNCGCTAAAATATCGTTAANNTTNCGGNCTNAACAAGTGCTNCATCNNATTAATTGACCACAAAAAATATCGCAATGAAAGTAATCTGGGAGCGAGGGCGTCTCGCCCTCGCATCTGCGGCTAATGTGTGGCTTCGCGACGCGGNCGAGGGCGAGACGCCCTCGCTCCCAGCTTCGCGTCACTGTTNAAATGCNNGCCTCCGTCGTCTGAAANGANAGAGTCGTGGNGCCGGATAACATTAAATTTNGTCGGAATGATGGATTATTCAGAAAAAATTCGTATCTTTGCGCCGGTTTTCCAACAAACCACAATTAATTCACCTATTTATTAACTAATTAACTTTATGTCAAACCAAATTGTAACTCCCCTGGCAGACTTCGACTGGGATGCTTTTGAAAACGGCACCACCAACACCGAAAAGAGCGCAGAGGAACTCACCAAGGCCTACGACGAATCTCTCGGCCAGGTCAAGGATCAAGAAGTAATCGAAGGTACCATTATCGCAATGAACAAGCGCGAAGCAGTGGTTAACATCGGCTACAAGAGCGACGGTATCATCCCCATGAGCGAATTCCGCTACAACCCCGACATCAAGGTCGGCGACACCGTTGAAGTCTTCATCGAAAACGCTGAAGATAAAAAGGGTCAGCTCGTTCTGTCCCACCGCAAGGCCCGCGCAGCTCGCGCCTGGGACCGCGTTAACGAAGCTATGGAAAATGAGGAAATCATCAAGGGCTTCGTGAAGTGCCGCACCAAGGGTGGCATGATCGTTGACGTGTTCGGCCTCGAAGCATTCCTTCCCGGCTCGCAGATCGACGTTAAACCCATTCGCGACTACGACATCTTCGTGGGCAAAACCATGGAATTCAAAGTCGTTAAGATCAACCCCGAATACAAGAATGTTGTGGTTTCCCACAAAGTGCTCATCGAGGCTGAACTCGAGCAGCAGAAAAAGGAAATCATGTCCAAACTCGAAAAGGGTCAGGTTCTCGAAGGTACCGTTAAGAACATCACCGCCTACGGCGTATTTATCGACCTGGGTGGCGTTGACGGCCTCATCCACATCACCGACCTCTCCTGGGGCCGCGTTTCGCACCCCAGCGAAGTTGTTGAACCCTTCCAGACTCTCAACGTCGTTATCCTTGATTTCGACGACGAAAAGAAGCGCATCGCTCTCGGTCTCAAGCAGCTCCAGCCCCATCCCTGGGATGCCCTNGACGCAAACCTTCAGGTTGGCGACAAGGTTACCGGCCGCGTAGTTGTTATGGCTGACTACGGCGCATTCGTTGAAGTGGCTCCCGGCGTTGAAGGCCTCATCCACGTTAGCGAAATGACCTGGAGCCAGCACGTTCGTTCCGCTCAGGACTTCCTCAAGGTAGGCGACGAAATCGAAGCCGTTATCCTGACCCTCGACCGCGAAGAACGCAAGATGAGCCTCGGTCTCAAGCAGCTCAAAGCCGACCCCTGGGCCGACATTGAAGTTCGCTTCCCCGTTGGCAGCAAGCACACCGCAAAAGTTCGCAACTTCACCAACTTCGGCGTGTTTGTTGAACTCGAAGAAGGCGTTGACGGCCTGATCCACATCTCCGACCTNTCCTGGACCAAGAAGATCAANCACCCCTCTGAATTTACCCAGATCGGTGCCCCCATCGAAGTTCAGGTTCTCGACATCGACAAGGAAAACCGTCGTCTGAGCCTCGGCCACAAGCAGCTCGAAGATAACCCCTGGAACGCTCTCGAAACCGACTATGCAGTTGGCACCGTTCACCAGGGCACCATCACCGAGCTCATGGAAAANGGCGCAGTTGTTTCCCTNGGCGAAGGCGTTGAAGGTTTCGCTACCCCCCGCCACCTCGTTAAGGAAGACGGCTCGCAGGCCAAAGCCGGCGAAACCCTNGACTTCAAGGTAATTGAGTTCAACAAGGATAGCCGNCGCATCATCCTCAGCCACAGCCGCATCCACGAAGATGACTCCAAGGCAGAACGCAAGGCAGAACGCAAGGCTCGCGCAACCCGCGCTCCCCGCGCCGAAGCTGAAACCGTTTCGCTTCCCGCTCCCGAAAAGACCACTCTCGGCGACCTCGAAGCACTCGCTGCCCTGAAGGAAAAGCTCGAAAAAGGCGAATAATCCCCTCTGAAATCAGATAATACGAAAGCCCGAGGCCATTTGGCCCCGGGCTTTTCATTTTTGCTTTGGATTCAGGNNGTTAGAAAAACAGCAGGCCGCCGAGATAGCTCGCAGCGNNGGCGGCCTTGTTCTTGGCCCGCACGCGCGGGTTCAGCAGCGATGCNCGGCGGTAGCGGCGGATAATCGCNTTGCAGCGCGCGGCGGTGGCGGGCTCTTTGGCTCCGTTNGCGCGCATGAGTTTCAGAATGTTGAAGGCGGCGCTCAGTGCGCGGTCGCGGGCCGCNGCTACCAGGCCCGGGCAGTTCTCCGCCATGAACTCCACCATCTCCTCGACAACGTCGAGCACCACGGCTCNCGCCGGAGTGTAGACCTGCATGTAGCTGGTGGGATTCACCGTGTAGACATAGAACGGCTCGGCTGTCCATGCAATTTTGTTTGCTTCGAGGAATATGCGGTAGAAAGTCCGCAANTCTTCAAACCGGCCGGNGAGCCACGGCTGTTTTTNGCACANCTCGCGCCGATAAATTTTNCCGCCGGGCGAATTGTTGAGATTGCCTGTCTGATATAGCACCTCGGCAATGGCTGCCTCGGGCGTGGCGGTCAACACGGGGCGCGGCTCGACCTCTTGCGGAATCCGCGCGCCGAGCGCAACGCGCTGAAAGTCGCAGCAGGCAATGTCGGCNCCGCAGGTTTCGGCAATATCCATCAGGCGGCTCAGCATATCGGGTAATATGCGGTCGTCGGCGTCGAGATAGCAGAGCCACTCGCCGNGCGCGGCATGAGTGCCCGCGTTGCGCGCNGCCGACGGNCCGAGGTTGNCGGGTAGNGACAGGGTGCGCAGGCGGGGGTCGGAGATGGTGTCGATGCCCGTCATGGTGTTGTCGGTCGACGCGTCGTTGACCACGATAACTTCCACGTTNCCATAGGTTTGGGCGAGCGCGCTTTTAACCGCCGCGCGCAGCAGCGNGGGTCCGGCGTTATAGGCCGGAATCACGATGCTGATCAGCGGTTTATGGCTCATAGCTTACGGAGAACCATCGCCGTTCGCGGCGGCAGGTAGAGCTTCAGCCATTCGCGNCCGGCGGGCGCATAGAGCGCGTCGAACTGCGTCAGGTGATGCGTTTGAAGGTCAATATTGTCGTAGCCGCCAAATTCGGGCTGGTCGGTTGAGAGNACTCCCTCATATTCGCCGGCGGGGGCGAGAATGCCGTAGCCCTCATAGGCCTGAGTGGGNGAGAAGTTGAAAACGAACACCAGGTCGCCGCGCATGAATGCCAGCACCTGGTCCGAGTCTTTTTCCCAGAGCTTCACGACCGGTTCTTTCTCAAACTTTTTCTGACCGCTGACGAGATGAATCATCGCGTTGTCGAAATTGTTGAGCATGAAGTACTTGAGATAGTCGGCGTTCACCAGGTCCCACTGGCGGCGGGCATACTTATAGCTCCAGCCNTTGCCCTCGCGCGGGAANTCGATCCATTCCGGNTGGCCCCATTCGTTGCCCATGAANTTAAGGTAGCCGCCGTTGATGGTTGCNAGCGTAACGAGGCGAATCATCTTGTGGAGCGCCATGCCGCGCGCAATCACCGGCGAATCGTCGTCGCGGCTCATGTGCCAATACATGTCGGCGTCCATCAGGCGGAAAATCACCGTTTTGTCGCCGACCAGCGCCTGGTCGTGGCTCTCGACGTAGCTGATNGTNCGTTCGTCGCTGCGGCGGTTCGTNAGCTCCCAGAAAATCGACGTCGGATGCCAGTCCTCGTCTTTCTTCTCCTTCAGAGTTTTAATCCANTAGTCGGGGATNCCCATCGCCATGCGGTAGTCGAACCCTATGCCGCCATCCTTGAACGGCACCGCCAGTCCCGGCATGCCGCTCATCTCNTCGGCAATAGTTATGGCNTTGCGGTTAACCTCGTGGATCAGCTTGTTGGCCAGCGTCAGATAGGCGATTGCGTCAGCGTCCTGGCTGCCGTTATAGTAGTCATCGTAGCTGCCGAAAGCCTGCCCCAGGCCGTGGGNATAATAGAGCATCGACGTTACGCCGTCGAAGCGGAANCCNTCGAAATGATACTCCTCCAGCCAATAGCGGCAGTTGCTCAGAAGNAAATACAGCGTCGGATTCTTGCCGTAGTCAAAACANAGCGAGTCCCATGCCGGATGCTCGCGGCGACCGGGGTCGGAGTGGAAATAGAGGTCGGGAGTACCGTCGAGACGGCCCAGCCCCTCGACCTCGTTCTTAACCGCGTGGGAATGAACNATGTCCATAATAACGGCTATGCCGCGCGAGTGGGCGTCGTCGATCAGCGCTTTCAGNTCCTCCGGGGTGCCGAACTTGCTCGATGCGGCNTAGAAGCTGCTGACGTGGTAGCCAAACGAACCGTAGTAGGGNTGCTCCTGAATCGCCATAATCTGAATGCAATTATAGCCGTCGGCCGCAATGCGCGGCAAAACGTTCGTGCGGAACTCCTCATACGTTCCGATGCCCTCCTTTTCCTGCGCCATNCCGATATGACACTCATAAATCAGCAGCGGATCGCGGTTGGGCTTGAATGATTTCTTTTTCCAGGCGTAGGGCGTTTCCGGGGCCCATACCTGNGCGGAGAAAATCGGTGAGTTCTCTGCCTGCACGACTCTCGTTGCATANGCCGGAATCCTCTCGCCGCGGCCNCCGGGCCATTCGACCAGCATCTTAAAATAGTCGCCATGTTTCAGCTGCTTGGCTTTCAGCTTGATTTCCCAGTCGCCGTAGGTGCCCTTGACCCGCTTCAGCGCATANTCCTCCGAGGGTTGCCAGTTATTAAAGTCGCCAATAAGATAGATGGCCGTAGCGTTCGGCGCATACTCGCGGAAAACCCAGCCGCNGGCAGTGCGGTGGAGTCCGAAATACTCATANGCGTTCGCAAAATCTTTCAGCGAGCCGGTGGCAGCCGTCAATTCCGCTTCCTTATTAACTGCATCCTGATGGCGACCCTCAATAGCCGGCGCAAACGGTTCCAGCCAGGGGTCATTCTTAATCAATTTAAGGCGCGATTTGCGCTTGGGCTTTACTGTGGTCATGGTCTGAAGGGTTGATTTTGGTTTTTGCAAATATAAGCCAAAAATCCGAATCCCGCAAATAATAAATTATATGGNGTATCAGAAGAGTGGGGTGGAGAGGTAGCGCTCGCCGGTGTCGGGGAGGAGGGCTACGATGGTTTTGCCGGCGTTTTCGNGNAGGCNGGCCAGGCGGATGGCGGCGGAGATGGCGGCGCCCGATGATATGCCGGCCAATACGCCTTCGGTGGCGGCCAGCAGGCGNGCGGCATTGAAGGCNTCGTCGTCGGTGACGGTCATGACGCTGTCAATGACCGCGGGGTCATAGTTGCCGGGAATGAATCCGGCGCCGATGCCTTGGATTTTGTGGGGNCCGGGAGTGCCGCCGCTGATAACNGGCGATGCTGCCGGCTCAACGGCGATGGCGCGGATTGCGGGGTTGNGTTCCTTGAGGCCGCGGGCAGTGCCGCTGACNGTGCCGCCGGTGCCGACGCAGGCAACGAAGATGTCGACCCNGCCGTCGGTGTCGNCCCAGATTTCGCGGGCNGTCGTGCGATAGTGGGCTTCGGGATTTGCGGGATTATCGAACTGGCTGAGGATTATCGAGCCGNGAGTTTGGGCGCGGAGCTCTTCGGCGCGGGCAATCGCNCCCTTCATTCCGTNGGCGCCGGGGGTGAGAACCAGCGTTGCTCCGAGGGCNGCGAGCAGCTTGCGGCGTTCAANGCTCATCGTTTCCGGCATGGTNAGAATCAGCTTGTAGCCCTTAACGGTTGCTACCCAGGCCAGGCCGATGCCGGTGTTGCCNCTCGTTGGCTCAATGATTGTTGCGCCCGGCGTCAGCCGGCCCTCGGCNTCGGCGGCCTCGATCATCGACAGCGCAACGCGGTCNTTGACCGAACCGCCGGGGTTGAAGCTCTCCAGCTTCAGCAACAGGTTAGCTTTCAGACCCTCTTTTTCAGNCAGCCGCCCGGCTTCGAGCAGCGGAGTGCGACCAATCAACTCAGTCAGATTCTTTGCGATATTCATGTCAGATAAGTTTAGTGTTTTATGCCCGCAAAATTACAAAAAAAATTAATTTCACCAAATTTTNCGCGTTTCCCGAGGCCTGATTACGGGGATTACAGATTTTTTTTCGTATCTTTGCAAATAAATTTTCATTCATTTATCACGTTAAGTCTTTTATCATGCAAAAGTCATTGGTTACAGGCCTGATGTTGGCCTTTTCTGCTCTGACAGCCGTTGCCGCGGCGCCCTTGGGCGGTTATGCTTATGGCAACGTTGCCGCGCCCGTGGGCTCCGAATGGGAGAATCCCCAGGTGCTGGCGCTCAACAAGGAGCAACCCCATGCCTATTTCTTTAATTTCGCAACCGTTGACCAGGCGCTGAAGGTGCTCCCCGAGAACTCGCCTTATTATATGAGCCTCAACGGTTCGTGGAAGTTCAACTGGGTGAATCANCCCGACAAGCGNCCCGCATCGTTTTTTGACCCGACGTTTGACGTCAGCGGCTGGGACGACATTCAGGTTCCGGGCTGCTGGAACGTGCAGGGCATTCAAAAGGATGGCTCGCTGAAATATGGCAAGCCGATCTACACCAACCAGCTGGTGCCTTTCTACGTTATCCGCGACTCCGTCGGCGACTGGAAGAACGGCGTTATGCGAACTCCNGCCGACACNACCTACACTACCTATCACGACCGCAACGAAGTCGGNTCCTATCGCCGCGAGTTCACCGTGCCCGCCAACTGGCAGGGNCGCGAGGTTTATTTGAACTTCGACGGCGTNGACTCGTTCTTCTACCTGTGGATTAACGGCAAGTATGTCGGTTTCAGCAANAACTCGCGCAACCTGGCNCAGTTTAACGTAACTCCTTATCTGAATAAAAAGGGGGCNAACACGGTTGCCATCGAGGTTTATCGCTATAGCGACGCCGGCATGCTCGAGGCNCAGGATATGTTCCGCCTGCCCGGCATTTTCCGCTCGGTCTACCTGACCTCCACTCCTCAGATTCAGATTCAGGATATGGTCGTTCGCTCAACCATCGACCCCTCGGCCAATCCTCTCGGCCCGGTAACGGCTCAGGTGGCTGTTGAAAACACCGTGCGCTACCTGCTTGATAAAAAATGGAAATTCACCGGCTCCATCCGCTATTCGGTTTACCCGGTTAAGCTCTATACCGACGAAACCGAAGCCAAAGTTCNGGAGCAAACGGTGCCCGTTACGGCCGANGGTCAGACTTCGGTTGACGTAAAGACCGTTCTGACCCTCAACGACGCCCGCCTCTGGAGCGCTGAGCAGCCNAACCGCTATGTGCTCGTTGCCGAGCTGCTCAACAAAAAGGGCACGACCGTTGAAATCGTGAGCAGCTATTTCGGCGTGCGCCACGTTGAAATCCGCGAAACCGCNGCCGCCGACGACGAATTCGGNCTGGCCGGACGCTACTTCTACGTCAACAACCGCCCCGTGAAGCTCAAAGGCGTGAACCGCCACGAAAANAACCTNNCNACNGGCCACACTCTTTCGCACGANCAGATGGAGCGCGAGGTNATGCTCATGAAGCAGGGCAACATCAACCACGTCCGCAACTCGCACTATAACGACGACCCCTACTGGTATATCCTGTGCGATAAATACGGTATTTACCTCGAAGACGAAGCCAANCTCGAAAGCCACNANTATNNNTATGGCGCNGCNTCNCTGTCGCANCCCGCCGAATGGCGCGACGCCCACGTTGCCCGCAACATGGAGATGGTNCANGCCCACGTTAACCATCCGTCGATCGTTATCTGGAGTCTCGGCAACGANGCCGGCCCCGGTCAGAACTTTGTNGAGGCNTACAACGCAATCAAGGAGTTCGACACCTCGCGCCCCGTTCANTATGAGCGCAACAACTCAATCGTTGACATGGGNTCGAACCAGTATCCGGCAATACCCTGGGTGCAGAGCGCCGTTAAGGGCAACGCCGGCATCAAGTATCCGTTCCACATTTCCGAGTATGCCCACTCGATGGGNAACGCTCTCGGCGGTTTCGTTGACTACTGGGATGCGATGGAGTCGACCAACTTCTTCTGTGGCGGCGCCATCTGGGACTGGGTTGACCAGGCTCTCTGGAACTACACCCCCGACGGCACCCGCTATATGGCCTATGGCGGCGACTTCGGCGACAAGCCCAACGACGGCATGTTCTGCATGAACGGCATCATGTTCCCCGACCTTACGCCCAAGCCTCAGTATGCGGANGTTAAGCGCGTTCACCAGTATGTCGGCGTGAAGCCCGTTGACATGACCACCGGCACGGTTGAAGTGTTCAACAAAAACTACTTCACAACCCTTNGCGACCTTTCTCCCCGCTGGATTCTGACCCGCAACGGCGTTACGGTTGCCTCCGGCGACGCCGTTAAGCGCCCGCGCATGGAGGTCGGCCCCCGCGAATCGCAGACCTGGTCGATTCCNTACGACTACTCCAAGATTGCCGCCGACCCCGAAGGCGAATACTTCGTTACCCTCCNGTTCCNTCTGGCCGAAGATAAACCCTGGGCCGAAAAGGGCTATGTTCAGGCCGAAGTGCAGCTCCCCGTCAATGAGCCNGCCAAGCCCGANCCCATCANCGTCAGCGGCAAGCTCGACGTTAACCGGGCCTCCGATGCCACTACCGTCGGCGGCAACGGCTTCATCGTTAAGTTCAACGATCAGACCGGTTCGATTGACTCGCTCGTTTATAACGGCCAAGCAGTCATCACTCCCGGCAANGGCCCGGTTCTGAACGCCTTCCGCGCTCCGGTCGATAACGACGTTTGGAGCTATGGNCCCTGGTTTGCCAACGGTCTCCACAATCTGAACCACAAGGCCGACCTGGCTTATGTTTCCACTCGCCCCGACGGCGCCGTTGTTGTTGAATACGTTGTTACCTCCCAGGCTCCCGCCGGCGCTCAGGCATGGGGCGGCGGCGAAAGCGGAACCTACACTATCCGCGAAGGCCGTCCGTTCGGTCCCGACGATTTCCACTTCACGACCAACCAGATCTGGACCGTTTATCCCGACGGCACCATTGAACTCTCGTCGGTCATCGAGGCCTCCAACCCCTCGCTGCTNCTTCCCCGCCTGGGCTATAAGATGCAGCTCCCCTCCGAACTGAAGAACTACACCTANTATGGCCGCGGCCCGATCAATAACTTCAACGACCGCGAAACCGCCCAGAAAATCGGCCTCTACGAATCNACCGTCGCCNACCAGTTCGTTCCGTTCCCCAAACCCCAGAGCATGGGNAACCGCGAGGGCNTCCGCTGGAACGCCCTGACCGACGCTNACGGTCGCGGCATTCAGTTCATNGCAACCCAGGGCCCGATGAGCGCTTCGGCTCTGCCCTATGACGACATCGACATGATGCNTGCGGCCCATCCCTATCNGCTCCCCGCATCGACCGGCACCACTCTCCACCTCGACGCCAAGGTTACCGGCCTGGGCGGNGCAAGCTGCGGCCAGGGCATCGCTCTGCCTCAGTATCGCGCNATGTCGAACCCGCAGACCTTCGGCTTNATGATTCGCCCGGTAGCTGCCGGNGCCGACCTGCAAGGTCAGGCCTCAGTTGGCTCGGCTGCTCAGAATCCTCTGATGATNCGCCGCTCCAAGGCNGGCGTAGTTTCGATTGCTTCGGCCAANCCCGATGCGAAGATTCTCTATAACGTAGTTCCTGCCGGNATGAAGGTTGCCCGCGGCCCCAAACGCAAAGTCAAGGAAACCGCCTATGAGGCTCCCTTNGACTTCAGCCAGGGTGGCACCATAACNGCCTGGAANGCCGACGCTCCCGGCTGCGTCTACACCGCAACNTTCGAGCGCCTTGCCGAAATCCCGGTTGAGGTTATCGCAGTCAGCTCCGAAATGTCCGACGATAACGCCTCNAACCTCGTTGACGGCAACCCCGAAACCATCTGGCACACCGTTTATGGCGTAACCCTCGCNAACTATCCCCACTGGGTAGTGTTNGACGCAGGCTCCGTTAAGCCGCTCATCGGCCTGACCTACCTGCCCCGCCGCAACGGCAGCAATGGCGACATNAAGGACTACACCATTGAAGTATCGACNGACAATCAGAACTGGGTCAAGGTGGCCGAAGGCGCCTTCGACCGTTCGAAGAACGTTAAACGCGTAGATTTCGCNCCCACCCCCGGNCGCTATGTGCGCTTCACCGGCCTGTCGTCGCAAGATGGCCAGGACTTCGGTTCAGGCGCCGAGATTCAGATTCTTGCCGACTGACCTGCGAAGTCGGAATAAAATTTCGANGCCCTCGCCAAATTGAANTGCACCCCAAAAGTTGNACACAAAACTTTTGGGGTGCTTTATGTATAGACACCATAACTTTGAAGAACGGCTGAAAATAGTCAGTCGCCTACTATCAGGTGAACCATTAGAGTC
>JAAVDE010000007.1:19256-39070 GCA_014801955.1 Bacteroides sp. | reverse complement strand
CGAAAACTTCCCCGCCTTCATCCTCGTTGACAACAAAGGCAACGACTTCTTCACCGAAATCCAGGCCAAATGCGCCGCCTGCCCCCTGACCAAATAACCCCTCCCCACCATCCCCCCTCCCCAAACGCTCCGCGCCCCACCCGCGGAGCGTTTCCATTCCCCCCCCAACCACGGCCACGCGCAGGAGCGCGTGGCAGCACAATAGCCTTGGGTTGAGCAACATGCGAAACCCTAGGGCACGCACGCCATCCCATACCACCTGCACGCGCGGGAGCGTGTGCAAGCAACACACCCGACAGCGAAAACCATACCCGCACACGCTCTCGCGCGTGCGAATTATAGGCCGGCTCCCCCTAACCTATGGTTTCGGCTACGCCTCAACCATAGGCTACTATGCTTCCACCTGCTCCCGCAGGTGGGGGGCGTCATGGCCACGCGCAGGAGCGTGTGGCAGCACAATAGCCTTGGGTTGAGCGAACATGCGAAACCCGAGGGCAAGCACGCACGCAAACCCGGATGAGGCGAAAACCACGCCCGCAGCTGGGGGCGACGGCGTCCCGCCGTCGGGTAACCTACATGGAAGCGCCATGGCCACGCGCGGCAGCGTGTGGCGGCACAATAGCCTTGGGTTGAGCAACATGCGAAACCCTAGGACACGCATGCAACCTCCACACCACCGGCACGCGCAGGAGCGTGTGCAAGCAACACACCGAACGCGAAAACCATGCCCGCGCACGCTCCCGCGCGTGCGAATCTCGGGCCGGCTTCCCAGACCTATGGTTTCGGCTACGCCTCAACCATAGGCTACTCTGCTTCCACCTGCTCCCGCAGGTGGAGAGGGCGGCATTGCCACGCGCAGCAGCGTGTGGCGGCACAATAGCCTTGGGTTGAGCGAATAGCGAAACCCAAGGATGGACGGCCTCCCCACGCCCATGCACGCGCGGGAGCGTGTGCAAGCACCACGGCTCCCGCAGGCGTCACTGTTGCTGCTTTTTCTTTTCGAGGTATTCGTCGATGCCGCAGAGGTGTTCGCGGACTTTGCCGCCGCCAAATTCGTAGACTTTGCTGACGAGGCCGGAAAGGAAGTCGCGGTCGTGGCTAACGACGATGAGCGTGCCGTCGAAGTCGGCGAGGGCTTGCTTGAGTATGTCTTTGGTGCGGAGGTCGAGGTGGTTGGTCGGCTCGTCGAGTATCAGCAGGTTGATGGGCTCGAGAAGGAGTTTGATCATGCAGAGGCGCACACGCTCGCCACCCGACAGGACTTTGACTTTCTTTTGGTTTTCTTCGCCGCCAAACATGAAGGCGCCGAGGAGGTCGCGAATTTTCAGGCGCACGTCGCCAACGGCAATGTCGTCGATGGTCTGAAACACGGTCAGCTCCGGGTCGAGGAGCGAGGCGCTGTTTTGGGCGAAGTAGCCGATTTTGACGTTGTGGCCCAGGGTTAGGGTGCCGTCGTGGGTGATCTCCTTCATTATGGCCTTGACCATCGTTGACTTGCCCTCGCCGTTGCGGCCGGCGAAGGCCACCTTGTCGCCGCGCTCGATCATGAACGATGCACCCTGAAATACCGGCTGGCCGTCGTAGCTTTTGCCGACACCTTCGGCAATCACAGGGTAGCTGCCGCTGCGCGGGCAGGGCGGAAACTTCAGGCGCAGGGCCGAGGTGTCTTCTTCGTCGACTTCGACGATTTCGAGCTTTTCGAGCCACTTGACCTTGCTTTGGACCTGATAGGTCTTGGAGTAGGTTCCCTTGAAGCGTTCGATGAACTCGCGGGCTTCGGCAATCTGCTTCTGCTGGTCGTCGAACTGCTTCTGCTGCTGGGCGCGGCGCTCTTTGCGCAGTTCGAGATAGTGGGAGTACTTGGCCTTGTAGTCATAGATGCGGCCCAGGGTCACTTCGATGGTGCGGGTGGTTATGGTGTCGACGAAGCGGCGGTCGTGGCTGATAACCACAACGGCCATCGGGCTGTTGACAATGAACTCTTCGAGCCAGCCGATGGATTCGATGTCGAGATGGTTGGTTGGCTCGTCGAGCAGCAAAACGTCGGGCTTCTGCAGCAGCAGCTTGGCCAGCTCGATGCGCATGCGCCAGCCGCCGGAAAATTCCGACGTCGGGCGGTCGAAGTCGCTGCGCTCGAAACCGAGGCCGCGCAGGGCCTTCTCAACGTCCTCTTCGAAGTGGGTCATGTCGATGGCATAGAACTTCTCGCTGAGAGTCGCAACCTGCTCGATCAGCGCCATGTAGGAGTCTGACTCATAGTCGGTGCGGGTTTCCAGCTCATGGTTTAGCGCATTGATTTGCGCCTCCATTTCATGGAGGTGTGAAAACGCTTTAGACGCTTCCTGGAAAACGGTTACGTCGTCGTTGGTCATCATATGCTGCGGCAGGTAGCACACCGTGCAATCCTTCGGCGCCGACACCGAGCCGCGCGTCGGCGGCCTGACTCCGGCCAGGATTTTGAGCAGCGTGCTCTTTCCGGCGCCATTCTTGCCCATCAGGGCAATGCGGTCACCGGGATTGATAACGAACGAAACGTCTTTGAAAAGAGTAGTGCCTCCGAACTCAACCGTGAGGCCGTCAACTGAAATCATAATATTGTCAAATTTTTAGTGCAAAGTTACGCATTTTTTACCACAATCGGAAACCCGCCGCCACCACAAAAAAATTCGGCGCCGCCCCCCTCGTCGGGAAGCAGCGCCGCCAAAAAAGTTTCGGCCAAACAGCAGAGAAAACGCCGGGACCTATCCCGCAGCGATTTCCTTGAATGTCGACAGAATCAGTTTGATGTCGTTGAGCAGAGTAGCCCGATCAACGTATTCCAGGTCGATGGCCAGCTTGTCGGGCATAACCTGCTCAATGTAGGTTTTATCCGGGTCGGCCGCCGCCGCGAGAATTTCGTTTTCATTGCGGTAGCGGATAGAGGCCAGCGACGTAATGCCCGGGCGAACACTAAGAACGCGCATCTGCTCGGGACTATACATCTCAACATACTTCCGAACCTCGGGCCGCGGACCGACCAGGCTCATGTCGCCGCGAAAAACATTTATCAGCTGCGGAAACTCGTCGAGCTTATATTTGCGGATATAATAGCCCGAGCGCGTTACGCGCGGATCGCGTCCGCCAACCGTTATTAGACCGAGTTTGTCGCTGTCGGGGCGCATTGAGCGGAACTTAAAGAGCCGGAAGTCCTTATTGTCTTTGCCAACGCGCGTCTGGCGATAAAAAACCGGCCCGCGCGAGTCGCACTTTATCCAAACGGCTAAAACAACAAACAGCGGACTGAGAGCTATCAGCCCCAGTCCGCTGGCAAAAATATCAAACAGACGCTTCATCAGAGTTGGCCAACGATTTCCGTGAAACTCGAAAGGATATAATCAACATCCTCGTCGGTCAGGCGCGTGTGGAGAGGCAACGTAACCTCATTTTCATAAAACGCATAGGCTTGCGGGAAATCCTTGATGTCATAGCCCAGGTTCTTATAGGCCGTCATCATGGGCAGCGGCTTATAGTGAACGTTGGTTGCAATGCCGCGCTCGGCCATCTTCACGATAACATCATTGCGCTGCTCAACACCGATTCCGTTCAGGCGCACCAAATAAAGGTGGCCGCTCGATGCATGCGAATCGCTATAGTGCGGCAACACCTCGACATCATAATCGGCCAGCGCCGCATTATAGCGGTCGATCAGCTCCCGGCGGCGTGCCAGCAAATCATCGTAGCGATCCAGCTGAGCCAAACCGATGGCCGCCATGATGTCGGTCATATTGCACTTATACCACGGGCCAATGATGTCATACTCCCATCCGCCAAGCTGCGTCTTTGCCAGAGCATCCTTGTTCTGACCGTGGAGCGACAGCAACTGAAGCATCTTATAGGTTTCGTCATCGTCCACTCCGGGATGAGAGCGCCAGGTAATTGCGCCACCCTCAGCCGTTGTCAGATTCTTGACTGCATGGAACGAAAAACAGGTGAAGTCAGCAATATTGCCCGACATTCTGCCGCCCTGCATGGCACCGAAGCCGTGGGCCGAATCCGCAATCACCACAACGCGACCAAACGCACGCTGAATATCATTGCCGGGGCGGAAAAGCGACTTCTTCGCCTCAACGACCTCAAACACTGCGTCATAGTCGGCCACGATGCCGGCCAAATCAACCGGAATCACCGCCTTGGTGCGCTCCGTAAACGCCTCAGCCAACTTCGCCGGGTCCATCAAAAAGCTGCCCGGGAGCGAGTCAACCATAACCGGGAAAGCGCCAACATGACAAACGGCCGACGCCGTTGCCGTATAAGTATAGGCCGGCACGATAACCTCGTCGCCCTCGCCTATGCCCATAACGCGCAAAGCCAGCTCCATAGCCGCAGTTGCCGAGTTCAAACACACAGTCGTTTGCAACTGCTTTCCATCGCCATCATAGCGGTCGGTCTGACACACCTTGGAAATCCGGCGCTCAAACTCCTTCGTCTTCGGGCCCGTAGTAATCCAACCCGAGCGCAAAGCCTCAGCGACCACCTGCACTTCTGCCTCCGTTATATCCGGCGGCGAAAAAGGAATATTCCTCTTCGTATTCATAACATATATTGTTATTGTAATTTTTCTTTCATAAAATCATTGAGAGCTGCAATCTGCCTTGGTCTGTTAAACTTATTTTTCGCAGCAGAAATACAATTCTCAGTCATCACAGCTAATTCATCCTGATGAGTTGCAGCATAGCGTATATTCTCTTTAAGCTGTGAATAATCTTTTGAGTGAGCAACAAGACCAAGCTTGTTCTCAGAAACTATTTTGGCTCCTTCTCCCTCTCCCATGAACATTATAGGCAAACCGGCAGCCATCGATTCATATATTTTTGACGGAACAGCACCAAAAATATTCTTTACCAACGGAATAAGAGTCATATCGGAATTTAGCAGTACATCAGGAAGTTCCGTGCGCGACACAACACCGTGATAGAAAATACCGTTATCAGGATGCTCATTTACAAATGCTTCTATTTCGTCTTTCTCACCGCCTGCACCATATATGTGGAACTCCGCATCCAATTCCTTAAAGTTAATCGAACGGCAAATATCAGCAATACCTTGGGCAAAGCCCAACAGACCGGCATAGGTTATACGAATCGGTTCTCCGTTTTGACGTTTGCGTTTTTTCGCCAGATCGAACCGCGTCGGGTCTACTCCGTTGCGAAATAGGTAAGTGGCTTTTGCACCATGATTCGCAATATACGATACAATCTCTTCCGACTGTCCCATAACGAAATGAGACTTTCGGTAAATATAATTTTCCAACTTTTCAAGGGCAGAATATAATTTACCTTCGGACACCGCACCCAACTCTTTAGCAGAAAGCGGCCACAAGTCGGAGATATTCGCCACATACTTTGCTCCGGACAACTTTGCAAGCCAGCGACCGGACCAGGCAAGGGTCAACGGCGGACTCTCAACAATCAGGTAATCAAAATGCTTCTTCCTTAAATACGGCAAACAGCACAGCGATGTCAGCGTGAACGAAACCATGTTCCAGATTCTTGGAATCGTTTTGCGAGTATTGGAGGCATATAGCCAATAACGTTTTATCTCTATTCCGTCTAACTCTTCCCGACATGAAAATTTGCCTTTATAATTCGGGAAAATCTTGCCGGTCGGATAATTGGGCATAGCCGTAATAATCGCCACTTCATTTCCCAAGGATTGCAGCCCCTTCATCATTTCAAAGAGTCGATTCTGCGGAGCTCCCATCTCCGGCTTATAATACTGTGTCAGCAGCGCAATTTTCATGGTTTAATAAGATTACAAGTATCTATTGATGATTACTTTGGCAGCATCAGTTGTATATTTAACAGCTTCCTCTGCGGCATAATGCTTCATTTTATTTAATAATTCTCTGTCAGCAGTGAGTATGCGTATCGCAGAGGCAAGCTCCGGCTCAGGATTATTAAAATCACCAATATATCCGGTTACACGTTCAACAACAAACTCGGAAGCATGTTTCCACCGGCTAACCAACACTGGTAAACCGGCCATATATGCATCAACGATACTGCCTGGTAATCCTTCGGTGTAATACTTTGTCGGCAACAACATCGCATCATAACCAATCAGCGTATCATTGATTTCCTCCGGTTGTAATTTACCTTTGTACGTTAAATTCGAGTGCTTCGCTAAAAGATTATTAAAAAAATCAGCATGGTCTGGATTAATAGGGCCGTAAAAATCTACTGAGAATTTCAAATCCGAATGCTCACATAACTTCCCGATGGTTTCCAAACCCTTATTTTCATCAATTCTGGCCATAAACACAAGCTTCAACTCTCCATCTTTGTTCTCATTGAACATGACGCGAGGACTGGCAAATCTAAAATTTGGGATAACAGCAAGATTGGTATATCCATACGCATTCTGTAACTCGCTGACCGTCGTTTGATTTTCTACGAGTATCGCCTGTATTTCGCCTAAATGTTTGCGATGGTAGCTTAAACCTTTCAGTATCTCGCTTAACCATCCGCCAATAACTATATAAATTATAGAAAAGCCTGCAAGCCGCGATAATAACATTAATGGCCGAAAAAACATACGAAGATTATTATGCGCAGGAAGCCAAATAAGAGTATCACACCAAAATAAATCCCTTACAAATCGGAGAATAGACATCGGCGAGGAGCGGAAAACCTGACTATCCGCATAACGGACCTGTGTGTCCTCTCGTTCTTGCATAAGTTTATATACAGCCCTGGTTTTGACAGTTTGCCCGTCAAGTTTATTAGTTAGATAACCGAAATAACCAAATACCAGGATTTTCTTCATCGCTCAATCAACGCCATATATTGATTTAAGAACGCTTCCGTTGAATTATTCGTACGAACTTTTATTTTATTGCTGTTTCCAATTATCAAGGCTTCATCGTAGGAAAGATTACACAGGCGAATAATTGCATCGGCCATAGAATCAAGACTTGACGGGTCAAATAAGAAACCGTTCACACCTTCGGTAACAATATGCGGATGTTCACAGACATCAGAAACAGCGACCGGCAGACCAGACGCCATTGCCTCAACCAACACGTTAGGATAGCCTTCAAGGAAAGATGGGAAAATAAACGCATCCGCCTCCGCATAAACAGTTGATATTTCCGAGATAGCAACATGAAGTGAAAATGTCTGCGACATACCGTATTCATTAATCACCCGCTGTATGGAACGGACATATTGCTCATCGTCTTGCGCACCATACCATCTGAAAATAAAATCATGCCCTTGCTGCTTCACGCGCGCCAAAGCTCTGACTAAATTTTCAATATTTTTAGATGGAATTACACGACCGACACCGACAAGCCTCAACGGTTTATTGAAAGTTCTCGGCGCGGCATGGCAATAGTTATCAATGTCTACCATATTTGGAATAGCCAATGTTTTTTTTGCCAATGAGGGGCAATGACGGCGTATGTTTTCTGCCTCATTATTCGAGTTTGCTACGACATAATCCGCTACATGGTATAACATATCGGTTACCCGACGACGAATATTCCAGTTTACCGTAAAAGACCGCTCTGAAACAATTAATTTTGTCCTAAGTCCTGGACATAACAAACGAGCCAACACAGTCGTTTCATTAGCCATTGGGAGGTATGATATAATAGCAGACGGACGCTCTTCACGCATCAATGATGCAAGTTTTCGAACTCGATCTTGCTTACTAACAGGATGCAATAATATATGACGAATTTTGTTATCCTTCAAAAAATCACCATAAAAGTTGCGGTCAATCCACGTAATCACAATTGGCTGATGACCAGCTTCCCTCAATGCTTTTGCCAATAGGGTCAATTGCCGTTCTGCCCCTCCGGAACCAAGATTTTCAGTAACCAGAAATAATTTCATACGCCAAGAAAAGACGTGAGTTTCTTGTAATTAAAGTCCAGCGAATGAGCTTCCGCAAAATACCTATTTATAGCATCTTGACATTTAGAATAACGCTCCTTTTCAAGGATAGCTCTGAGCATCTCCTTAAATTCGTTTATGTCTTTACAAACAAATCCAAGATTCTTATCGGTTATCCGATTACCGGGATTAACCGTCGACAATACAGGAACGCCATTTGACCAAGCTTGAAGGAAAGTATTGGGAAAACCTTCATATTCCGACGTGCATAGTAATACTTTCGCTTTACTAAACCACTCGTTGGTTTCAGAAAACGGCAATCCACCAAGAAAGCGAACGTTGTCAGAATCTGCGGCAAGGCTCACACATTCGTCATATACCTTCGGATCAGCATTCCCGCCGATTAACACAAAGTTTTCCTCGGGAAAATCTTTTGCAATTTCAAAAACCCATTGTGGACGCTTTAAGCTGCGGGTATTTCCAACCCAAAGAATAACCTTTTCCTCATCATGATTCGCTTCTCCGACTTCACCCCATATGTTTGGTATAATTATAGGATTAGCAGTGGTTATTAGTTTCTGCAATTGCGCTTGCTGGGAATCATTCTGGACAACAAAATATTTTATCCATTTTAATCCCCAATTAAACATCCGCCGGTTTATCATCTCCGCGAAAGTCAAGGTTCTATAATCTTTTACGAAATCTACGTCGCTCGCAAAGAACTGAACAGCTTTAATTCCAAGGATTTTACACCAAAATGCGACAAAAGCCAGATTCCTATTTTTTCCGCCACGCAATAAAACGACTTCGGGCTTTATCTTCAGTAAAATCCACAATGTAACGAAAAAATGCAATGGGAAAAACACTGAATGGGGCTCATTATTCTTAATAAACGTGCAGATGTCGCACTCTTTCGGCTTTGTCTGCGCATAAAACGAGAATACATTCCACCCAGACTTCTGAAATGCCTGCGCCCAAAACATCATCTGAACGCCGATTCCACCTACCGGCCCTGCTGTCAGCAAGTCAGCATAGGCGGTTGTCCATAGCAATACGCGTCTTGGATTTTGCGACTTCATATTTTTGAGCCACTAACATCATTGCATACAGTATCCAAATTATAGGATCACCTGTCAGCAATGAACTGTTATGGGTTAAACTTATCAAATTATACGTCAACAATGAATATGCAAACGCTACTGACACATTTCTTCTATGATTGAACTGAAGCACGATAATGCGAACCGCCTTATAGCACATTCGGAAATATATGGCAATAATAACTATGCCACCAAACAGACCGCCATACATAATCGCATTAAGGAATATATTATGGGCACTATGTTCATTAATCCTCTCATATCCGGCACGTCCTCCAACCAAAAGATGAGTCGTTACATATTCGATACCGGTTTCATAGAGAGTTGCTCTTATCTTATCTTCAGTATCTGCCAAGCGACCAATAACACTTTCATCGAACTGCATGTCAACTAACTCAAAAGCGATAGCAGCCAATATAATTGTAAAGACGGTTGCGACCTTATGACGTTTATAGTTAATGACACACGTCACTATTATAAACAAGAAAAATGCCATTCGCTGCTGAATCATCATCAATGTAACCAAGATGGTCAAAACCAGTAACGCACTGATTATTCTACCCAGATAACGATTTTTTGAAAATTGAGGATAAAAACAGAATACTCCAAGACTGGCAACAAAATAACCATTATTTACTACCGATGGGAAAATACCGGGACAAAATATCTTGGACTTACCCAACAGCTGCGACCCGGAATTCATATTATTAACCAGATACGCTGTCGACGTTGTTTTAGCATCATTAAAAAAATACCACACCGACCATGATAGCGGATTATTATAATACTGCATGATTGTTATAATGCAGTTTATAATCACTATACAGATTAGAATCCTTATAAAACGCTTCATCGTTCCTTCTGACCGGATTTCCTTGGAAATAACCAGGAAGGACAATAGGCATATTCCGTAATTAATCAATAAACTGTTTCTTCCATTCGCACCATCACCGTTAATTAAAGTGCATATATAGAAGATTACGACATAGATCGCGTACAAGTAGACATCCTCTAACGGCAACAATCCTTTGCGGCGATTTATAATATCATATATATAGCGAATACACAACAAAACAATCAGCGGCACATATACACCATATTGCCCGATTGAAATTGTAGCTCCAATTAAGGCAACACACAAAAGTGTCAGAATGAACGCCGTGTTTTTATGAGATTGTACCTTTACCATTTCAAATCACTGACGCGAAATTTTTCCTGCGATTCTCTGCCTGATAAGCTCGCGTTCGCTTTGAGTCAAACCGATACACCAAATACAAAGTACGGCTAATAGCTCACCGCTTAAAAATGACAGTATCCAATTTTGGAAAATACATCCGGATATGATGAATCCTGCAAGCATTAAAGTCGCAGCAATTAAACATGGCACAATAACCTTACTGAGATATTTTGTCAAGACAAGGCCTTCGACCCGAGCCTTAAATAATAAGGCAACCAATATCCCAATTTCTACGACGCAGAAAATAATGAATGCCACATACAATGGCGCTCCAAGTTTCAAAAAGATCCAACTTAAAATAAACGTCTGAATCGAAATAACAACGGTTGTGAGTTGATAAACCTTCATTCGTCCCGATGCCTTAAACACTATATCCAGCGGTTCGTGGAATGAACGAATTAAAGTATATACCATCAGTAATTGCAGAAATATAACTGAATACTCCGGTTGCATGCCAAGCCATAATTGCAGAATTTCGGGTGCATATATTATTATAGGCACAACCATCAGTGCCGCCAATAGGAATAAGACCTTAGAATACGTTAATATAATATTCCAAAACTCCGTGTAATTTTTATTAACAAACAGCTGTGTAGCCTGAGGCCTAACGGGCATAATCGTGGTCGATAACACATTTGTCATCACACCTCGCACCTGATAACCAATCCCACGCGCGGCATTGGCAACAACACCACCAAAGACATTAAGCAATAGATTTACTCCTTCATTTACCAGTGAATAACATATATTGCCTAACAAACCCCAACCCGAAAAACTACACATTTCTTTCAGAAGCGGTTTGCTCAATCCAACAATTTTAACCTCTGAAAAATTAATTTTGAAATATATAGCACTGATAATAAATAAAACTATAGGTACACTCATTTGAAATACAGCATATAGTTTCAATTTATCGCTATTGGCAAAAATCAGCAGAAAAACCAGGCCCAATTTCAACAATACATCGAGAATGGTTAAATACGCATAAAACTTCATATGCTCACGCGCAATAATCATCCCCGTAAACGGCAATGCCATAATAATAAATATTATTGACACGACCATCGTGTGGAACACAAAATACACATCACCTTCCGATTCCGGAGGATACTGCATCTTATGACGTATGAACCATAACCCGAACGCTTCTATTACTATTACCAATATCGCAGCTATAAGTAATTGAACAACAATACTGGTACTGAACATGCACGAAAGCAACTTCGTGTCATTCTTGGCCAATGCAACATTATAATATCGTTGCGTAGCGGAATCAAAAGCGCTACGCAAAATAGTAAACATCGTAACTATTCCGGAAACAGCCTGATATATACCAAAATCATCAACTCCCAACTCCCGGAGCACAACTCGCGATGTATAAAAGGCCAATGGTATTGTAAACAATAGCCTTAAATACATATAAATTGTGTTCTTTGCGATTTTGCTGTTATCTACGGGCATAGGCGACGTTGATGTCTCATTTCTTTATGAAAGCAGAATCGGGAAGAGATAATAAGAATTCTTTTTTATTGGGTCGATTCTTCGATCTTAAATCGTATTGCTTGTTCCGCTCGTAATAATCTTCGATATTGCCAAGCACTTTTGCGGGATTGCCGCCAACCATACTTCCTGACGGAACAGATTTGGTTACTACACTGCCGGCTGCTACAATGCAATGATCTCCGATTGTTACTCCAGGCATTATAAGCGCCTTAGCACCTATATACACATAATCACCGATAACAACTTTGCCAAAACAATCAAAGTCAGGGTATAAATGGCGTATAGCCTGCCCCCCCCCCCGTGAGTAAATATCTGACTGTCAGTAAGTTGGCAATTACCGCCAACTGTGATTAAATACGGCTCAGAACTCCAATGTTTCTTTCCAATCAGATTGTTCTTTCCAATATTCACACCAATATGGCGCGCATAAGCTTCGGGAGTCGCTATGAAACGCCAATATAATGATTTTACCAACTTAATAACATTCATGACTGAATATTCCTGATGATTGAAACTATGCGGGAAGAGGTTTGGCCGTCCCAGAGCGGGGGNATNTTGCCTTCNGGCCAGCGNCCGGCGAAGAGGTCNGCCAGGGCGGGGGCGATGGCGGCAGGGTCGGTGCCGACGAGGCGGTTGGTGCCGATGGTGCAGGTTTCGGGACGCTCGGTGTTGTCGCGCAGGGTCAGGCAGGGAACGTGCATAACGGTGGTTTCCTCAGTTATGCCGCCCGAGTCGGTAACAACGGCCATTGAGTGCTTAACGAGCCAGTTGAACTCCAGGTAGCCCAGGGGGTCAACAATGTGGAGGTTGGGGGCGGAGATGCCGAGGTCGCGGAAGATTTTNGCCGTTCGCGGATGAATCGGGAANACGATAGGCAGACCGTGTGAGCCGTCGACTATGGCNTGCATGGTNGCGCGNAGNCGCTCGGATTCGTCAACGTTGGCGGGGCGATGGAGGGTCAGAACGATATATTTTCCATCTTCAAGCCCCAGTTCATCAACGCATGCCGGTTTCTGCAAGCGCGGCAGGTTGGCTGTAAGGGTGTCGATCATCACGTTGCCGACGAAGAAGATGCGGTCGTCGCTGATTCCGGCATGACGAAGGTTTTCGCCGGCCAGTTCGGAGGTAGTGAAGAAATAGTCGGTGATGGAGTCGGTTACCATGCGGTTGATTTCTTCGGGCATCGTCAGGTCGTGGGAGCGTATGCCGGCTTCAACGTGAGCAACGGGTACGCAGAGCTTTTTGGCCACGATAGCGCAAGCCATCGTGGAGGTTACGTCGCCAACAACGAGCACCAGGTCAGTCGGATTGGCGATCAAATCGCGTTCGAAAGCGGTCATAATCGCAGCGGTCTGCTCGGCCTGAGTGCCACCACCACAGCCGAGGTTCACATCGGGCTGCGGAATGCGCAGCTCTTCGAAGAAGGAGCCGCTCATCTTTTGATCGTAATGCTGGCCGGTGTGGACCAGTCGATAGGTCATTGAGCCGTCGGCCTGAATAGCGTGAATGATCGGTGCGATTTTAACGAAATTCGGCCGAGCGCCGGCTATGATGGTTACCTTCTTAAACATCTCGTTAATTTGTGGGGATTGATTAGAGGCGGGCGTCGGCGAGGGTGCGGGGGAGGGTGGCTTTGACGTCGAAGATGACGTGGGTGGGGGTGAGGTGGGCGGCGANGTCGAGGCCTTGGAATTCGCGGTGGGCTACGGCGGCGATGGCGGCGTTGAATTTGCGGTCGTCGGGGAGTTGGTTGACTACTTCGAGGCCATATTCGCGGCGAACGGCTTCGGGGTTGGCCCAGGGGTCGTAGATGGTGATGTTGAGGTTGTATTCCTGCAGGGCTTTGACGATGTCAACGACTTTGGTGTTGCGAACGTCGGGGCAGTTTTCTTTGAAGGTGAAGCCGAGCACGAGGATGTCGCTGCCGAGTACCTGGATGCCTTTTTTGAGCATGAGTTTGATGACGCNGTCGGCAACGTAGGCNCCCATGCCGTCGTTCATGCGGCGGCCGGCCAGGATGATTTCGGGGTTGTAGCCGTAGCGCTGGGCGCATTGGGCGAGGTAGTAGGGGTCAACGCCNATGCAGTGGCCGCCGACGAGGCCGGGTTTGAAGGGNAGGAAGTTCCANTTGGTNGAGGCGGCGTCGAGAACGTCGGTGGTGTCGATNCCCATGAGGGTGAAGATTTTGGAGAGTTCGTTGACGAAGGCGATNTTGATGTCGCGCTGGGAGTTTTCGATAACTTTGGCNGCTTCGGCAACTTTGATCGAGGGGGCGAGGTGGGTTCCGGCGGTGATTACGGAGGAGTAGACCNNGTCNACGAGGCGGCCGATCTCGGGGGTGGAGCCGGAGGTTACTTTTTTGATTTTTTCAACGGTGTGGAGCTTGTCGCCGGGGTTGATGCGTTCGGGCGAGTAGCCTGCAAAGAAGTCTTCGTTGAATTTCAGGCCGCTGACTTTTTCAACAACGGGGATGCAGTCGTCTTCGGTAACGCCGGGATAAACGGTTGATTCGTAGACAACGATGTCGCCTTTGCCGATTACTTTGCCAACGGTTGTTGAGGCGCCGACCAGGGGGGTNAGGTCNGGGTTGTTGTTTTCATCGACGGGGGTGGGCACGGCAACGACNTAGAAGTTGCAGTCGCGGATGTCGTCGATGTTGGCGGTGCANTTGAAGTTATGGTTNTTGATGGCGTCCTGAAGGAGTTCGTCGCTGACTTCGAGGGTNGCGTCGTGGCCGGCCATGAGGGCTTCGCAGCGCTTTGCGTTCATGTCGAAGCCAACGGTGGGATATTTGGTTGAGAATAAGCGTGCAAGGGGGAGGCCAACGTAGCCCAGGCCGATGACGCAGATTTTAATGTCTTTTTCCATTATGATTGTATGTCGATGAGTTTATAGATTCGATTTATACCATTCGATGGCTTCGTTGAGGCCGCGCGCAAAGTCGTAGTCGGGGTCGTAGCCCAGGAGGCGGCGGGCTTTTGAGATGTCGGCGTTNGAGTGTTTGATGTCGCCCTTTCGGTCGGGGCCGAAGTTGGGTTCAATGTCTTTTCCGAGAGCCTTGGTCAGGGTGTAGTAAATATCGATGAGGTATTCGCGGCCGCCGTAGGCGATGTTAAATGCCTGGCCGGCAGCGGAGCTCGGCGCCAGGCANGCCTTGAGGTTGGCTTCGATGACGTTTTCGATATAGGTGAAGTCGCGGCTTTGCTTGCCGTCGCCGTTGATTGTCGGCTGTTCGTCGGCCAGCAGTTGCTTGATGAACTTGGGGAGNACGGCGGCATAGGCGCCGAAGGGGTCCTGGCGGCGGCCAAACACGTTGAANTAGCGCATGCCGTAGGTGTCGAGGCCATAGTGCATGGTGTATTGCTTGGCCCATTCTTCGTCGCAACGCTTGGTAACGGCATAGGGCGAGAGCAGGTTGCCTTCGACGCCTTCCTGTTTGGGNAGGTGGGCTTCGTCGCCGTAGACCGACGAGCTGGAGGCATAAACGAACTTTTTAACGCCCTGGCGGCGCGCTGCTTCGAGCATGTTGAGCGTGCCCTGAATATTGTTGAGAGAGTAAAAGAGCGGCATTTCAATCGACCGCGGCACGGAGCCCCATGCGGCCTGATTCAGAACGTAGTCAACGCCTTCNCACGCTTTGATGCAGGTGTCGAGGTCCTTGATGTCGCCGAGAATAAATTCATAGTTCGGATTAGAGAGAAAGAGGTCAACGTTGGCCTGCTTGCCGGTCGAGAGGTCGTCGAGGCAGCGCACTCGATAGCCCATGTTGAGAATGGCCTCGCAAAGGTTGGAGCCGATGAATCCGGCGCCGCCGGTTACGAGAAANAGTGAGTTTTCGGGAAATTTNAGATTTTTATAACCCATAGTGATAATGAATTAGTTGCAAGGCTGAATCAGACGGGAGTCTGAGAGGCGATATTCGATGTCGCGCTCGTCGCCAAAGATTCGCAGGCGATAGATGACGCCGCTGCGGGTTTGCTTAATGTCGTCGACAACGGCATTGCGGTTNAGCATCGGGCCGCCAACGATAACCACCTTGGTGCCCGGGCCGATAGGAAAGGTTCCGACCGGGGCCACTTCGAANTCGGGCGTGAACTGGCCGATGGCGGTTTCGAAGCGGAGCATCGAGTCGGATGAAATCCGGGCATAGACGCCCGCGGAGGTGTAGCACCANGCCAGNTCGCCAATCTGGCGGAAGAGAGGTTGAATGTCGGTTACGCGCNCCCGAAAGAACACCACTCCGGGAATCAGCGGCCGGCGGTCGGTTATGAGTTTCTTCCCNACCCGCTTGGCAATCTCCTCGTTGGGATAAAACAGGCGCGGGCGCTGGGCGGCGGAAAGCGAGGCNATTCTCTCCTCNAGCGCGCTGAANCGAACCCGCGGGCGCATCCGCATCGCATACCAGTTGAGCGGGTTGGCCAAATAGAGGTTNCCAACCGTTTCGGCCAGGCTGCCATTGCGCTGCGGGCGACTTTCGGCGGGGGGCGGGAGCAGGCGCAGCAGCGGCAGGGCTGCGGGATAATCGCCGAGCGCGGCAAGCACTTCGGTTCCGCTTGCGCCACAGCGCAGGGCGGNGTAGGCCCAATAGCCCCGGAGAGTATCGTCGGGCGAGCCGACTATGGCAATGCCATAAACGCCAAACAGGCGCTCCAGGTCGGCCTGCAAACGCAGCTCCAGGCGGCGCGGCGTCAGCCTGGACTGCTTGAAGTCAAAAACAAACTGACGGCCGGAAGCAACATAGCGCCCGGCAAAAGCGCGGGCATCGTCGGAGAACTCGCCGAGGTCGCCCTTTTTCAGGCGAACGACCTCATTGAGCGGCATTGCGCCGGCCAGNAGTGAAAAAACAATCGCTCCGGCGAAGTCAAANCCTTCNCGGCGCGAGGCTCCGACGCTNCGGGCCAATTCAACGAGNCGGCCAAAGCCCTGCTCGTTGACCGACTCGAGGGTCAGCAGCTCTTTGGCCGCAGCCTTAACGCGNCGGAACTCGCCGGTTTGCTCGGCCAGGCCGTTGGCAACGGCCATGCCATAGAGCGACGAAACNAGGTCGAGATAATGAATCGCGCTCTTCGCGCTCAGGCCGCGAATNATCATGAACAACACAAACTCGCCAACCGATCCGCCGGGAGCGGCGTCGACAAAGGCGCGGAGCACTGCCAGGGCTTTTGCATAGTTTTTTGCGGAACTTTCGGTCATTGCGGCGACCTCAGTTTCGAAAAAATCCAAAAGGTTAGCGAGTGTATCTATTTGTGCGTCAGCCATGTTNTNAGGCTCNAAGTTTTAACCAATCCAAATTTTGCCGGNGTTCTTCATTTCCCCCCGAGCGGCTGTTTGACC
Organism: Bacteroides sp.; assembly: GCA_014801955.1. Classification (GTDB taxonomy): domain Bacteria; phylum Bacteroidota; class Bacteroidia; order Bacteroidales; family Muribaculaceae; genus UBA3263. Next base: position 22,019 of record JAAVDE010000007.1, on the reverse strand, counting down.
GATGCGGAGGTTATGGGCGGCAGATAGTATGTACTCAAGACAAAGGCGCAATGGTTGTGCGACTTAAGAGATTGGTTAACTACTTTTCGTAAGATGTCGGTGATGATGCGACATTTTTATTACGCCGCAAAGTTACACAAAATTTTTGAATTTTCACATTATTTTTGAAAAATGATACAAATGTGTAACAAAAATTAAAGACGGCGTGTCGGATTGAAGCGACACGCCGTCTCACTCACTGAGAGTCAGATTCGGGAAGGAGTTCGGAATTACTTCACGAACACCTTGACAGCCTTTCCGTTTTCAACGCGGATATAGAGGCCGCCGGCAGGGTTGGCCACGCGGGCGCCGCGCAGGTCATAGTAGCCCGATTCGAGAACGGGAGCCTTAACCTCGGAAATCGAGGTGGTGTTGTCGGTGCCAACNACGTAGGTCACCGGAATTTCCAGCACGCCGGCATAGCGGGGGAAGAAGAAGTTGAGAGTCAGGGTTTCGCCCGGCTCATAGGTGGCGGTGGTGGTAGTTGTGCGAACGTCGTCGCCATCAATAGCGAACTCGTTGTTAACATTGTTGATAAACACGCTGCCGTTAACCAGGCCGGTCACTGCGTGGTCATCTTTCCACTTGAGGTCGGCCTTGACGGTCAGGGTTTTGTCTTCGTTATAAACAATGGTGTAGGCCAGAGTGTAGGGATAAACCTCCTCGCCGTTNTCGCCGGTGATTTTATCTTCGCCGCTCACTTCGCCAACAAATGTTGCGCCCGGAACCGGNTCNACCGGGTCAACGGGNTCGACCGGATCNGGCTCGCCTTCGCCNTCTTTTTCAGAGCCGACAACATAGTCGGGCAGAGCGACTTCCAGAACGCCCAGCGCAATCGGAATGTAGAAACGNACGGGGAGCACNGCGCCGGCTTCGTAGGNAGTGGTGGTNGTNGCGGTGCGAACGTCGTTGGCNTCGGTGAAGTCGTTGAGNTCGTTGTTGATGAACACGCTGCCCGGNANCATGCCGACGGGGTTGCCGTTGGNCCAGTCNAACTTGCCGGTAACGGTCAGGGTCTTGTCCTCATTATANGTNATGGAGTAGTTNAGNGTGTAGGGGAACTCCTTCGGNTCGCCGGGTTCCATTTCCTGGCTAATCGAGCCGGTNACCTTGTCGGAATAGGTTGCGCCGACCGTGGGCTCCACGGGTTCGGGCTTNTCGCCGCCGTCTTTATAGAAATAAACGTTAGCGAGGTAACCTTCAACCTTTGCACCCTGGTCNAACTTAATCTGGNAAATGTCGGAGAGCNCAACGTTTGAGAAATAGCTGATCGGAGCGTCATAGCTGTTCCATTCGTTGATCTTCACTTCGGGNGCCACCCAGCCTTTTTCCTTGNGCCCGGGGCTGATNGGGGTGAAACCGAAGCCGGTTTCCTCGCAGGGATAGAAGTCNACGTGCATGAAGTCATAGNCCTCGATGCTGAAGTGCTCGGGGAANTCCCAGCCCAGGTANTTGAACGAGGTCAGCTTAACGGCTTCCTTGCCGTCGATAGTAACATTNTCGCACTGAGTNGACTGGCCCCAGCCNCCGATATTGAACGCCATNNTGCCNTANGCGCTGAANACCGACANCACGTTNTCNNNNGNCTGNTCGATTTCGGGAACGGTNGTGGGCGGCACGAGTTCGGGAACTTCGGGAGCGNTCCAGGTTTCGTCGATGTTCGAGTAATAGATATTATCGAAATAAATNGCNGCATCGGAGCTGGCATTCTCGGCNACTACGCTGAAAACGTAGCCGGCACCTTTGCCGACATAGTCCTTCCACATGGTTGCNACCTGAGGATACTGATCCTTGACAATCAGAGCCACGCTGTTCCATTTCGCAGCATTGTCGGCAGTAACGTTGAAAGTATAGTTTTCTTCAACGCCGCCGTCGGCAGTCAAACGAATGGTATAAGTGCCCGTACCCGTGGCATACCANTTGAAATTAAGAGTGGCAGAGTTCAAATCGCCGGTCTGGAAAGTCTTGCCGTCGGCAAACAGNCCCATCGAGCCTGCAGCGCCGCCGTCGGCGGTTTTGAATGAAAAGACCTTGGTCTCGCCCCCGGTGGGGTTGGCGGCATTGAAGTCNACGGCNTCGTTCCACCAGCCGTAAACATTAATGCCCNCAGCCAGCTGACCGTTATTATAAACGGTTCTGTCGGCAGCCGAGGCCGACAGCATNGCTGTTGCCGCAATTGCACATGTGAATAATTTTCTCATTATTTTTTTTACATTAAATATTAAATAGTTGAATTATACGGCAACAAAATTATAAAATTATTCACAACTATCCAAGTTTTTTGCATTTTTTCGGCCAACAGTGCCGAATAATACGGCAAAAATCACTAACTTTGCAGGGAATATTGTCTTTTCAACATTCAACCGACCTAAAAATTTTTATAANCGCCTGACTCTATATTCAATTTGCGATATAATCATTTCATCATATCAGCCATAATGGCGCTGGCAGCCACGGCCTGCTCAAAGCCGGCGGCGAGCCGGCAGGCAGTCCGGGCAGAGGCNGCCGAAACCGTAGTGCCGGAGTTCAGCGCCGACAGCGCGTTTGCCAACGTTGCCGCCCAGGTGGCCTTCGGGCCGCGCACCGGCGGCTCGGCGGCTCATGAAGCCTGCGGCCGATGGCTCGCGTCGGAGCTGCAGCGCNANGGCGCCGACACCNTANNNCTGCAACAGNCGGAGCTNNANGGCTTCGGCCCGATGACCAACATCCGCGCAACGTTTAACC
>JAAVDE010000007.1:0-19251 GCA_014801955.1 Bacteroides sp. | reverse complement strand
GCTCCGCGGCGCATCCTGCTGCTGGCCCACTGGGACTCGCGCCCCACGGCCGACGAAGATCCCGACCCGGCAAACCACTCCAAGCCAATCGACGGCGCTAACGACGGCGCCAGCGGCGTTGGCGTTCTTCTGGAGCTGGCCCGCCTGCTGGGGCGGCAGCCGGCGGCAGTCGGCGTTGACATTCTTTTTGTTGATGCGGAAGATGCCGGCACGGCGGGCGACGANACGTCATGGGCCCGGGGCGCGCAATATTTCGCCGAGAATCTGCCCTATGGACCCAATGAGCCGATGCCGACCTATGGCATTCTGCTCGACATGGTGGGCGGCCGCGGCGCCCGNTTCCACCGCGAGCTCTTTTCGGAGGTCAACGCCCGCGCNCTCAACAGCCGCGTCTGGAACCTCGCCCAACAGCTCGGNNTGGNCAACCGCTTCCCCGACGCTAACGGCGGAGCCGTGACCGANGACCATCTGCCGCTGCTTCGCGCCGGAATCCCGACCATCGACATCATTGAAACGGCCAACCCNCAGACCGGCTCGTTCAACCCGACCTGGCACACCCTGGCCGACAATCTCGAAAACATTGACCCGCAAACGCTCGGCGACACGGGCAAACTCATAACGACCCTAATTTACTCAGAAAAATAATGACTATCAACGAAGTTCAAGACGAAATCATTGAGGAATTTTCCGAAATCGACGACTGGATGGACCGCTACGGCTACATCATTGACCTCGGCAACCAGCTGCCGCCAATCGACGAAAAGTTCAAAACGCCCCAATACCTGATNGAAGGCTGCCAGAGCCGCGTTTGGATCAACGCCGAACTAAACGCCGACGGCAACGTTACTTTCGAGGCCGACTCCGACGCCATTATCGTTAAAGGCATAATCGCCCTGTTAATTAAGGTGCTCAACAACCAGAAGCCTGCCGACATTCTCAACGCCGACCTCTACTTCATTGACCGCATCGGCCTGAGCGAACACCTCTCCCCCACCCGCTCCAACGGCCTGCTGGCAATGGTCAAGCAAATGAAGGCCTACGCCCTGGCTTTCTCAACCCTCCAACAGAATAATTAAATTCAATAATAACCATTTAACTTCATTATCATGTTCAAAAACCAACCGGCAGGCCTCTATGTGCTCGCTCTCGCCAACACCGGCGAGCGCTTCGGCTACTACACCATGCTTGCNATCTTCCTGTTCTACCTGCAGGCGAAATTCGGCCTCGATTCAGCTTGGACAGGTCAGATTTTCTCTATCTTCCTTGCGTTAGTTTATTTCATGCCGCTGGTCGGCGGCTGGCTCGCCGACAAATGGAGCTTTTCGAAGTGCGTTGTTTCAGGTATCGCCGTAATGTTCATCGGCTACGCCCTGATGTCGGCNCCCACTCCCGTTCGCGAGAACTCCTCGCTGATGATTCTTTTCGCCGCCCTGCTGCTGATTTCCGTCGGCACCGGCCTGTTCAAGGGCAACCTGCAGGTAATGGTCGGCGACCTTTATAATGAGGCGCGCTATGCCGACCGTCGCGATGCGGCTTTCTCGCTGTTCTACATGGCAATCAANCTCGGNTCGATGTTCGCCCCCGGCGCTGCAATCGCCCTGAAAAACATGGCGCTGAAAAATGCCGGTTTCCTNACCAACGACCCCATGGCCGCAACCGTCAGCAACTGGGCTATCGACACCAACGGCTTCACCGACATGAGCGCCGTTTCGGAAGATACGCTCCGCAACATGACCGAGTTCGCAACCAAGAACGGCATGGCCGCCGGAGGCGACGTTGCCGCAGCNTTGAGCCANTATCTGACCGAGTTTGCAAATAATTGCTCGTTTGCCTACACTTCGCTGACCGAATTCGCCGAAAGCTACATNACCGCNTTCTCCCAGGGCTGCAACTACGCGTTCATGCTCGCCTGCGGTTCGCTGATTNTCAGCTTCCTGATTTATATGCTCGGCCGCAGCACCTANAAGCACATCATCATNGACAAAAAAGCCCCCGCAGCTCAGCAGACNGCCGTTAGCGCCGGNCCGGAACTCACCCCGGCCCAGACCAAGCAGCGCGTCGTTGCCCTGCTGCTGGTGTTTGCCGTTGTGATTTTCTTCTGGATGGTATTCCACCAGAACGGCCAGACCCTGACCGAGTTCGCCAAGAGNTGCACCAGCCCCGAATCATCGAGCTGGACCCGCATCGGCTTCAACCTNTGGGCGCTTGCCGCCATCGCCGCCGGCGTCTATGCCCTCTTCGGNGCAATCCAGAGCACCACGACCAAAGGTCGCGTAGTNTCAACCCTGGTGCTCGCCGCCTGCATCGGNATCGTCGTTTGGCAATANGTTGAAACCCCCGCTGTCGTTACCGGCATCGACCCCGCCGCCTACCAGCAGTTCAACCCCTTCTATGTTGTTGCTCTGACTCCGTTCTCCATGGCTCTGTTCGCCTGGCTCAACAAAAAAGGCAAAGAACCCTCCGCACCCCGCAAAATCGGCTACGGCATGATNGTTGCCGGCCTNGCCTATGTCGTAATGATTTTCGGTTCGCTCTCGCTCGTTGGCACCAACGGCGACGTTTCAACCAACTGGCTCATTTCCACCTATCTGCTCCTGACCTTTGCCGAACTGNTGCTGTCNCCCATGGGCATTTCCTTCGTCAGCAAGGTTGCTCCTCCCAAACTGAAAGGCTCGATGATGGGCGGCTGGTTCGCNGCTACCGCCGTCGGCAACTACCTGGTTTCTATCCCCATGCTCCTTTGGGGCAAGATTCCCACCGCAGCCGTATGGGCAATCCTCGTTGGCCTCTGCCTGCTCTCCGCNGCCTTCCTGTTCTCGCAGATGAAGAAGCTCGAAGCCGCTACCGGCGACATGCCCGAAGTTCCCGTTGATGAAACCCTCGCCGACCCCGCNGAATAATGGAAAACATTGATAACATCAAGGAAACGGACCTCACCTCCCTGCCCGAGAACGCATTTCGCGAACTCGGTGCAGACGAGGAGTTCCGNCCCATAATGCACCCCGCGCGCGACACGCGCGAGGTGACGCCCTACTCCGTGGGCCTCGGCCTGNTGCTGGCCGTTATCTTCTCGGCTGCCGCCGCCTACCTGGGTCTGCGCGTNGGNCAGGTTTTTGAAGCCGCAATCCCCATCGCAATCATCGCCGTTGGNCTNAGCCAGGCGCTCGGCAAAAAAGACCCGCTCGGCCAAAACGTGATTATCCANAGCATCGGCGCCTGCTCGGGCGTTATCGTTGCCGGCGCGATTTTCACGCTCCCGGCGCTCTACATCCTCCAGGGNACCCACCCCGAAATCACCGTTGACTTCCTNCAGATNTTCCTCGCCTCGCTGCTCGGCGGCGTTCTGGGCATTTTGTTCTTCATTCCTTTCCGNAAATANTTCGTTAAGGACATGCACGGCAAATATCCCTTCCCCGAAGCCACCGCGACTGCCCAGGTGCTCGTTTCGGCCCAGGCCAAAGGCTCGGGCTCGCAGGCCAAGACCCTGGTGATTGCCTCGCTCATCGGCGGCGTGTATGACTACGTTGTCGACACCTTCGGCTGGTGGGCCGGAACCATCTCAACAACCGCCTGCAACTGGGGCGCAGCCATTGCCGACAANTTCAAGGTCGTTATGAGCTGCAACACCGGCGCCGCCCTGCTCGGNCTCGGCTACATCGTTGGCCTCAAATATGCCTTCGTAATCTTTGCCGGCTCAGTCTTCGTTTGGTGGGTTCTGATTCCCCTGGCNGCATATGTTAATCCCGCCGAATTCGGGACCATGTCGGCTCAGGACATCTTNTCTGACTATGCCCGCATGATCGGCATCGGCGGCATCGCAATGGCNGGCATCATCGGCATCATCAAATCNTGGCCCATCATCGCCCAGGCCGTAGGCCTCGCCGCCCGNGAGTTCAAAGGCGGCGCCGACAAGGCCCAGAAGCCCGTTCGCTGGCAAACCGACCTGTCGATGAAATCCGTTATCACNTACATGGTGCTCGCCCTGGCCGTAACCTTCGTNTTCTTCTGGATCGGCGTTATCGGCAGCCTCTGGCAGGCCGCCGTTGCCTGGGCNGTNGTAACGGTCATTGCCTTCCTCTTCACCACCGTTGCCGCCAACGCAATCGCCATCGTCGGCTCCAACCCCGTTTCCGGCATGACGCTGATGNCCCTCNTCGTTGCCTCGGCAATCTTCGTTGGCATCGGCCTGAACGGAACCGACGGCATCGTGGCCGCAATGGTTATCGGCGGCGTTGTCTGCACCGCCCTGTCAATGGCCGGCGGCTTCGTGACCGACCTGAAAATCGGCTACTGGCTNGGCTCCACTCCCCGNAAGCAGGAAACCTGGAAATTCCTCGGNACCCTCGTCAGCGCCGCAACCGTTGGCGGCGTAATTCTGCTGCTCAACCAGGTCTATGGCTTCTACGTCACCCCCGAACACCCCGATCCCCTCGTTGCCCCGCAGGCCAACGCAATGGCNAAAGTCATCGAACCGATGATGATGGGCGGCCAAACCCCCTGGGTGCTCTACTTCTGCGGNGCCGTGCTNGCCCTGCTGCTCAACTGGCTCGGCGTGCCCGCCCTCGCCTTCTGCCTGGGCATGTTCATTCCCCTGAGCCTCAACACCCCCATGCTCGTTGGCGGCGCAATCGCCTGGTTCGTTAAGAACTCCACCAAAGACAANGCCCTCAGCGCCGCCCGCCACGACCGCGGCACGCTCATCTCCTCCGGCCTCATCGCCGGCGGCGCCCTCTTCGGCGTCTTTGCCGCCCTGACCAAGTTCTTCGGCTTCGAATACGTCAGCCCCCTCAGCGCCGACACCACCCAGGCGCTCGGCTGCATAATGTATGCCGCAATCATCGCCTACCTCTGGTGGTCGAGCTGCCGTGCAAAACGACTCGCTGAATAAATCCATCCTCGCACTGGCCGTTCCGGCCATCGTTGCAAACATAACNACCCCGCTGCTCAGCCTGGTCGACATCGCCATTGTCGGCCATCTGGGCAGCGCGGCTTTTGTCGGCGCAATTGCCGTTGGGGGCTCAATGTTCAACATGCTCTACTGGCTCTTCGGCTTTCTCCGCTTCGGAACCTCCGGCCTGACCGCCCAGGCCGTCGGACGCCGCGACTCCGCCGCCCGCCGGCTGACCGGCCTGCGCTCCGTTGCCATCGGCGCCGCCTGCGGCCTNNTGCTGATTCTCCTCAGCCGGCCAACCGCATCCATCGCCCTGACCATNATGGACCCCGACCCGGCAACGCGCCAACTCGCCNACCTCTACTTCTCAACCCTCATTTGGGGCGCGCCCGCCGTCCTGGTNCAATATGCCCTCACCGGCTGGTTCGTAGGCNGNCANAACACCCGCCTNCCAATGATTATTTCGCTGGTAATCAACGTTGTCAACATNCTCGCATCTCTCATCCTCGTTTACCGGCTCAANCTCGGCATCCGCGGCGTTGCCCTCGGAACCCTAATCGCCCAATGGGTCGGCTGCATCNTCGCCCTCGCCTGCGCCCGCCTGCGCCCCGCCCCCCTCGCCGAAATCCTCAATCCGGCCCAACTGCGCCGATTCTTCTCGGTCAANCTCAGCATCTTTCTCCGAACNCTCTGNCTCATTGCCGTAACNGTGTCATTCACGCGAATCGGCGCCCGCCAGGGCGACACGATGCTCGCCGTCAATACCCTCCTGCTCCAGCTCTTCACCCTCTTTTCCTACTTCATGGACGGCTTTGCCTTCGCCGCCGAAGCCCTCTGCGGCAAATACTTCGGCGCCGGCGACCGCNCCGGCCTGCGCCGCTGCATTNGTCGCTTCATGATCTGGGGCGGCAGCGTAGCCCTCGGCTTCACNGCCCTCTACGCCNTTGGCGGCCAAGCCTTTCTCGGCCTCCTGACCAACGACCGNATCATCATCAACGCCGCCGGCGAATTTCGCCTCTGGGCCATAGCCATCCCCCTGGCNGGCTTCATGGCCTTCACCTGGGACGGCATCATCATCGGCCTNACCCAAACCCGNCTCATGCTCATCTCCATGGCCGCCGCNACCGCCCTCTACTTCCTCCTCTGGCTCCTCCTCTCCCCCCTGCTCGGCAACCACGCCCTCTGGCTCGCCTTCCTCGCCTACCTCCTCGCCCGCGGCCTCCTCCTCGCCCACCTAACCAAAACCTGACCCGCCCNCCTTCCCCCTCCCGCTTCAATCATGCTTACCTCCAGAGGTAGATTTTCGCTCAGCCAACAGAATGTAAACATAGAATCTGTTGCCGGCACCCATATTACTCCAGCCGGTCCAGGAATTTGCCAGCCAATCAAGTTTGCCTATAAAATATTTCTCAATTTCGTTAGCATGTTTAACGCTGCACGTTTCATATTTNACAACCATCCTTTCCCAATTCTCTGATTTTTTATGCTGGGAAAAGCGACGTTCGGGGTCCGACGTTATTCCAATTTTGACCTTGTTATACCACAACCGATATAGTCCNATGGATATACTTAGATAGCGTATAACATACTTGGGCCATCCGGTATACATACTATAGGTAACTTCACTGGAGTTCATAACTAATCTTTAGAATTTATTTTAATGTGATTTCTTTTGAGTTTGTTTCCTTGATTTGGCGGCTTTCTCTATATCGTCTTTCATCTTCAAAAGCTGGAATGCTGTCTTGANATCATTTGTTGGCAGTGAATGTTTTATCGGAGTTATACGTTCTATTTGACTTAACCTACCTTCATAAAATCGGAACTCGAAAACTTCAGGTTCCTTAGTAAGTTCATGTGGAAAAGATAGCTGATACCGACCTCCGCCGCAATCTATGACTTTTTTAGAACCCAACCGACTCAAAAAATCTTGAATAGAATCGCCGATTGAGAAGTAGCGAAAGACCTCTCTATCATTAATCTTTTCTATTGGCTTACTCNTCATATAATTATTCGCAATCGCTGATTCATAACTGCTAATTTCAGATTCAGTAAAACCATTCTGATAAATAGTATCACACCGACCATAAAAATGAATTACCCTCATTAGTTTTTTGCCTTTTATNCCATATTTGCCTTCGGAAATCCTTAAAGTATCCGGCAGGGTATATCCCTTAGGTAATTCAAAGGCATAGTCTGAAATAAGACGATCCNCAATTGGCATATAATACACCTCGATGGAGTCTCGTTTACGTTTAGCCTCCTGCTGTAACCGCAATTTCTCAAGCCGATTCTGCTCTTCTTTTATCCTGCCATCATAGGCNNGAATGCTCAATAATTTATGATTCAAGTAGTAGATGCTGTTATTGTCGCCATGATAGAGTTTAAGCTGACAATAAATCTTAACACTATCATTTTTGTTAATCACCGTTGGACTGCACAATCTTCCAAAACGCTTAGTTCCATCTATTACGTATCCGAAGAAATAATCCTGAGTACCTAAGAATTGGTTGTAAAATTCTCCGACCTTTGTCTTTTGTCCAACTGATTTAATCATTGCATTAAAAGAGATGCTACATTCCCGTTCCGTACTATCAGAATAGACTATATCACGAATCTTAAATTCTACATATTTATCACCCTTCGCATTATAGGGTATAACAATAACGCTATCGCTTGGGAGATTCTTACTTTGGAGATTTTGTGTCAGCGCAGTAAAGGCAGAACACACGGCAAGTAATAATAACACGAAATTTCGCATATCCGCATAAGAACCGCNGGGCCGACCTCTTTGGCAAATAGTNGGTTAATAAAAATGCGTGACGGCCGTACTTGTTGCCCGTCCCACGTTCTGAGGCCCTGGAATTGCCCACCACAGTTGAACGGACAACGCAGAAGCCTCACGCAATATATGATTATACCGCCATCCGCCATGCTCGCGAGCAGACGATTGGCAGGCAGTAGTCATATACCCACAAAAGGCATCTACTGTTGTCTCATTCCTGACTGTGGTTGAAATTTTCCAGGTTTCAGAACGTCAAGAAAGAGCGTTTCAGTAAACGCATTTGATATAATTATGTCGCGCATCCCACCCGCATAACCCTGACCGGGCTTCTGCAAAGCGGTCTGCGCTGCAAAGTTACGAAATTATCAGTAATTCCCAAATACCCAATCGCAAATTTTTCACGTCAAGGCGTTTTCGACCCGAGGGAACGCTACTTGAACAGTTCCGAGTGAGAGCCCAAGCGCACCAAATCTATCTGATTCGAGTTGCGGTCAAACCAAATCAGAAGGAAATCGCCTTCTATGTGGCATTCCATATGATTGGCATAGTTTCCTTTGAGCATGTGCGGGCTGAACTCAGCGGGGATAGGTTCCTCGTTTTGGAGCATGCGGAGAATTGTCATTAGTTTCGCAACTTTCGAAGGATTATTCCGAAATCGTTTATAGTCCTTCTTGAATTGCGACGTTGGATGCAGGGTTTTCATAATCCCATGGATTTCTCCATCGCTTCGATTGAGGAGAGGTCGAGTGGCTTAGTGCTGCGCAGCTGACCACTTTCGGCTTCGGCCATCGCAGCCGCCGTTAGCTGGTTCGGGTCGTGATAGGCCGCATCAAGTAGAATGGTTTCAACAAAGTTGTTCAGGCTGCGGTTCTGCCGTTGCGCAAGAGCTTTCAGCCTGTCGATGAGCTCAACCGAAAGGCGGAAGCTCTGATTCTTTTTTTGTAATGCAATTGCCATAATTCATATTATTTTTCAGTGCAAATATAACACTTTTTCAATTAACTACAATTCCCGGCGAAAAAATTCTTCGTTTTAGTTTTTGTTTTATCACTTTTTTGGCTAAATTTGCGCATTGAAACATTAACCATAAATTCGATTACACCCATGAAGAAGCATAACTTCTATGCAGGACCTTCGATCCTGAGCGAGTACACCATCAACAACACTATCGACGCCATCCGCAATTTCGCCGGAATGGACCTTTCGCTGCTGGAAATCTCCCATCGCTCCAAGCAGTTCACCGCCGTTATCAACGAGGCTTCGGCCCTGGTCAAGGAGCTGCTCGACGTGCCCGAAGGCTATTCCGTTCTCTGGCTCGGCGGCGGCGCATCGCTGCAGTTCTGCATGGTCCCCTACAATCTGCTGATCAACAAGGCCGCATATCTGGAAACCGGCGTGTGGGCATCAAACGCCATCAAGGAGGCCCGCCTCTTTGGCGAGGTCGACGTCGTTGCCTCGAGCCGCGACCAGAATTTCAGCTATATCCCCGACTTCAAGATTCCGGCCGACGTTGACTATTTCCACTTCACAACGAACAACACCATCTACGGCACCGAGCTGCGCCGCGACCCCGATTCGCCCGTGCCCCTGGTTGCCGACATGAGCTCCGACATTTTCTCCCGCCCCGTCGACGTCAGCAAATATGACCTCATCTATGCCGGCGCCCAAAAGAACATAGCCCCCGCCGGCGTTACGCTCGTAATCGTCAAGGACTCCGTGCTTGGCCGCGCCCCGCGCCCCATTCCGACCATGCTCGACTACAAAACCCACGTCAACAAGGAATCGATGTTCAACACCCCGCCCGTCCTCCCCATCTTCGCAGCGCTCCAAACCCTGCGTTACTACAAGGAACAAGGCGGCGTTAAGCAACTCGAACTCATCGACATGGAGAAAGCCGGCGTGCTCTACGACGCCATCGACAACTCGCGCATGTTCCAAGGCACTGCACGAGCCGACTCCCGCTCCATCATGAACGTCTGCTTCGTAATGGCCCCCGAATACAAAGAACTCGAGCAGGAGTTCATCGACTTCGCCGCCGCCCGCAACATCGTTGGCATCAAAGGCCACCGCAGCGTTGGCGGCTTCCGCGCCAGCCTCTACAACGCGCTGCCCCTGGCCAGCGTCAACGCCCTGGTTCAGGCTATGAAAGACTTCGAAAAAGCCCACTGATATGAAAGTCCTCGTTGCAACCGAAAAACCGTTCGCCCCGGTAGCCATCGAAGGCATCCGCAGCGAAATCGAAAGCGCAGGCCATCAGCTCGCGCTGCTCGAGAAATACGCCTCCGCGGCCGAGCTCATCGAAGCCCTGGCCGACGTTGACGCCCTGATTATCCGCTCCGACAAAATCACCGCCGACATCATCGCCGCCGCCCCGCAGCTGAAAATCATCGTGCGCGCCGGCGCCGGCTACGACAACGTTGACCTCCCCGCAGCAACCGCCCGCGGCATCATCGTTGAAAACACCCCCGGCCAAAACGCCAACGCCGTTGCCGAACTCGCCTTCGGCATGCTCATCATGGCCGTGCGCAACATGTATGCCGGCACCGCCGGCTCCGAACTCATCGGAAAAACCATCGGGATCCAAGGCTTCGGCAACATAGGTCGCCGGGTGGCCCACATAGCCCAAGGCTTCGACATGAATGTCAGCGCATACTCCCGCCGCCCCAACCCCGACGCAACAATGGCCCTGAACAACATCCACTGCGCCCCCACCCTTCAAGACCTCTACGCCAACAACAGATTCATCTCCATCCACATCCCCTCAACCCCCGAAACCCGCGGCTCCATCGGCTACGACCTCATAACCCTCATGCCCCAAGGCGGCGTCATCATCAACACCGCCCGCAAAGAAGTTATCGACGAAGCCGGCCTCGCCCGCGCCCTCGAGCAGCGCCCCGACCTCAAATACGTTGCCGACATAGCCCCCGACAACGCCGACGAACTCCTCGCCCGCTTCCCCGGACGCGTTTACTTCACCCCCAAAAAACTCGGCGCCCAAACCGCCGAAGCCAACATCAACGCCGGCATTGCCGCCGCCCGCCAAATCGTCGCCTACTTCCTCAACGGCGACACCCGATTCCAAGTCAACAAATAACCCCCACCACCCCCTCTCTACGCACAAAACACAATTAACAACATAAAACCATATCACTAAAACCATATAACCATGGACATCAACAAAATCCTCAACGACCTCCAGGCCAAACACCCCGGCGAAAACGAATACCTCCAGGCCGTACGCGAAGTGCTCCTCAGCGTAGCCGACGTCTACAACCAGCACCCCGAATTCGAAAAAGCAAAAATCATCGAACGCATGGTTGAACCCGACCGCATCCTGACCTTCCGCGTAACCTGGGTCGACGACCGCGGCGAAGTCCAGACCAACCTCGGCTACCGCGTTCAATTCAACAAAGCCATCGGCCCCTACAAAGGCGGCATCCGCTTCCACGCCTCCGTCAACCTCTCCATCCTCAAATTCCTCGGCTTCGAACAAACCTTCAAAAACGCCCTGACAACCCTCCCCATGGGCGGCGCAAAAGGCGGCTCCGACTTCTCCCCCCGCGGCAAAAGCGACGCCGAAATCATGCGCTTCTGCCAAGCCTTCATCCTCGAACTCTGGAAAAACCTCGGCCCCGACCGCGACGTACCCGCCGGCGACATCGGCGTTGGCGCCCGCGAAGTAGGCTACATGTACGGCATGTACAAAAAACTCGTCGACGAACACACCGGCACCTTCACCGGCAAAGGCCTCGACTTCGGCGGCTCCCGAATCCGCCCCGAAGCAACCGGCTTCGGCGCCCTCTACTTCGTTGAAAACATGCTCAAGATGAAAAACTCATCCATCGCCGGCAAAACAGTTGCAATCTCCGGCTTCGGCAACGTTGCCTGGGGCGCAGCACTCAAAGCCGACGAACTCGGCGCAAAAGTCATAACCATCTCCGGCCCCGACGGCTACATCTACGACCCCGACGGCATCACCGGCGAAAAAATCAACTACATGCTCGACCTCCGCGCCTCCGGCGAAGACATCGTCGAACCCTACGCCGAAAAATTCCCCGGCTCCAAATTCTTCCCCGGCAAAAAACCCTGGGAACAAAAAGTCGACATCGCCCTCCCCTGCGCAACCCAAAACGAACTCAACGGCGACGACGCCCGTCAACTCATCGCCAACGGCGTTGAAATCGTTGCCGAAGTATCAAACATGGGCTGCACCCCCGAAGCAATCGACGCATTCATCGACTCCAAAACAACCTATGCCCCCGGCAAAGCAGTCAACGCAGGCGGCGTAGCAACCTCCGGCCTCGAAATGAGCCAAAACGCAATGCACCTCCAATGGAGCGCCGAAGAAGTAGACCAAAAACTCCACTTCATCATGGAAAACATCCACCAGCAATGCGTAAAATACGGAACCCAGCCCGACGGCTTCATCAACTACATGAAAGGCGCCAACATCGCCGGCTTCATGAAAGTAGCCCACGCAATGATGGACCAAGGCATCATCTGACACCCAAAGTGATAGACACCCACACCCACCTATACCTGCCGGACTACGGCGACAACAAGTGCGCGGCCATCGACCGCGCACTTGCTGCCGGCGTAGAAATGATGATCCTCCCCGGCGTCGACGCCAACTCAATCTACCCCATCCGCCAACTCCACCGGCTCCGCCCCGACGCCACCGCAATGTGCGCCGGCCTCCACCCAACCGAAGTCAACCCCCAAACCCACCTCCAGCAACTCCAAACCATAACCGACGAACTCCGCGCCAACCCCCGCGACTACGTCGCCGTCGGCGAAATCGGCCTCGACCTCTACTGGGACCAAACCACCCTCCCCCTCCAACTCCAAGCCGCCGAAGCCCAACTCAACCTCGCCTGCGACCTCGGCCTCCCAGCCATCATCCACTGCCGCCAGGCCATGCCCCAGATGCTCGACCTCCTCGCCGCCCGCCCCTCACGCCTCCCCCGGCTCGTATTCCACTGCTACAGCGGCACCCGCTCCGACATCGACGCCCTCCGCCGCCTCCAACCCGACATTATGTTCGGCATCGGCGGCGTCCTCACCTTCAAAAAATCCCCCCTCCCCCAACTCATCCCCCACATCGGCCTCAACAACATCCTCCTCGAAACCGACGCCCCCTGGCTCGCTCCCGTCCCCATGCGCGGCAAACAAAACGAATCAGCCTACCTCCCCCACATCGCCGCCACCCTCGCCGACATCCTCGGCCAACCCCTCTCCGCCATCGACAACGCAACAACAACCAACGCCCGCACCTTCTTCAACCTCTAAAAACAAACTTTTTTCGCCCAAAAACAAAAAAAATCCCCAAAAAACTTGCACAACTCAAAAAAACTCCCTAACTTTGCACCACTGAAACAAACCAACAACCAAAAACACCTTGCCCAGGTGGCGGAATGGTAGACGCGCTCGTTTCAGGTGCGAGTGCTGCGAGGCGTGCAGGTTCGAGTCCTGTTCTGGGCACCCTGAAAAATTGCAAGCGATTAAATCTCAATCGCTTGCAATTTTCACTTTCACCCCCATGCCAACGCAACGCCCCCACCCCCGCACCAACACCCCATTTCAACCGAAATAAATCGCCTTGAACCAACCGAACTTAAATTATTTAACTTATATTAGCGTAATGCCGAAGTTTAATCCCGGAGACTCAGTTATCAATATCACTACTAAAGAAAAAGGAATAGTCTGTGAAGTATGTCCTCCGGCCAGAGGAAGACAACTATATCGGATTAGATATAATGATAAAATTGAAGATTGTTTAGAGCAACATTTGGACGGCTTTTTTGAAATTGAAAACCCGTTTGAACGTGTGCGTAAGGGAATTTTTGGCAATCGTGACCAGTTTGTGCTTGTCAACACGACGTACAAAATCAATAATTCCAATAACAATACAATATCATCGCTAAAAGCCTCGAAGACCTTATTTAAGGCATATCAGTTCAAGCCACTGCTTAAATTCCTCAACTCTCATACCCGCCGTATCCTCATTGCGGATGAAGTCGGTCTTGGTAAGACTATTGAAGCCGGACATATCCTTCTAGAACTGAAGGCGAGAGAAGAATTTAAGACAGCCTTGATTGTTTGTCCTAATTCCCTTAAAATCAAGTGGCAGACCGAACTGCAAGAAAAGTTCGGACTTTCATTCAAGATATACAAATCCCTGAATGATGCGGTTGAAGACCTGAAGGCACATCCGCAAAATGCCAGAGGAATTTTGAACTATGAGAAAATAAGGGCTAAAAGAAAGGATGACATCAAAAGTTATAACGATACCGGGCCTACCAATACCTTGATAGACTTTCTGCAATCAGGTCAACGCAAATATTCTGTTGTGTTGTGCGATGAGGCTCATAAGATGCGTAATAACGAGACGCAGACATACCGGGGAATGACACGCATACTTGACTATGCGGATTCAGTAGTGTTTCTTACTGCTACTCCTATTATGCTCGGAGAAAATGACTTGTATAACCTACTACACCTTCTTGAACCTTACGATTTTGATAACCAAGAGGTATTCCGCAACCTTATAAGTGCCAACAGGCCGTTTGTAAAAGCAATCTCAATGCTTAATGCAAATGAACCATTGCCCGCCATTAAGGAATTATTGACCAACAGCGAAATCAAAGAGACTCATGAGATTGGTGAGTTGATATACTCCACTGATTCAACAGTAAAAGAGTTGTACTCCGGCATCCCGTTGTATGAAAAAATCTTAGAGATGCTTGACAAGGAAGACTCTCTTGCATTAAGGGCTCAGTTGCAGAGTGATATATCTGCAATGAGTTCAATAAACAACGTGTTTTCAAGGACTCGTAAGCGTGAGGTATCGACTGATGAAAGACAGCAGACGGAACGTAAAGCCCACAAGATAAACATTTGTCTTTCGGAAAGAGAACGAGAGATTTACGATGAAGTAATTGACAACTATCTTGAAAGTAAAGGTGGTGTTGAATACGACATCTATGGCGAGGAAATAATACCTAAGGGTGCGATACTGGGTCTTATTCAGAAGAAGCGTATGGTGGCAAGCAGCGTCAATGGCTATCGGTTATTTACCGATAATGACTGTGATGTTGAAGCCTTCTGCAACGATGTATCTTCTCAGAATAATCTCCCTGATTCCAAGATAGATAATCTTGTCGAAATATTCAATGGTGTCAAAACTGCCGGCGCATCTAAGGTGATAGTTTTCTCTATCTTTAAGTTCACTGTAAGATACCTTGCAATCGAGCTTCAGAAAATGGGCTATAAGGTCTTTGCTATTCATGGCGACATAAAAGAACGAGAGAAGATAATTCAGGAGTTCAAAGCTTGCCGGGATTTCTGCGTACTACTTTCCACTGAAGTGGGTTCGGAGGGGCTCGATATGCAGTTTTGTTCTCATCTGGTAAACTATGACCTTCCGTGGAACCCAATGGTTGTGGAACAGCGTATCGGTCGTATCGACCGTTTCGGTCAAAAGGCTGCGCAAGTGCATATCTATAATCTTGTGGTTCGGGATTCAATACAGGAGTTGATATATGACCGTCTTCTTGAACGAATCGGAGTATTCCAAGGAGTTATCGGCGATTTAGAGATGATTCTTGAAGAAATGACCGAGGCATTTCTTCAACTTGAAAATGACCTTTATGGTATGAATTTATCAAAAGCGGCTCAGGAGAAGAAGATTAGAGACATCGAAAAAGCAATTGAAAATCAAAAGATACAATTAGATCAAGTTGAGGAAGGCATGACTAATGCGCTTTCCAATGACATCTATTTCCAGAATGAGATTAGTAAAATCCGAGACCAAAAGCTATATGTCACGGAAGAGGAACTGAAAAACTATGTCAGGATGCTCGTTGCCGAAAAGCTTAAAACCTGTGTGTTTGAGCGGGTCAATTCCCATGAATATTCTTTAGGGGTTCCGAGAAGCACCCCGACCGTTCTGACTAACTTTATAACTGCCAATCAACCGCTCGGTTCGGATTTTGAAGATTTATTTAGAACATATAGGCAGGATATTCTGGAGGATTTCCGAGAAACAGGGAAGAGAGTTCTTACATTTGAACAAGAATATGCTTTTGATAACAAGAATGCCGACTATGTAAATATATATAATCCGATAATAATAGCGGCATCGGTTCATTTCAAAGAAGCAATAACTGATATTGGAAAAACCTTTCAGTTAGGCTATTGTATTCCGGAGGAGATAGAAATTCCTAAAGGAGTTTATTATCTTGCGGTATATTCTGTATCAACAAAAAGAAAAATTATGGGCAAGGAGGTATCATCAGACACTCTTGTGCCTGTCTTATATAATGTTGACAAGGATATGACAATAACTGATGAGGTTGTCAACATGAAAATATTTGGAGATATTCAGGATAACGCCAAATTTCTGGAAACGAGTGATACTTCTGATTACTTGTCTGCGGAAGCATGTGCCAATATGGAAAGTGATTTTACTGCCTATATCTCCGATTATGTAATCAGAAGAAAGGCTGAGATTGCCATTAAGGATGATTCTCAAAGAGAACTGCGTCTCCGTCAGCTTAAAGAATATTATGCCGCACGTATAAAAAAAGAGGAACGAAACATACGAGATGAGGAACAGAATATCGAGTGGCTAAGCGATGAAAAGGAGGTTTCCAGAGCTAAAAACAGACTTCAACTGGCAAATAACCGTCTTAAAATGCTGCACACGTCCAAAGATACCGTATTTGAAAAGATAAACTCATCACACCCTCCGATAATAACACACTCTCTCGTGTCGTTATCTAAAGTAGTAATGAAATGATAATATGGCGATAACAATAGGACTTGATTTTGGGACACATCAAACCAAAATCTGTATTGAAAACTCGGATACCCCATCACATAAAACCTATGAGTTTTATGAATGGGAAGATGGTGTTTATGCGTTGCCTTCAATTATTCAGATCAATAAAAACCATACTTTACGATATGGCAGTATTGATTTGGAATCCTGCCTTATTTCACACAAAAGGAAAATTGTTGCAAATCCGGGTGAATTAACTCTCCCGGTCCCACCTGTCAAGCCTGATATTCCTGTGGTAAATGAACCTAAAATGCCTCCTCAGCCAGTTTATACATTCGTCACTGATGGTGGTATGACCATGACGATCCCTTATAAGGATTTATATGGAATTGAGCATCCTTTGCCACAAAAGAAAGGTAAATCAAACCCAATGAAAATATGGTATAAGAAATGCCAGAAATTAAAATTGGATTATGAGAAAAGAATGAGGAAATGGGTTCACATGAATGGTACGAGATTAGGTTTGCCTATGCCTGTTGAACCCGTTTATCCTCCCAAACCAGCAGAAATAGATTTAGCCTCTGCAATCCCTGAATCGATAAATCCACTACTGATAGCATCAAACGAGCAAAAAGATGAATATCAGAGCTGGCTAAATCAGTGTACTTTATTGAAAAAACAGTATAATAGAGCTGTAGAACGCCGTAATCAGCAAATCTCCCAATATAAAAAAGATATAAAAATTTGGGAGTCTGAATGTGAGCGAATTAAAAGGAATTACGCTCACAGAAAGAAACAGTATGAAGACTCACTTGTGGAGTATCCGATGATTTATCGATACTTCAAACAGGCGACTTTCTCAGCATATTTGTGGGACTATGAGATAAAGCATGAAGATTTAACCGTATTGTATCTTGCATATATTATTTTCAGGCTGGAGGAGAGATTCGGAATGGACTTTTCTATCCAGATGGGTATTCCTGCAAGTAAAGCTACATTTAATCGGTTAAAGATATTGGCTTGCGGATATCTGATTCAGGCAATCAGATTGGTAGAAGATATTTTTCAGAACGATTTTGAGAAGTTCTTAGCAACACCATACGAAGAGTTACTTTCCAAGATTCCGAAATATGAATACTCGGAAGATTTGAAAATGCAATATGGCTTGATTATACTTCCGGAAGCATATGCGGCATTACGTTCACTGACAACTAACTCCCGTATCCCAAGGGGCATGAGCATAATGCTTGACATTGGAGGTGGTACTACTGATATTTCCTTCTTTGTTATCGAGGATAACGGAGAACCGCATATATATCATTTTGAGTCTATAGCCAAGGGTCTTAACTTCTTTCTCGAATATGAAGATAGGCATAGGTTTAGGACAATAGATTTCAGCCAAGATAAAAAATTGGAGGATGTTCCAAGGAAAGTATTCAAAAAAGCCTTTAATGAGTTCAAAGGTAATATTGACACTATCATAAGGAATCTGACTGATTTTCTTCACAAAGATACAATATCAAGAGGGTTTATAAAGTCTGCATTCAGCGATGCACTTCAGAACCGACCGATAATATATACAGGAGGCGGTTGTTATGACAACCGTATGAGAATGCCAATCTTAGACTTTTCCGACGTGAAGTATATTGACAAGAAGATACTGCGTATTCCTAATGTAGTTGAGGAGAATCGTATTACTATTCCTTATTCTCTTATGGCTACGGCCTTTGGATTATCCGTTCAAAGACTTAATGATGAAATTGAGGTATCTAAAAAAGAGGACTTGTTTGCGAAATATAAAAATGTAAATAAACAGCATTCTCGATGGATTGCTCATAGAGAACATGGCATGTACGAAGATTAACTATAAAATTCTCCCGACTCACGCGACCAATGGCATCTGTAGTCGGGATTTGTTGTTTTCCACCGTCTGAATTACTATATCATTGCAATCATAAGGTAACGTGAGTTCGATATAAGCAATCATAACACAGTTAGCTAGTTATCTGTTACAAACTCCAAAGAGATTGAGGGTTTCTTTGGGAAAAAGCAGTAAGCAGGGATAGCACTTAAGGCATTGGTGATGAAATTTGCGAAAGACCGATGCCTTGAGTTCTATCAGGGCGATATTTTTAAGTTCATCGTTAACAGATTCAACAAGAGCTTTTTTGCGCAGCATAATTTTGTCAGCCACGGACATCAGCGAGTTCTTCATGATATTTTTCTCCGAAAACGTCCCCGAAACTGCGCAGCCCACGCTGCTCTTTGCTTTCCCCATTGTAATCACATCAAACAGTTTAACTAATGAAATACACATCCAAATCAAAGGGCGGTCGTCCCTCAAAACCGACCGAAGAGAAGCGCGACCGTGTCGTGACAATCAAGCTCACTGATGCCGAATACTTCGACCTAAAGGAACACGCCAAAAGCGCAGGCGTGAAACTCTCGGAGTTTATCCGCCACAGCGCATTCCGGCTCACTATCGTAAGCCGACTGAACGAAACTGAGCTGAAAATAGCGCAGGGAATCCTGCGTCTGAGTCCAGATTTTAATCAGGCAATCACATGGCTCAATCGATTCAAGACCATCCGAGCAGCGCAAAAACTACTCACGGTCATAGATACAATGTATGACATCTTGAGAAAATTAAGACCTAATAAGGAGGTAGCGTATGTTTGCGAGAATTCTTAAAAGCGGTACTTTTCATGATGTCGTGGGATACGTTACCCGCGAATTTCACGACAAAAGTAAGTACACTCCCGATACTTGGAGGGTCATAGACAGCGCGGACATCCT
>JAAVDE010000006.1 GCA_014801955.1 Bacteroides sp. | reverse complement strand
ATATTATAACAATAAAAGAATCAAATCCCGGTTAAAAGGAAAGAGCCCGGTGCAATACCGAACTCTTTCTATAACTGGATAGTGTTTAACCCGTCCAACTTTTTGGGGTCACTTCAGTCCTCGCGGCTGCCCGGGGTCTAATTTCCCAGTTATAATTTGCTTATTGTAGAAGTTTGTTGGTGTATCAGAAACGGAAGCCCAGGGTCAGGGCGAGGCGATTGCTCGTGTCGGTCAGGTCGGCGGTAGGACCGGACTTGGCACCGGCGGCGAGGCTATATGCCTCGTTTGCCTGGCGGGGGAAGGGAGTAAAGGCATTCCATTTGGCGGTTGAGGTGGAGTGAACGTAGGCCAGGTCAACATAGAACTGGCTCCAGCGGTAGCCGATGCCGGCGGTTATGTTGCTGCGGGTGCCGTCGAAGGTATACATCGACGAAACGCCGCTGGTGTAGACATAATCGCGGCCTTCGCGGGCGTCGGCCTTCACTCCGGAGGTTTTCATGCCATAGCCGGCGCGAATCGACAGGCCGGGAGTCACGCGCAACTCTGCGCCCACACGCAGCTCGTTCGAGCCGGCATAGTAGCGCTTGATGTCGTCCGACACTTCAACCGAGGAGTCGAGCCCTGAGTCGCCCATCGACGGATAGGCCTCATAGACATAGTCGGCCGACAGGATGAAGCGGCCACCGATAACCGTTGCCGCCGATGCCATCAGGCGCCAGGGCGACTTGCACGAACGCGACCAGTAGCCGTTGCCGGTGTCGGCAAAGGGGTTGCCCTCGTCGGGACCGCCGGCCATGTTGTCGAACGTGTAGTAGTTATCGGCCTCGATGCGGCCCAGGCCGTAGGTGGTCTGCGCGCTCTGGTTGAACTGGAGGTTATACCAGGTCGGAGTATGAACGGCAAAACCGAGGCGGAACTCATTGACCGGCTTGAAAATCAGGCCGAACTTGAGGTTCACTCCCGAGCCCGACACGGACTGATAAGTGTCGATGCCCCACTCGGCGGCGCCGTTGCCCAGGCGGTCGGTGTTGTCGGGGTCAACCGGCACCAGGGCGTTTGAAATCTGCTCGTTATAGTTGGCATAGCGGGTAAACGACAGGTCGCGGATGCCGATTCCGAGTCCCCAGTAAATCATATCGGCGAAATTGCCGCCGAAGTTAATGGTGTATTCGTCGATATAGCCGCGCTCCTCAACTTCAACCTCGGCATTGCCGGTGGAGCCGTTCTGAAACAGTCCGACATAGTTGCCGTCGCGGCCTCCGTTGATCAGAAACGAGTTATAGGCCAGCGCACTGAGCCAGTCGGCGTCGGAGTCATAGAAGGGGTCATAAACAATCTGATTGTCGGAGTTGACGCGCCCTTCCAGCTCGCGGGAGGTGTAGCCCTCGCTGGCGGCTGCCACCTGGTTGGTCCAGGAGGTTGCGATTTCGGGGAAATAGCCGCGATAATAGCGGTTAAAGGTCTGCACGCGGTTATACGCCGCGCCCCACTGGAAGTAGGGCATTATGGAGCTGCCGGTTTTGGCGGCGCCGACGTAGCCGAAGTTATTGCAGGCAACGTTGGTTTGGGCGTTGCGATAGGGCTGGGAGCCGGTGTTGTCGAGAGTGGTGCGGCGCAGGTCAATGTCGAGCGTGGCGGTTATGTCGCTGGAGCGGTAAACGCCGATGCCGGCCGGATTCTGCGTCAGGGTTGAAATATCGCCGCCGAGGGCGCCGAAGGCACCGGCCATCGACATGTAGCGGGCGGTTCCGCGCAGCTGCGACTGCGACAGGTTATAGTAGTCGACCGAGCTTTGTGCGCCGGCAGCAAGCGCGGCGGCGCTGAAGGCCAAAGCAAAAGCGAGTTTCTTCATTCTTGAATTGAGAGTTGAGGGTTAACGGTTTGAGAAGAGCTAACGGTTTGAGGAGAGTTAACGGCGTCCGCCACCTGAACGGCCACCGCCGCTCGAACGGCCTGAGCCGGATGAACCGCCGGAGAATCCGCCCGATGAGCGGCCCGACGAACGGCCGGAATTATAGGAACTGCCGGAGTTATAGGAGTTATTACTGTTGGAGGAGCCGGAATTATACGTTCGGTTGGAGTTATAGGAGTTGTTCGAACTATTCGTTGCACTCGAGCTGCGGCCCGAGGTGCGACCCGAAGTGCGGCCCGACGTAGCGCCGGAAACGGAGGTGGCGGTCGACGAAGGCCTGGAGCCCGACGGCCTGCGACCTACGCCCGACGGAGTGGTTCCGTTCGAGGTGGGATGCGTTCCGGCCGGACGGCGGCCAACGCTCGAGCCCGAGCCGGGCGAGGCGGGGCGACCGTTGGGACGCGAAGCGCCGGAGCCGGCCCAGTGGCCGGGATTAACGGGCGAGGGATGATGCTGAGGAGGTCTGACGCCGCCCCACGAAGGTCCGTGGCCCCAGCCGGGACCCCAGCCCCACGAGGGACCCCAGCCCCAGTTCGACGACGGACCCCAGCCCCACGACGGGCCCCAGGTCCAGCTCCATGTCGGTCCCCAGTAGTTATAGGTCCACCAGGGGTTATAGTACGACACAGGCCATGTTGCCCAGCTCCAGGCCGAGGAGTAGAAGTAGCGGTTCATGTAGCCGTCCCAAGGGTCGGGGTTATTAACATAGATATTAACAGTCGCGGGAGTGGCCGAGCCGGTTACCGATGCGAGTTCGTCGTCGGCATAGGAATAGTAATATTGCAGGTCGGGATCGTTGCTGCTGATAACTATTTCGGGGTTCGAGAAGCGTTCGATGCGGCGGGTGTATTGAAAGTTTTCGCCCAGGTCGGTGGTCGCCGAGCCGGACTGAGGCTTATAGGAGCCGCGGCGGTTATATTCATCGACCGAGCGCACCGAGCCGGTCGAATAGTCGGCCTCGGTCTGCACGGACTGAACCTGCCGGGCGGGCGTCAGCTGCGCTGCGGGCGTCAGCTGCTTGGTTTGTTTGGCCTGCTTGGCTTGCTTTTCTTTTTTGGCTTTAGCGGCGTCGAAATAGATGTCGTCATCGAAGTAGCCCTGGGCACTGGCAGCCCCGGCGGTCAACATCGCGGCCGCGGCGAACGCATAAATGCGGCGAAAGAGAGTAGTCATGTTCATATCAGAATCCATTTCAAGTGTTTACCTCTTTGACTGATAATAAGTCGGGAGGTTTAATCTGTTCACCGGGCAAATTTACAAAACTTTGTTCAAACTTCCAAAAGTAAACAAAACTTTTTTAGTTCAAGAAATAACAAGGCGCCATGCCATTGCGCGGACACAGCACCTTGTCAACTGTTTTGTTATTCTACGGACGGGCCGTTCAGGCTTCTACGCCGGGCTTCATGTCGTAGGCACCGATGGCCAGCGAGAAACCCCAGTAGATAAAGGCCAGCGAGGTCAGGAAGCTGACGTTAACCATGTTGGCCAGATAGCCGGCTTCCATGAAGAAGAATCCGATCAGCAGCAGCAGAACGCCGTTGATGAGTTGCAGCCACCAGTATTTGCGACCGCGGCCATTGACTGAGCCGACCAGCGCGCCAACGCCCCAGAAAATGAACACGATGGCGATAAAATAGGGGAACACTGCCTCGGCCAGAGTTACGCTGCGAACCAGCATAAAGCCGATAAACAAATCAATCACGCCGCCGGCAAGCCACCAGCCCCAGCCGCGAGGACGATGTTCGCCCGAGCTGACACAAAGCTGAACAACGCCGGCGCCGATAAGCATCCAGCCGAAAAGTACCGACGCAACCGCATAGCCGATTGCAGGGAAGAACCAATAAGCGAATCCGGCAATAATCATCAGAACACCGATTGCCATAACGAGCCACCAAAATTTGGTCTGGCCCCAGAAGGAAGTAGTCTGTTTCATAACTTGAATTTTTTGTAATAGTTAAACGTTTGCTTATATAACACTCAGAGAACGAATTTTGTTTTTACGGAAATTTTTCGTAATTTTGCACACTATTTATACCCAATCGAAGTTTAGACTCCCGCCCATGAGCCAACCTAAAATGCTTTTCATCTCCCAGGAAGTTACGCCCTACCTCCCCGCAGGGCCCCTGGCCGATCTCTCCAACACTCTGCCCCGCCTGGCCCAGGAGGCCGGCTACGAAGTGCGCCTGTTCATGCCTAAATACGGCAACATCAACGAGCGCCGCAACCAGCTGCACGAGGTTATTCGCCTGTCGGGCATCAACATCGTTATCGACGACACCGACCACCCCCTGATTATCAAGGTGGCAACGATGCAGTCAACCCGCGCTCAGGTCTATTTTATCGACAACGACGACTATTTCGAACGCCACCCCTCGCCTCAGCTCGAAACCGTTAGCCACGCCGACGAAAACGGCGAACGAACGGTGTTTTTCGTGCGCGGCGTTGCCGAAACTACCAAGAAGCTCCGCTGGGACCCGGTCGTTATCAACTGCTCCGGCTGGATAACCGCCCTGATGGCTCCCTACCTGAAAAGAGTCTATAACGACGACCCGGTATTTCGCAAGGCCAAGGTGGTCTACATCCTGACCAACGACGCCCTGGCCCCGGTCGAACCCCTCGATCCGAAAACCTACAAGCAGATGCGAACCGACGGCATTACCGACCGATTCCTCTCGGCCGTGAAAAACAAGCCGCTCGACTTCCATAATCTCAGCCGACTGGCAATGGACCATGCCGACGCTATCATCGTTGGCCAGCCCGACGTTGACCCCGAGCTCGTTGCCTACGCCCAGGCTACCGGCAAACCGCTGCTCCTCAACAGCCCCGAGCTAACCACCGATCCCAAAATCCTGGCCGACTTCTACGCCAAACTCCTCAACCCCGAGAAATGAAAAAACTCCTCCTGTCTGTCGCCTCCTCAGCCCTGATGCTCGGCGCCCTCTGCGCCTGCGACAATTCCAGCGCCACCCTGATGCCGGGCGCCGCGCTCGTTCAAGACCAGTTCGCAATCGTCATTGCCGACTCTTTCAAAATCGAGGCCCGGTCGATTCTGAACCCGAGCGTGCAGTCGCGAACAACGACCCAGCTGCTCGGCGCCATCGACGCCCCGACCTACGGCACCCTGCGCGCCGACTTCGTTGCGCAGCTCTTCCCGTCGACCAACATCGACGTTACCGGCGTTGAGCTCGACTCGGTGAAGCTCCAGCTGGTGTTCGACAAAGACGGTTTCGTCGGTGACTCGCTCGCCCCGATCGGCTTCGAGGTCTATCCGCTCTCCGACACTCTCCCCTACCCCATCTACTCCAACTTCCCCGAGGGAACGCGCTATGCCTCGACCGGCTTCTATAACGCCAACCCCGGCCCCGATGATTGCCACGGCACCGGCATGTTCACCGCCGTTGGCGGCGCCATCAGCGACGAAAACGCCGCCAGCAGCTACCGCTTCGCCTATGCCAACCTGCCGACCGCCTTCGGCCAGAAGATTCTCGACGCTTTCGCCAACCCGGCAACGCGCCCGCTCTTCAACTCGCCCGACGATTTTGCCAACGACATTTTCCCCGGCGTCTACGTTCGCTGCACGTTCGGCTCGGGCCGCGTTACGCGCGTATCCGACACCCGTCTGCTCCTCTACTACCAGAAGCGCTCAATGATCGAGAACGACAAGGGCGAGCTCGTTGACTCGCTCCAGCACCTCTTCTCCTACGCACTGGTGTCGGCCCCCGAAGTGCCCTCCAACACCTGCATCGACCTCCAAATGGCCCAAAGCCTCGACCAGATGGCCGACAGCGGACGCGCCGTTATCGTCAGCCCAGCCGGTCGCGACGTTGAACTCCGCTTCCCCATCGAAGACGTTATTTCGGCCTACGACAACGCAACGGTGTCGACCCTCTCGCTCATCAACACGATGACCTTCACCATCCCCGCCGACTCCATTGCCAACGGCCGCGGAATCAACCCGCCGACATACCTGCTGATGGTGCTNAAAAAAGACAAAGACAAATTCTTTGCCGCCAACAAGCTCCCCGACGACGTTACCTCNTTCACCGCCGAGCTCAACTCCAACACCATGACCTACGACTTCGGCAACATGCGCAACTACCTGATGGAGATGATCGACAAAAAAGGCTCCATCGCCGCCGATGACTTCACNTTCGTGCTGACGCCGGTGTCGATGGTGATGGACGACGCCGCTTCGTCATACTACGCCGTCAGCTCCACCGACCAGACCCTCTCAGGAATGTCGCCGATGATTGCCATGCCTTCGATGGTTGAACTCCTCCCCTCGAAAGCAAAAATCACNCTGACGTTTTCAAAGCAGCAGCTGAAATGACCCCCGCCTACGACTTTGACCGAATCATAGACCGCCGCGGAACCAACGCCGTGGCCTACGAAAAGCTCCCCCTATATTTCAACACCTCCGACGCCGAACCCTTCTGGGTGGCCGACTGCGCGTTCGCAACCCCCGANTTCATTATCGACGCCCTGCGCCAACGCCTCGATCACCCCATTTTCGGCTACACCGNCGAACACCCCGACTGGCGCCCCGCCCTGACCTCCTGGCTCCGCGACCGCCACGGCTGGGAAGTCAACCCCGAATGGTTCGCCTTCATTCCCGGNATCGTTAAAGGCATCGGAATGGCTATCAANGCCCTGACTCGCCCCGGCGACAANATTATTATCCAGCCCCCGGTCTACCATCCCTTCCGCCTGGTGCCGGAAAANAACGGTCGCCAAGTCGTTTTCAACCCCCTGCGCGAGCTCCCCGACGGCGGCTACGAAATGGACTTCGACAATCTCGCCCTCGTGGCCGACAGCGACTGCAAGCTGCTGATTCTCTGCAATCCCCATAACCCCGCCGGCATCGTTTGGGAGCCCGAAACCCTGCGNCGCCTCGCCGACTTCTGCGCCGAGCGCAACATTATTGTCATCTCCGACGAAATCCACTGCGACATGGCCCTCTTCGGCCATCGCCACACTCCCTTNGCCTCCGTCAGCGACTCCGCACGCGANAATTCCATAACCTTCCAGGCTCCGTCGAAAACCTTCAACATTGCCGGCATCGTCAGCTCCTTNGCCGTCGTGCCNNACCCGGAGCTGCGCCGCCGCTTCTTCGGCTGGCTCGAAGCCAGCGAACTCTGCGAGCCCGACATCTTCGCCCCGATCGCNACCGTTGCCGCCTATACCCCCCAAGGCGACCAATGGCGCCGCCAAATGCTCGCCTACGTTGAAAACAACGTCCGCTTCGTCGAAGACTACTGCCGCCGGCACCTGCCCCAAATCCGCCCCCTCCGGCCNCANGCATCATTCCTTATCTGGCTCGACTGCCGANCCCTCGGCCTNANCCAGCCCNGGCTGGTTGACNTGTTCGTTAAAAAAGCCGGCATCGCGCTCAACGACGGCTCCATGTTCGGCCCCGGAGGCGAAGGCCACATGCGNTTCAACGTCGGCTTNCCCCGCNAAATGATTGCCANCGCCCTCGAAAAACTCCGCNAAGCCTTAACCATCAACCAATGAGCGACACTCCCAAAACCAACTCCCTCCCCTACGTCATTACCATCGGCCGCCAAATGGGCTCCGGCGGACGCGAACTCGGCCGACTGCTCGCCGAGCGCCTCGAAATTGACTTCTACGACAAAAAACTNCTCGCCGACGCCGCAAAAAGCTCGGGCCTCATTGCCGACACGCTCGAACACTCCGACGAACGCACCCCGTCGTTTCTCGGCAACGTGTTCGGCTCCGCNTTCGGCCAGCCGATGACNTCCGTTGGCGCCTACTCCTACGACGACACCGCCTATCGCGCCGTCAGCGACACNATCCGCAACCTCGGCGACACCAAAAGCTGCATAATCGTTGGCCGCACCGCCGACTACATTCTCCGCAACCACCCCCGCCGAATCTCCCTCTTCATCCATGCCCCCGAAGAGGCCTGCATCANCCGCGTAATGGCCCGAGGCGACAAAGCCTCCGAAGCCGACGCCCGCGCCCTGATTCGCAAAACAAACAAACTCCGCGCCGCCTACTACGGCTTCTACACCGACTCCCCCTGGGGCGCCGCCGCAACCTACGACCTCTCGCTCGACTCCTCCCTGCTCCCCCTCCCCCAACTCGCCGACCTCCTCGCCTCCTACATCCGCCTCCGCCTCACNAATTAGNAAAAACNGGGAGCGACGGCGTCCCGCCGTCGTTTCGTACCCGCAAACCTTGGTCGCGAAAGCACGACGGCGAGACGCCGTCGCTCCCNGCTTCGCGTCACTCATGAATCGCAAATCGGAGGCTTACATTCCTTGGGCTTAGACGGAATGAAAAGCGCTTTTTAGGGTTAAATNAAAGAGCCATGTTAATTTTGNAGAAAAAACTACCCGCNACTTGTTATTNAAGTAGAATTTTACTACCTTTGCAGTAATTAAAGTGTACTTAGGAGGCCCCTTTGCGCCTAACTGCACTATAAAAAAGATCAAATCGAGTTCTTCCCCCTGGGTTGAACTCGTGCTTTTTTATTATATGAATCTGATAGCCATCCCTCTCTGCGTAAAAAAAGGGGAGGCCGAAGCCTCCCCGGAGCGTGTGTTTATCAAGTAAAGGACTAATTCACTTAACGAGAACTTTTGCGACTGTTGCCGGCGACACCTTGACGATATAGATGCCGGCAGCAAGGTTCAGCTTGGTTTCCTCGCCCTCGGCGATGGCACCATTAACCACCTTGCCGTCAACAGAGTAAACCGCGATTGACTCGCCGGCATCAACGTTACGAACAACGATGCCGCCCTCAACAACATCGATAACAACGCCGGTCGAAGCCATTTCGGTCAACCCGACGGTTTCATCGACAGTAACGGCGCATACGGCAGAGTGCTCGCCGCTGCGGGCGGTTATCTGCGCCGAACCAATAGCGGCCAACGAAACGCGGCCATCCTCGCTGACAGTAGCCACCTCTGGGTCCGACGACTCCCAAGTAACCGACTTGTCAGTCGTATTCTCCGGCTCATGCAGCGCCAACAGACTAAACTCATGGCCAACGCCACCCACAGCCTCCACAGGGAACACATTCAGCGCGTGAGCAATGACTTCCTTAACCACGAAAGGAACAGAGAACTCATAGCCCTGACATTCAGCCGTTACCGTTGCGCTACCCGCAGCATTGAACCAAACCGAGCCCTCCTGGTCAACCGCCGCAACCTCCGGGTTGCTGCT
>JAAVDE010000005.1 GCA_014801955.1 Bacteroides sp. | reverse complement strand
GCGACCTCAACGCCGCCGAGAGCCTGATGGAGTCGCAACCCGACTCCGCCTTGCGTATGCTCCAACGGATCGACACCCTGGCGACGCTCAGCGGCGAACGCCGCGCGCGCCACGCCCTGCTGCTCTCCCAGGCCTACGACAAAAACTACATCGACCTGACCGACGACTCGCTGATTTCCATTGCCGTAGACTATTACGCGCAAACCAACAATGCGCACTATAGAATGCTGTCCTACCATTATCTCGGCGCCATTTATCTGAACGCCGGCCAATATGGTCCAGCCCTTCATGCGGCTCTCAATGCCCACGACCAGGCCGTTGAGTCAGGCGATACCGTTAACCTTGTTCGCATCGAGTCGCTATTGGGGCGAATATATGCTTTTTCCAATGATTTTAAGGAGGGCCTTAGGTGGGATTCTCTGGCTCTTGAGAAAGCAAAGTTAATAAATCACCGGAAATGGATGCAGAATTGTTATCAAAACGTTGCCGCAGATTATGTCTCGATGGCGCAATGCAACGAGGGGCTGCAATATATCGACTCCGCTATTGCTATAACCGGCGAAAACTATCCGCATGCTCTTAGTATTCAATTCAGTGCATATTTCGGCTTGGAGATGGACGATAAAGCCGACTCCATCTTAATGATTATGAATGAGATGGGCATTGAGCCGGACGAAGAAGTAAAACAGTCAATCGAGTATTGGGAAAAACGAAGCCCGGAAGAGACCATTGCGTACCAAAATCAAGCCATAAGTGACCTCAATGCATATATAATTAATATGTATAAGGGCAATTTGTCGTCATCGTTAAATCAATATCTTGAAGAAAAATCGCGCCGAATGAATGAGGCGATCGAGCGAAAAAAGACTCAGATAGTGAATCTAACGGTATTCGGCATTCTTGGATTGGCGGTGCTGACGTTGCTTTTCGTTGTTTATCGTCTGCGGGTCAAAGCGCAACGCAACGAGAGCGACAAGGCGTTTCAGATTCTGTCAATTGATTTGCAGAGGGCACAACAGGAGGTAGAAAACCGTCGGTTGGCCATCCTGAATATGCAGAAGGACATGGAGCATCTGTCGCAGCAAGCGACTGACGCACAGCTCCGAGCGGAAGTAGCACAGCAGAGCAGCGCGGAGCTTCGCAATAAAGTTTCGGTTGCATACCTGAAACGCTTTGAATGGGTAAATAAGCTTGAGAAACTATATTCAAGGGTCCAGGGCCCTGAGGCCGAAAAAAAGTTATATAAGGCTATAGCTACTGAAATCAACAATTTCAAACCTAACGCATTTATTGACGAAATCGAAACGGTTTGCAGAAACCAGTACCCGGAATTATGGGAAGAAATACTTGGTCTTGGCCTAAAGCAGAATGACAGGAAAATGCTTTTGCTGTTGGTTTCGGGCATGTCGCCAAGCACTATCGCACTGCTCTACAGCAAAAGTTCGAACGCAGTTTATATTACGAAAACTCGCCTGAAAGAGAAATTGGAAAACATAAACACCCCTCTTTCACTGCATTTAATGTCAATTATCTAAGATTTTTGTAAACAAAATCTTTCAATCCTTTGTCCGACAACGATTCCAGAGGGCCTGTAACCGACTGAGTTACAGGTCCATAGCCGCCGCACCCGAAAAGTGAAAGATTCGCAATATTTTCATAACTGATTATCAGGTGGTTACAGCGATTTTTGAAAGACTTTTTTCCGCCAAAAAGTTTGGAAATCCCATTTCGAACCCATAACTTTGCGGCATCCTTTAATTCACAAACAAACATCACTTATGAAAAAACTTCTGATCTTAATGGTCACCCTGACCATGAGCATTTTTGTTTCACTTGCCGATACAACAAAGACCCCCCAACAGCCTGATCGCAATGAGGGGCAACGTCAAGTGATCTTAATAAGAAAGTTCCAGGCAACTGATAAAGTCCGCATGCCCGCAATGCCTATGTATGGCAACTTCGATGGCGAAACGCTGACGGTTGATATCCGTGGCGCCGAAGACAATGAGATTCTCACCGCCTACTTCCACTGCGAAAACTCCGTTGATCAACAAAACTGCACTGCTGCCGAGCTCCGCCAGGGAATTTCCGTTACCGTTGACTCTCCTTTTTGGCTCGAAATCGTAACCGAATCGGGAGTAGTTTATATAGAAGTACATCAAAACTGAATAAGATAAAATTAAAGTGTAACGATTAGTAGGCCGATGGCCGATGGCCCGCGCACTCGGCGCGGGTCATCGGTCGGAAGCCGTTGAATCGCCCACCGATTATTCGCAAAACTATCTCCCTCACACACACATATATCCCCCAAAACTAACCTCCTTAACCACCTATGCCCATGAAACAAAAGCTCCCAAAAGAGCGAAACCGCAAACCTCTCATTACCCAATCCTCACTTCTCGAATAACAAAGAATTAATAANCATTTAACTATTTTCTTAATGAAACACAAATCATTTTTTGCATCCATGGCAGCAATTGTCATGTTTGGAGCTCTTGGTCTTAAATTATACAATCAGCATTCATTCTCGGCTCCGGTAAATGATATTATCTTAGCCAACCTTGAGGCGCTTTTAGATTCTGAAAATACATCTGGAGGACTAATAGATGGGGAAAAGGATGGCGGATTTGAATATCCGAATGGAGACGCTATAGCCATGGACTGTAATGTCCTTCTTGAAAAAGGATATTTTAGGGATATACTCTGTAAAGTGAAAGTTATTGTCTGTGAAGGAGGTGGTAGTGGGTGCAATCCTAAAAAGTGCCCGAAACATCCCGCTTAAATTTTAAGTTTAATAAAAGTATGGGTGAGTCGTATGATAAACGATAAAACTCACCTATACTTTACTAACAATAAATTGTGTATTATGGCTCATAAATCTAAAAGTTCACTTGCGTTATTGATGACAGGTTTTATAGGTATTCTGTTGTCGTGCTGCGGTAAAAAACAAGGTCAGGATATTGATACCGGCTATGCTTCGGTAGATACGGTATTCTATGAAGAGAACCTCGACACGCTGTCTCCGGGGCTGATTCGCGATGTTCAGTGGTTGGCATTAGAAGGGACGGAAAACGGCTTATTCAGAGAGGTATCAAAATTATACGTCCAAGATTCTTTGATGATAATAGTAGATAAGTCAAATTGCACTGCAACTGTCTTTACGCTGCAAGGTGATTTAGTATATCATTTAAGTAAGCGCGGTCAAGGGCCGGACGAATATCTTGAGCTTGCAGCGGCAACCGTGAACGACTCTTTAATCTATATCGTAGACAATTACGCGAGAAGAATCCAGCGCTATTCGCTTGCCGACGGCAGTTATGCTGGAGCCATCAACCTGCCTTTTGTAGCACGTGACATCGAGGCATTTTCAGACAATGATTTCCTGTTTACCTGTATGTCAAGTAGCCCTGATTCCCACATTACTCCGAAGCCGATTGACTTTGCCGTATGGCGAACGGATTCAACGATGGAGGTAAAGCAAACCTATCTGCCTTTGCCCGAAAATCATGTTGAAATGATTGGTAAAAGAGTGTATTTTGTTAAAGACAATAGCGGGAACATTAATTATCACTTTTATGGATATCCCGGCTATTTCACCTTTGCTCAAGACCAAGAGCCTCAATATCATCATATAAGTTTCTATAAGGTCATTCCGTCTGAAGAAAATCTTGACTACGACCAGATTAACGAAAAAGGATATCCATATTTAAGTGAGACTCCACATGTGTATAATGATAAGTGGTGTGCGATAATGTCTCAGGGTCAGTACGCACAACCAATGGTGGGTCTCAACGCTGACAAGAAGATTGTTTGTAATTCCATGTCTTCTGCGGCCAATATGATATTTAATATCGTAGGCGTTAACCATGAAGGACTCATTGGGTATATGAATGACGATTACTCCCGATATAAAAGTCTGATTGAGTACGGTTTTCCGAGAGCTGACTCTATAACAGAACGAGATATAGAGCAGGGATGTAATGCGCTAATATTCTATAAATTTTGTGAGAATTAATAAATATGGTTTTAAGAATGTTTTAATTGAATATAAAAATGCGAATGATTAAATGGTTAAATTGCGTTTGGCAATGTGCGGCGATAGCCGCACTCTTTGCCGGATGCAGCGATAATACGTCAACAGCTGATATAGAGCAAAAAAAAGTTGAAGAGATTGCAGTAATCCTTGTGAGTTGGATTGGTAAAAGTTTGGTTTTGCCTACGGATGTCGGCTTTTTTACTACGGATGGTGATTCTGTAAATGCGGCTTTCCCAACTGAGGAGTTTAAGATAGTGCGTTACATAGGCAAGGATGATTGTACGTCATGTCGGTTGCATCTGATTCGCTATCCGAAGCTGCTGTCGGAGCTATCGAAAAGAACTGATTGCCAGGTAGGTCTCGTTAATATTATTAATCCTGCAAACATGGATGATGTCCGCAGACTGCTTTGGCGCGATAATTATGCGGGGTTGACCATGTGGATTGACGAGGCGGATTCGCTGAATCGGCTTAACGGGTTTCCGGAAATCGGGGCGCTGCAAACTTTTTTGGTCGACGGCGAGAACCGGGTGCTGGCCATTGGNGACCCGGCGGTGAATCCGCGGGTAATGNNGCTGTTTGTCGACGTTTTGCGCAGCGATTCNNTCNNGGCGCGGAGTGAGCGGCAGCNCGAGGCGCTGACNNAGCTTNGTGGNCGACGCCGAGGAGCNNGANTTGGGNNCGGTTGCGGCGGGCGACACGGNGCGCTGCNGNTTCGTTGTNAGAAACGTTGGNGNGGNGGNNTTTGTTGCNGAGGGGGTTGTNAGTTCGTGTGACTGCACNCGGGNNCGCCTGCTGGCCGACACTATCCGTCCGGGCGGGTCGGCGATATTGGAGGTGGAGTTTTCGGAGGCGGAAGCAGTTAGCGACTTTGTTCGCACGGTGAGCGTTTTCGGCAATACGCCCCGCGAGCTGACCGTTGAGATTTCGGGAACGGTTAAGGGGAGGAAATCGTAAAATAATTGATTTAACTACGGAGAGGAAGTTATGAAACAGAGAGTATTACTGACAGCTTATTGGGTCGCCGCCGCGGCGGTCGCGGTTCTGACGGCGTGTGGTCGGTTTGCCGGCAGCATAGTGCCCGACTCGGCGGGACCCAATAGGGGTCAGCTGGAAGAAGTTTTGGAAACGTATGGCAACAGCTCCGAGCCGCTGAAATATGAGGCTGCGGAGTTTTTAATTAAGCATATGGGATGGCACGTGTCGGCGGAGGCCGACGGGGTTTATGCCGACGCGGCGATTTTGAGCGCCGATTTCCTCAGGGAGCATATCGACCATGCCTATGGGCAATGGAAGTCGTCGGCCTACGCCAAGGAGCTGAGCTTCGAGGAGTTTTGTGAGTATCTGCTGCCCTACAGGGCCGCTCTTGGCTACGGGGGGAACCAAACGGCGCGCGAGCGCTATGAGTGGGTGATGGAAAACGTTGGCATTCCCGATTCAATCAGGGGACTGAAGGAGCTGATATGGCATTATAATAATGCGATTCTGCCGATCAGGGAGCGGCAGGGGAGGTTGGATGCCGACTGCCGCGACAAGGCGGTTCAGACTTGCCTGAACCTGAGGGCCATAGGGGTGCCGTGCGTGGTTCAACACACCATCGGCTACCGAACGCTGCGGGCGCATCATTATTATTGCGCGGCGTTCGACACGCAAACGCGCCAGTGGGTGCGCTTCCACGGCGAGAGCATAAAGTATTATCCGGGCGACGACGACTGGACGTCGCCGGAGATGATGAACGTTTATCGCGAAACGTATGCGCCGCAGCCCGACCCGCTTTTTCGGGCCGATGATTTCCGGCCCTATCGGTTTGAGTCGCCCTGTCAGCTGGACGTTACGGAGGGCGCGGTCGGCATCGAGGTGCCGGTCGACGGCGACCTGGAGGGGTGCGTGCCCTATCTGGCAACGTTTCACCGCGCGCGAACCGGCCTGCAGCCCTTCACCAGCGGGCGCCCGAGCGGCCGGGGCAAGGTTGCGTTTGACCGGGCGGTGCCGACGGTTTGGTATGTCGTCACGATTTATCCCCAAGGGCGGCAACAGATTGTTAGCCGGCCATTTTGGGTTGAGAAAACGGCCGACGGCAGCGGGCGGGTGCGCTATGCCGAGTTCGAGCCTGAGGCCGGCGGCGAGGTTGAACGCATAGTTTTGCGGCGCAAATATCCGGTCAAGGATTTTTTGGTCCGCAGAATCGAAACCCTCATCGGCGCAACGATCGAGGGCGCCAACCGCCCGGACTTTTCGGACGCGCGCACGCTCTGGCGCCTCGACTCGATGCCGCAGCTGAAGGTGGTTAACTATCCGTTTGATGCGAGCGGCAACTACCGCTACTATCGGCTGCAAACGCCGGGAGCCTGCGAGGTTTCGGTGTTGGAGTGGCTAAAGGAGGGGGGCGAGGCCATTGCGCCGCCCGACGCGAAAAATAAGGCCTACGACGGCGACATGACGACCGGCCCGACCGACACGACGGCCATAGTCCTGGCCCTGGAGCAGCCGCAGCGGATAGTTGCGGTCAACATGGCGCCGGTCAATGCCGACAACGCAGTTAAGCCCGGCCATGTTTATCAGCTCCACACCTGGAGCAACCGCAACGGCTGGACGCTCCATGCAACTCGCCGGGCCGAGGCCGACAGCATAATATTTGAGCGGGTTCCGAAGCATACGCTGCTATGGCTCAAGAATATAACCACGGGCCAGGAAGAAATGCCGATGTTTTACGACAACGGGCAGCAGCGTTTCCTCTACCGCCCCTACGACAACCATCCGGCGCAGGCCCGCGTTACCCAACCCCAATAGAAATAATCAAAAGAAGATGAAAAATAAATATTTGAGCCATGAATAAGATTTGTGCTAATTGTTATAGGTTAATGAGTTATGCAATCGTTGCGGTTGGATTGGTCGAGGCCGTCTGGGGCGCGTTGCAGTTGTTTGGAATGGTTAGCAGCGGCCATCCGCGCTATCCGGTCACCGGGTCTTTTTATAACCCGGGGCCCTATGGGTGTTTTATCGGGGCGATATTTCCGATGGCCGTCTATTTGTGGCTGTCGGCGCGGAGAGTAGTTGGGAAACTGCTCCCTGCGGCCTACGTTATGATGACAGCGCTGTTGCTCCCGGGCGGACTGAGCCGCACGGGCTGGCTTGCGGCCCTGGTCGGGTCGGCGGTAGTAATCGTGGGGATATATAGAGAATGGTTCATCCGCCAGCCGCGGCGCCGGCTGCTGACCATCGGCTGCGTGGTTGGCGTCGGACTGGCCGCGCTGGCGGTCGGGGCCTACTGCCTGAAGCCCGACTCGGCCCTCGGGCGCCTGCTGATGTGGAAGGTCGGCTGCCGGGCCGTTACGTTTGGAGGCGTTGGCTGGGAGCAGGTTGCGGGAGCCTATGGCGACGCCCAGGAGGGCTATTTCGCCTTCCGGCTGGGCTCCCCCCGCGAAGAGATGCTGGCAGGCTCTCCGGCCTACGTTTTCAACGAGTACATTCAGATTGCCATAGCCTATGGGCTGCCGGTGGGGCTGCTGTTCGCGGCGGCCATGATCGGAGCCGCCCTGCTCTACTGGCGCCGCCGGCTATATGGGCTATGCGGAGTTATGGGCGCGCTGATGGCGGTTTGCATGGCGTCGTATCCGCTGCAGTTCCTGGAGTTCAGGGTGCTCGGGGCGGTAGTCGTTGCCGGCGGACTGCTGCTGCTCAGGCCGCGGTGGGCGGCCGCGGCGGCGACGGGGTCATGGGTCGTGGCCGCCGCGCTGTTTATCGCAACGGCCAAGGAAGTAAACATCGTCAACGACTTCAACAAAGCCAAACAGCTGCAAAAACTCGAACGCTACGAAGAGTCGAACGCCATCCTGCTGGAACTGCTGCCGAAAACCTCGGACCCGATGGTTCTGAACCTCATCGGGCTCAACTACCAGGCGCTGGGCCACCCGAAGTGGGCAAAAAGATGTTTCAGGCGGTCGGCCTGGAGAGTGCCCAACCGGGTATATCCGGAATACCTGCTGATGAACCTCTACAAGGAGCAGAACGACACGGTTTTCATGCGCATCCAGGCCAACGAAGTGCGCTGGAAAAAGCCCAAAGTCCACTCCACGGCCATCGAACAAATGCGCCGCGAAGCCCGCCACCTGCTCGACTCCGTGCCCCCCAAGCGCCCCAAATACAACTACATCCGCTAACCAATTGATAAATAATATGAAACATCCCATTTGCGATTGCCTACCTGGGAGTGAGGGCGTCCCGCCCTCACATCTGCGACAAAGGTGTGGCTTCGCGACGCAAGCCGAGGGCGAGACGCCCTCGCTCCCAGCTCCGCGACATCTGCTTGGTAATCACGCAATATTTGCGATTGCTTACCTGGGAGTGAGGGCGTCTCGCCCTCACAGCTGCGGCTAAGGTGTGGCTTCGCGACGCAAGACGAGGGCGAGACGCCCTCGCTCCCAGTTCCGAGACATCCGCTTGGCCATCACGCAAATTTGCGATTACCTACCTGGGAGTGAGGGCGTCTCGCCCTCACATTCGCGGCAAAGGTGGGGCTTCGCGACGTCCGATTGGTAATCGCGCAATATTCCCCGAAAACAAACGTTAATCAATTGATAGTTAGATTATATGAAACATTC
Source organism: Bacteroides sp. (assembly GCA_014801955.1). Taxonomy (GTDB): domain Bacteria; phylum Bacteroidota; class Bacteroidia; order Bacteroidales; family Muribaculaceae; genus UBA3263. Next base: position 21,166 of record JAAVDE010000005.1, on the reverse strand, counting down.
CATTTGCTTTATTGTTGGCTCAGGCATTTTGCTGAGCGGCTTGGCCGGTTGCTCTAAGGCTACCGTGACCGATAGTGACTTATACGTTGACCCGGTGCCGACTCCGTCGGTGCAGGTATCGCAGGTTGCCTCGATTCCGTCGCTGAACCTCGACCAAAGTGACGATACATGCTTTTTAGATAAGGAGGTTGCGAGCCTTAGGGCTATTCCGTTGGAAACCAACGATGACTGCCTGATTGGTCGCATCTCCGACATATTTATCGTCGGTGATACGATCGTTGTTGTTGACAGAGATAATGCCAAGCAGATATATCTATTCAATATTGACGGAAAGTTTCTACGCAAAATTGGACGTTATGGCACCGGCCCCGAGGAGTATTTTTCGTTATCATGCGTCTCGGCAACGCCCGAACATATATCCGTACTTGACAATCCATTAGCCAAGTATATGACCTATGACTATTCAGGCAACGTGGTTAGCTCTGAAAGCTTAGAGCGAACATTGCCGTCACACGTTTTCGCGCTTAGCAACAGTTCTTTTATAGCTACATGTGCGTCTTATCATGAGGGTTCGCCGTTTGCCGTTGAATGGATTGAGAACGATTCCGTCGTTGCCACGGCGTTTCCCTACAAAATCAAACGCGGTGAGATTGCTCCATCGACGTTTCAGCTGAATAACAGCGAAATAGGCCTCTATATCCCCACTATTGACACCATCTATTCTATCTCCGGCCGACATATTGAGCCGAAATATAAGCTCGGACTGATTTCCGACGAGGAGGCCGATGAATGGCGGCGTTTGAGTGCCAGGATGGATGTCATTGAGGAAATTAAATATAAAATGAGCGGGGGAGCCATGCCGGCAGACTTTATATCAGTTTATCCGCTGACAGACTATCTTGTTGTTACGCATCAAACAAATGACGCTCGCTATATAGGCATAGTGGACCGCTCGACTTTGCAGTCGCGCAACTATCTTCGAAATACCATAGAGCCGTTTCAACTTTTCTTGCCTCCTTATATAATGTCTGCCAGTGGTAACACTCTTTGCGGCTACATCGCCGATGACTATTTTCTTGAGTCTCCCGATGAATCGCGGGAGCGTATTGAGAAGCATTTTTCGGAACGCGACCAAGAAATACTCAATCATTATGACTACAAGAACAACAACCCAATCGTTTGGCTCATGGAGCTTAAATGAACGGGCCATAGACACACGGGCCGTTCATCTGCGGCAAAGGGGGTGGCTTCGCGACGCACGCCGAGGGCGAGACGCCCTCGCCCCCAGCTTCACGACGCAAATTGGAGGTCATATGTTAACATGTTGATACTCAGCATATTATCACGCCGTAAAATCATCGGTAATTTACCGAAACTTAACTCATTGCTAACTAAGCACTTAAACATGCGTCTCGGTAACTTTTTTTGGAGCGTTTTTTGCCGGTTATCGGAATTTTATGTCTAAATTTGCGGTCCGGCTCATATGGAAATTGAGAGATATTGACCCCGTGCCGGATAATCAGCACGCGGATGCTTTTTCGGTAATTTCGCGTAAAGCGCAGAGTATCAACACATTAAGCCATACATGCATATAACACGCTGATTACCTGCGTGTTACGCCGACAAAAATCAAGTTGACAGATTGACCAAAATAACACCCTTGATTATCAGGCGATTATAGCAAAAAATGAAAGATTTTTTTTGCCGAAAAAATTAGATAAAGTAAAATTTTATACCTAACTTTGCAGCACAACAACACCAATGAATCAATCAGTTCACCACCATGCGTAGTATCCTGAACCGTGTAATCAACTTTGTAGGGACAGTCTGCTGGATTGCCATAGGCCTCTATTGCGGCTACTGGCTGATGCAGATTACTACCTGCTGCTCGTTTCATGCACCGACGGGATCAATGAGGCCGACCATCATTCCGGGCGACTACGGCATAGTCAACAAGTGGAAGATGGGCGCGCGGATTTTTGACATCCCTGCGGCCATCAACGAGGAGAAGGTTAAGGTTTATCGCCTGCCGGGCTACGGGTCGGTCGAGCGCAACGACGTTATAGTTTTCAACTATCCGTTTATCGGCAAGGACACGCTCGGAATGAACATGAGGAAGTATTATTGCAAGCGCGTCGTAGGCATTGCGGGCGACACCCTCGAGATTCGCAACTGCCGCTATCGCGTGCGCGGCGCCGAGGAAACGGAGCTGGGCTACGTTCCGGGGCAGATCGAGCTTGCCCGACGCATTAACCACAGCGAGAATCCGCGTGATTTCATCTGCTATGAAGCGTGGCCGTTCGACTCCGTTATGAACTGGACGGTCAAGGAGTTCGGGCCGCTGCTGATTCCCAAGAAAGGGTCACGGATAGCAATGACGCGCGAAAACACTCTGCTCTATGGGCGCTACATTGCCTGGGAGCAGCAATGCGCGCGCCCGGAGTGGCGCAACGGCCGGGCATGGATAGACAATCAGCCCATCAGCGACTACACCTTTGAGGAGGACTATTACTTCACGGCCGGCGACTACGTTGCCAACTCGTCTGACTCGCGCTACTGGGGCCTGCTGCCGGGGTCGTTTATTGTCGGCGTTGCCGGCTTCATCTGGGACAGTGTTGACCACGACAACGACGACGCCCGCCGCTGGGACCGCATTCCAACCCCACTTTAACTCTAATCACCACCTAATATATATACACATTAAGGAGAATGAAAAAGGAAAGACTGAAATATTTGTTTGCCGGCATGGTTGCGCTGTGCGTTGCCGGCTGCTCCAAAGAGCCGGCAAAAGAAGCCGAGGGCCAGGCAACGGCCATCCGCAAGGATGCCGTGCCAGAAGTGCAGACCATAGCGGTTACGCCAACGGTGTTTGCCTATGACCTGGTCGGCAACGGCAAGGTTGAAGCCGGCGAGTACGTTGACATGCGCTTCACCTCGTCGGGCGGCGCGGTTATTGACCGCATTTTGGTTCGCAACGGCCAGCAGGTCAGCGCCGGACAGACTCTCGCCGAGCTCGACCGCTTCAAGCTGGAAAACGCGCTGACAACGGCCCGTAACTCGCTCGAGCGCTCGCAACTCGACCTGGCCGACGCCCTGATCGGTCAGGGCTACGACCCGGAAAAGATGTCGGAGATTCCCGATGAGGTAATGAGGCTGGCGCGCCTGCGCAGCGGAGTTGCCCAGGCCGAGGTTCAGCTGCGCGAGGCCGAGCGGGCGCTGAGCGATGCAACGCTGCGCGCGCCCTTTGCCGGAGTGGTTGCCAACCTGTCGCAAAAAGCGGGCAATACCCCCGACGGCTCCAAGGCGTTTTGCCGCATAATTTCGACCGGCGGAATGAACGTTAAGTTCTCGGTTCTGGAGAGCGAGCTGCCGCTGATCAACGTTGGCGACGCAGTTGAAGTCAAGCCCTTTTCGGCCGAAACCGTTTATAGCGGCAAAGTCCTTTCTATCAACCCCATAGTTGACAGCAACGGCATGGTCGAAGTCTGCGCCACGGTAAATAACACCCGCGGCCTCTACGACGGCATGAACGTTCGCGTCAACGTTAAGCGCAACGTTGAGCAGGCGATCGTGGTTCCGAAGAGCTCGGTCGTTTTGCGCAGCGGAGGCCGCAAGGTGGTGTTCACCCACGAAAACGGCAAAGCAATCTGGAACTACGTCACCACCGGGCTTGAAAACATGGACGAATACGTCATTACCGACGGGCTCGCCGACGGCCAGGAGGTAATCTTCACCGGCAACCTGAATCTGGCCCACGAATCGCCCGTAAAAGTTATCAGTTCAACGAATGGTAAGGTTTCTGATTAATAGACCGATAGCGGTCATAATGTCGTTTTTGGCGGCGATGATTATCGGCGCGGTGATGTATTTCGCGCTGCCGGTTTCGCTTCTGCCCGATATTGACATTCCGCAGATAACCGTTCAGGTTTCGGCCGAGGGAATCGGAGCGCGCGAGCTGGAAAACACGGCAACCACCCCGCTGCGCCGCCAGCTGCTCCAGGTCGGCGGCCTGAGCGAAATCAAGAGCGAGACCCGCGACGGCATAGGCCTTCTGCGCCTTCACTTCGACTATGGGGTCGATACCGACCTGGCGTTCATCGAAGTCAACGAAAAAATCGACGCCGCCATGAACTCGCTGCCGCGCGACATACGCCGCCCCAAGGCCATCAAGGCCTCGGCAACGGACATTCCGGTTCTGTATCTCAACATAACGCTGCGCGGCGACGACAACGACGCCGATTTCCTGGAAATGGCCGATCTGGCCGAAAACGTTGTTCGCCGCCGCATCGAGCAGATGCCGGAGATTGCAATGGCCGACATTACCGGAGTGCCGGGCAGGCAGCTGCGCATCGTTCCGGACCGCAACGCAATGGAGTCGGCCAACATAACGATAGCCGACATTGAAGCGGCGCTGAGCGAAAACAATGCCGAGCCGGGAAGCATGACCGTCCGCGACGGCTACTACGAATATAACATCAACATCGCCAACCAGTTGCGAACGCCCGACGACGTGCGCCGCATCTACATCAGAAAGGGCGACCGCCTGATGCAGCTCGGCGACTTTTGCCGGGTCGAAATCGTTGCCAACAATCCGCAGGGCTATTCGCTCTTCAACGGCAAACGGGCCATTACGCTTGCTATCATCAAGCAAAGCGAGGAAAACATGGACAAGCTGAAGGAATCGCTCGCCTCGCTCTCGCAGCAGCTCGAACGCCGCTATCCGCAGCTGGAGTTCTCGACCAGCCGCAACCAAACCGAGCTGCTGGACTACACGATTTCGAACCTCGTTCAGAACCTTCTGCTCGGCTTTCTGCTCGTTGTTATTCTAACCGCCTGGTTTATGGGCAACTTGCGCGCGTCGGTCGTTATTGGAATCACTATTGTCGCATCGGTTATCATAACCTTCATGCTATTTTACCTATGCGGTATTTCGATTAACATTATTTCGCTGTCGGGACTGATTCTGGCGGTCGGAATGATGATCGACAACTCCGTTATCGTTACCGAAAACATTACGCAGCTGCGCCAGCGTGGCCTCGGCCTGGCCGACGCCTGCGACCGGGGCACGTCGGAGATGATAACGCCGATGCTGTCGTCGTCGCTGACAACGGTCGCCGTGTTCGTTCCGCTGGTGTTCATGAGCGGCATTGCCGGCGCAATTTTCCGCGACCAGGCGTTTGCCATCACCGCCGGCCTGGGCGTCAGCTACCTGGTCGGCATCATGCTGCTGCCGGTGGTTTATAAGCTCGTGTTCAAGGGCCACAAAATCCCGGCGACCGACCGCACGGGCTGGATGGAGCGCGCCTACACGGCGATTATTGACTTCTGTTTCGCCCATAAGGCCATGTGTCTGACCCTGACGGCACTGACCATTCCGGCGTGCATCGTGCTGTTCAAAACCCTGCCGGTCGAACGCATGCCGCAGATTGACCGCGACGACGCCATTATCCGCATTGAATGGAACGAAAATATCAGCGTTGACGAGAACACCCGCCGCGTCGGAGCGCTGGTTGAAACGGTCGACACCGCCCTGCTCGACCTCCATTCGGCATTCGTTGGCGTTCAAGACTTTTTGCTCGACAATAGCGCCGGCATGTCGCCCTCGCAGGCCGAGCTCTACGTCCGCGCCAAGTCGCCCGACCACCTGACGCGGCTCCTTGCCGGCCTCTCCGCCTCGATGAAAGAGCAGTTTCCGCGCGCCGAGGCCGAATATATGGCCGCCGACAATATCTTTGAAAAAATATTCTCGTCAGACGAGCCCGACCTCGAAGCGCGCCTCCACTCAACCGCCTCGGCCGCCGAGAGCAAGCTCGACGAGCTGCTCGCCATTGAATCGCAGCTGACCGACGATGCAACGCCGCTGCGCGACCGAATCAGCCTCGTTATCGACCGCGAGAAACTGCTGATCTATAATGTTCGCTATGCCGAAGTTGCCCGCGCGCTGCTGACCGCCTTCAAGGCCAACTCCGCCGGCACGCTGCGCAGCTATCAGCAATACCTGCCGATAACCATCAGCGGACGCGAGCAAACCGTCGAGCAGGTGCTGGCCGAAACGCTGGTGGGCGACGTGCCGCTGTCGGCTCTGATAACCATCAGGCGCGACCGCGAGCTGAAGAGCATAACCGCCGGCGCCGACGGCGAATACGTTGCGCTGGCCTTCGACAGCATCGCCGACCCCGGAGCCAAAATTGCCCGCATCAACGAGGTCATCAATGCCGCCCCGGACTGGGAGGTAGCCTTTGCCGGCTCAATTTTCTCGAACCGCAAGATGATGAGTGAGCTAACGGTTATTCTGGCCATATCGCTGCTGCTGATGTATTTTATTCTCTGCGCCCAGTTCGGCAATTTCGTGCAGCCGCTGATTGTTCTGCTCGAAATTCCGATCGACACGGCCTTTGCGCTGATAACCCTCTGGATTTTCGGCCACACGCTGAATCTGATGTCGGCCATCGGCATTATCGTTACCTGCGGCATCGTTGTTAACGACTCGATTCTGAAGCTCGACGCCATCAACGAGCTCCGCAGCGCCGGAATGCCACTGATGGAGGCGATCCACACCGCCGGAGTGCGCCGCCTGCGCCCGATTATCATGACCTCGCTGACAACCATTCTTGCAATGGTGCCGATGCTCTTCACCTCCGACATGGGCTCCGAACTCCAGCGCCCGCTGGCAATCGCAATGATCGGTTCGATGATTGTCGGAACCCTCGTCAGCATTTTCATTATTCCCCTAATCTATTGGCTGATATATTCCCATGAAAAATAGACTGTTGCTGCCGCTACTGCTCGCGGCGCTCGCCTGCTTTGGCGCCGGAGCGCAAACGCTGAGCCTCCGCCGGGCCATTGAAATCGCCAACGACTCGTCGCTCCAGGCGTTCAGGGTCAAAAACATGTATCTGTCGAGCTACTGGGCCTACCGCTCCTACCGGGCGGAGCGCCTGCCGTCGCTGTCGCTCAACATGACGCCGGTGTCATATAACCGCTACATTCGCCAGCGCTATGACTCGCAGGAGAATATCGACGTTTACCGCGCCCAGCAAATGTTCGGGTCGTCGGGCTCGCTCAACATTTCGCAGAATTTCGACCCCCTGGGCGGTACCTTTTATCTGGAAACCGGCCTGGAGTATATGCGCAATTTCGGCGACTTCACCGGCAACCAGTTTTCGGCAATTCCCGTCAGGCTGGGCTATCGCCAGAGTCTGATCGGCTTCAACCCGTTCAAATGGGACCGCAAAATCGAGCCTCTGAAGTTCGAAAAAGCCAAAAAGGAGCTGATTCAGAACATGGAGAGCGTTGCGGAAACCGCCGTTAACTACTACTTTTCGCTCGCATTGGCCCAGCAGGAATATCGGCTTGCGGTCAACACTCTGGCCACCTGCGACACGCTCTATGCCCTGGGCGAGCGCCGCTTCAAGATTCAGGCCATTTCCGAGGCCGACCTGCTGACGCTGAAACTCGACCGCGTCAACGCCCAAAACACTCTGGCCAACGCGCGCATCTCGCTGAAGAGAGCAATGTTCAGCCTCGCATCATTCCTTGGAATGGACCAGAACTCGGAAATTGAGGTTCAGCTCCCCGCAGCCCCGCTGAACCGCGAAATATCAACCGATTTCGCGCTGATGCAGGCGCGCTCCAACAACCCCGACCTGCTGCAACACCGCCAGAACATTCTCGAGGCCAAACGCAGCCTGAGCCGCACAAAGGTCGAGGCCGGACTGAACGCCAGCCTCAACGCCTCGATCGGCTTCAACCAGGTGTCAACGACCTTTGGCGGCGCCTATCGCAACCCGCTGCGCCAGGACCTGGTGTCGCTGTCGGTTTCGATTCCGCTGGTCGACTGGGGCGTTCGCAAAGGAAAGGTCAACATGGCCCGCAATAACCTCAACGTCGTTGAGCTGGCGGCGCGCCAGCAGGAACTGGCCGTTGAGGAAGACGTTGTTATGACCGTCAGCGATTTCAACATCCAGCAGCAGTTAGTCGCGTCGGCCCAGGAGGCCCTCGACCTGGCCGACATGGCCTATGAGCGCACCAAACAGCGCTTCATCATCGGCAAGGCCGACCTCAACTCGCTGACCCTCTCGCAGTCGCGCCAGCAAAGCGCCAACACCAACTATATCCGCGCTCTGCAGAACTACTGGCTCAGCTACTACAAGCTGCGAAAACTAACGCTCTATGATTTTGACTACAACCGGATATTAGACATCGAATGAAAGCGCGTTCGTTTTCCATAATCATCATTTTCATTGCGCTGGCAATGCTGGGCTGCGCGCTGATTCCGCGCCTGCCCGTAAAGCTGATGCCGTCGCGAACGCTGCCGGGCCTGAGCGTTTCGTTCTCAATGCCCGATGCGTCGGCGCGCGTGGTTGAAAGCGAGGTAACGAGCAAGCTCGAATCGATGCTCGCCCGCATCGGAGGCATAAAGTCCATTAACTCGACCTCCTCCAACGGCAGCGGCTACATTTCGCTCGGGTTCGACAAGAACACCGACATGCAGCAGGCGCGCTTCGAAGCGTCGGCCATCATCCGCCAGGCGTGGTCGCAGCTGCCCGACGGCGTTTCCTACCCGTCGCTCTCGTCGGCCCGCACGATCAGGCAGTCGGCCCGGCCGATTCTATCCTATGTTATCAACGCCCCCGGCGCGGCGTCAGACATAATGCAATATGCCGAGGAAAACATTCGCCCGGCCATCGGCGTGATTCGGGGCGTTAACCGGGTTGCGCTCAGCGGCGCGACGCCCAAGGAATGGCAGCTGACCTACAACAACGACCTGCTGCACGCCCACGGCCTGACGCCAAGCTCCATCTCCAACGCCATTTCCGAACAGAGCGCGTCGAGATTCCTGGGCACGGCAATGACCCGGGGCGGCGAGTGGCTCGCGGTGCGCAGCGTCATGGACAACAACGACGGGTTCGACATTTCGCGCATATTCCTGACCACCCGCGACACAACAATGCTTGGCCTCGACCGACTCGTCACCGCCAACCACGTCGACGCCCGACCGACCGGCTACTACCGCATCAACGGCCTGAACTCAATCTATTGCAGCATCTATGCCGACGAAGAAGCCAACCAGCTCGACCTGGCTGCAAAGGTCAAGCAGGCGATTGCCGACCTGAATCTGCCCGAAGGCTACTCGCTGACGCTCAGCAGCGACGTTACCGAAAACATCTCTGCCGAGCTCAACAAAATCTACTTCCGAACCGGCCTTACGCTGCTGATTCTGCTCGTGTTCGTTGCGCTGATAACGCTGAACCTGCGCTACATGCTGGTAATCACCGTTTCGCTGCTGCTGTCGCTCGGCGTGTCGGTTATTTTCTACTACCTCGGCGGCATTGAAATCCAGCTCTATTCGCTGGCCGGCATAACGATTTCGCTCAACCTGATAATCGACAACATCATCGTTGTCAGCGACCACTACCGGCGCAAGGCCGACCTGCAAGTGTTCACCGCCGTTCTGGCCGCGACGCTAACGACCATCGGCGCGCTGTCGATCGTCTTTTTCCTCGAAAACGAGCTGCGGCTCAACCTCCAGGACTTCGTTATGGTCGTTATTATCAACCTGGCCGTGTCGCTGGCGGCGGCCCTTTGGCTGGTGCCGGCACTGATTGAACGCATCGGCCTCGGACCGGAACACAAACGGCTCCCCCGCCGCAAAACCCGCCGCCTGCGCCTGCTCGCGCGCTTCAACCGCGCCTACGCAGCCTATATGCGCTTCGGACGCCGCTGGCGCTGGGCAATCTTTTCGGTGCTCATTCTCGCTTTCGGCCTGCCGGTGTTCATGATTCCTAAAGAAAATTGCCCCGACACCTACAACGAAAAAATACGCCCCTGGGTCAACAAAATCTTCGGGGGCACGCTGCGCCTGTTTGTTGAAGACGTTTATGAAGGCAGCTACTTCAGCCGCAAGGAATCCGACCCTACGCTCCAAATCAGCGCCTCCCTGCCCAACGGCGCCACCCTGGAGCAGATGAACGAACTGATCAAACGGATGGAGTCCTTCCTGTCGGGCTACACCGAAATCCGCCAGTTCCGAACCGACGTTTACTCTGCCCGCCGCGCCGACATTTCCGTTTCCTTCACCCGCGAAGCCGCGCGCAGCGGCTTCCCCTACCGGCTGAAAGGCGAAGTAATCAGAAAAGCCCTGAGCCTCGGCGGCGGCAGCTGGTCGGTCTATGGCCTGGAGGACCGCGGCTTCAACAACTCGGTTCAGGAAAACTCCGGCAGCTACTGCGTTAAAATGACCGGCTATAACTACGACGAACTCGAAGCCCTGGCCGAACAGTTCCGCCGCAAGCTCCTTTCCCACCGCCGCATCAAGGAAGTAACCGTCAGCTCCGAATTTTCGTGGGTCAAAGACGATTACACCGAGTTCTACCTAACCCTCGACCGCGACGCCCTGGCCCGCTGCAACATCAGCGTCGGCGAACTCTACTCGGCCCTGGCGCCCGCCTTCGGACGCGACCTCCAGTGCGGCCTCGCGCCAAACTCCTCCGAGCGTATTCTTCTCAGCTCGAGCCAAAGCAACACCTACGACGTTTGGTCGCTGATGAACATTCCCTTCACCTCGGGCAAGAAAACCTTCCGTCTGTCGCAGTTCGCAACAGTCGACCAGCTCAATGCGCCGCGCGCCGTTGCCAAAGAGAATCAGCAATACGTTCTCTGCATCCAATATGAATACATCGGCTCCTATACCCAGGGCCACAAGATTCTCGACGAAGACATCAAGGAGTTCCGCAAAACCCTCCCGATGGGCTACTCAATCAACGAGGGGAACCGCTCCTATCGCTGGTCCGACGCCTCGGCCAATAACTACTGGCTCCTGCTGCTGGTCGCCGCCATCATTTTCTGGATAACGGCCATTCTTTTCAACTCCCTCCGCTGGCCGCTGATAATCATAATCACCATTCCGATCAGCTTCATCGGCCTCTTCCTCGGCTTCTACTGGACTAAAATGAACTTCGACCAGGGAGGCTTCGCCGCATTCGTGCTTCTCTGCGGCATCACGGTCAACGCCGCCATCTATCTCATCAGCGAATACCACCGCAGCCGCAACTATCTCCGCGCCTTCAACGCAAAAATCATTCCGATTCTTCTGACCGTTGTCAGCACCATTCTCGGCTTCATTCCTTTCATGGTCGGCCCCGACAGCCCCGAAGCCTTCTGGTTCCCCCTTGCCCTCGGCACTATCAGCGGCCTGCTGACCTCGCTGCTGGCGCTGATTCTCATTCTCCCCTTGCTCCTCCCCCGGGTCAGCGGGCCAGCGAAAGGTTGCAGGTAACGCCGTAGCCGGTATTGGAGGTCGGATAGGCGGAGTTCGACACCAGGGGCGTATTGACCTGGTGTTCGAAGAACATGCCGAGCTGGATTCTCTTTGAGAGGTTATATTTGGCGGTTACGTTGAGGTTCATGTTGCGGGTGCCGGAGGTTGCCTGGGTGTAGTTCGACTCGATTCGGCGGATAAGGGCCTGGCTGCGGGTGAGCTTGAAGTCGGCGTTGAGGTCAATGTCGTGGGAGGTCACGGTGCCTTTGCCGGCGATTTTGAATATTTTTGCGAGGTTAACGATTTTGTAGCCGGCGCCGATGGTTATTCCGCGCTGGGTCGCCTCAACGAGCTGGCCGGCCGAGGAGTTGAGGGTCAGGGTGCGCTGCTCGGTCCATTCGGCGTTGAGGCGCAGGTCGTTCTGAAGGGTTACTTTAACGCCGGCCAGGGGCGAGAAGCGCTCCTGGATGGTTACGGACGAAATATTGTAGGGCGACGAGGGGATGGGCGCGCCGGTCAGTTCGTCGAGCGTGAAGCCGAGGTTATTGTTCGATCCGCCCAGGGCAATCCAGTTCAGGAAGCCTGAATAGGAGCCGACGGAGTAGGTACACTGGTAGGCGTGGTTGATGGAGAAGGATTTGAAGATTTTTTTCAGGTTGAAGAAGTTAATCAGGCCATCGTAGGTCACCTTCCAGTTGGGCAGCAGGGCCGACAGGGCCGGGAACGGATTGAGATATTGGCCGGAGGGGCTCGTGCCGGTATAGGCGGCGAGGAAGGCGGGAATCAACACGTCTGACGAGGTTGCCGACACGCCGCCGTTGGCCGCATTGAACGGCTTTCCGGCCAGTGGGTTACCCTCCATGAAGCCGCCCGAAGGATAGGTTGCACCGACATATTGCGACTGCACCCGCTCGGCAATCTGAGGAATATAGTCGAGGAAGCGCTGGAAGTTGGGGTCGGCATAGCCGTTGTCGGCCTTGGAGGTGCGCAGGGCGGTTCGGATTGCGCAGTGGGTTTTGGTATAGGTGCCGGAGCGGGCGGTGGGCATGTCGTCATACATGAACTGCACCTGATTGTTGCGCGAATCGTTGCGATCGGCGTTGAGCGTAATCTTCAGCCCGGGAATCGGCTCGAGGGTGCCTTCGAAGCGGATTTCAACGGCGCGGTTGGCAATGGCGGGCGAGGTCTGCCCGTCGTTGAGCAGAAGCCAGCCGTTGTCCTTGGCGCGTTCAACGAAGTCTTCGCCGGCCATGCCGAAGGCAAAGCCGAGACCCGGAGCCAGAGGGCCGTCACCGTTGCTCTGGCCGAAGCCGATGCCAACGTTGCGGTTCCATAGCGGCACGGACAGCGAGCGCGTGTGGTGGAAGCGCACCGAGGCGGTGCGCGGCGACATCATCAGGCGCAGCGCATATTGCGAGAACTCGGTCCAGAAGTTTTTCTTTTCTTTTTCCTTGACTTCAACAATCGTGAATTTCAGGTTCTTGTCGCCGCGGGTCAGAATCTCAACCGAATTTTCGTCGATGGGCTTGGACTCGATGCGGAAGGGTTTGCCGTCGGTCGACGCGGCGGTTACGCGAACGTTTTTGACCTTCAGATTATGGCGGATAACGAGCGAGGTGTCGGCCTTGAGCTTGAACGTGCGCTCAAAGCGCTTGGCGCGCTTGACGCGTTCGCGGTTGCGGTCCATCGACGCCGACGTGCGTTTCACCGCAAAGCGCTGGTTAACCTTTTTCAGGTAGGCCGATTTATTGAACAGTCCTTCGAAGTTCAGGCGGCCGTCGGCAGTGAAGTCGCCTTTGTTGGCAATCGTGTTGCCAAACGACTCGCCGTCGACCGTTGCGCCGCGGTTCCACTGATAGTTGGCGTTATATTTCGCCGTGCCCGAAAGGAAGTCGAGAACGGGAATCTGGTTGAACGGCAGCTTATATTCCGCCGCAAAGGTCTGGTTATAGTTCCAGGGGGTGCCGAGCGAGCGGATTGAGGAGAGCACGGTGTCTTTCCACTGGGTGAACTCGTCGGGGAAGAGGCGGCGGTTAACGGCGCCGGCGGTTTCGTCGATGCGGGCCTGGGTGTTGCTCTCGAAGCGGAAGTTGAGGGTCTTGGTTATGTTCCACGACAGCGACAGCTTGCGGTCCCACAAAAAGTTCTTGCTGACCGACACGGGCAGCTGGAAGTTGTCGTCGACCTCGGAGCGCACCTGATTTTCATAGTAGTAGCGCGACATGTTGGTCGACAGCGCAATATTGTTGAACAAGTAGCCCAGCTCCCAGTCGCGCACGAACTTGAGCGACTTCTTTTTCGGGTCGATGAGCTTATGGAAGGGCTTCCAGGTGCGCTTGAACGGCGTCCAGTTATACTGAACGGAGCCGCGATAGTCGTTCGTATTCTGATATTCGGTCGTCGGGTCGTTCTGGCGCTGCTTGGAGAAGGAGAAGTTGACCGTCAGATTCGCGGGGTCCCAGGGCATGGAGTTCTTTGACTTAACGTCGAACTTCAGGCCGGAGATGGAGAAGTTTTGCGTTTTGGTTTCCTCAACGGCAAAGGCGCGGATTGAGTCGCGCTGCTGCTTGGTGGCGCACTGGTCGAGGGCGTCGGAGAGGAGAACGTCGGTGTCGAGCGGGTTATATTTCGGCGTTGTGCGTTCCGACGAGGTGGAGTAGTAAATCGGCGCGTGGAGCTTCACTTTTTCGGGCAGGAAGCGGCCTGCATCGACCTGCATCGCAAAGTTCAGCTGGCGGTAGTCGTCCATGCGGCGCTGGTTCAGGCTCTGGTCAACGGCGCCGAAGCCGGCGGTTTCAAAGTGGCCGGAAACATTGAGCGTTGCAACGTCGCTGACCTGCAGGTTCATGTTGGCCTTGGCGGCCCAGCCGCCCGATTCGTCGAAGTCGGTAACTTTCAGCTCGTTGACCCAAACGGTGCCCGACTTTTCGGTTGCCGAGTTATTGCGCACGCCAATGAGCATTACGCGCACGTCGCCCACCGTCGGGTTGCCGACGACGGTTATCGTGTTGGCCTGATTGTCGGGGTCGCGGCGCGAGAATCGCGATGCATATGAAACCCCGGCCTCGCCGGCGTTGATGGCGGCGTTGCGCTGGTTTTTAACATCGACGAGCGACTGAATGGCAAAGTCCATGAAGTTGCTCTCGGGCCAAACCAGGTAGCGCTGCGAGGCGACTTCGTTGTTGTAGCGTCCCGGGGCGGTCAGCTCCAGCGGAATTTCATATTCATAGTAGTTGGCCTTAACATCGGAACCGATGCGGAGAAAGACCGAGAACTGGCCTGAACGCAGGTTTTGGGTGTTGTCGATGGGCGCTTCGGCGTGGACCCACATTTGCATGCGCTTGTAGTTGCGCAGGTCCTGCTGCGTGTTGCGGTAAACGCCGCGGGCGTCGCCGGCTTTGATGTCGGTGAGTTTCATCGACATTGACTGCTCGTTGAGCTGAACGATCTGGCTCTGGCCGGGGTCGGTTATGCGGCTGACGCCGGGAGGAAGAACGTAGTTAACGGGTTCGCGGCCTGCGTTTTCCTCAATGTTGACCACCGAAAGGTCCAGGCGACCCTCGGCGGGAGTGTCGGAGCGGTTATTGAGGTTGAAGTTATAGCCGCGCCATTCGCCGTGGACCAGCTCGAGGGTTGCGAAGCGCAGATGGGTGGGCGCCGAGAAGCCGGTCATGAACATGCGGGCGAAGCGAACCGCCGTGAAGTCATTGATGGAGCCGACTTTGCTTTCATATTCCGACAGCGGAATCTTGAACTGATACCATTCGACTTCAACGTCCTGGTTGTCGCGGGTGCGAACGAGCGACACCTGCTTGTCCGTTATATAGTTGCGGCCAACGACCAGATCGGCCGGGCGAATGGATATGCGATACTGGAAGTAGCGCTCATATTCGTTGAGCGTGTTATCCTGGTTGATGTCCTCAACGTCGGGGGTGGAGCGGGCCGACTGATAGAGCGGGTCGTCGGCATCCTCGGCCGACAGCGAGTTGCCTTCAACGCCGTTATAGCGTTTATAGCGCTCGAGAATCGACAGGCGCTCGGCGTCGTAGTCGTTGCCGCGATAGAAGTGGTAGTTATCGCCGGCGGGGTCGTTGAGCGGCGAGAACTTGTCGGCCTGCATCCGGGCCAGCGCGTCAGGGCTCAGGCGCGCGCGCAGTTTGGCAAGGTAGTCGGCATAGGAAGGCGACTCATACTCGGAGGAGTTGATGAGTCCGTCGAGGCCTACGTCCTGATAAACGCGCGACCCGGAGTTATTGTCGAACGAATAGGTCAGCGACGCCTGGGTGGACACGCGGCCCCATGCGGTTTCGCGCATGTATTGGTCGTTGCCGTCGTAGGGCACTCCGTTTTCATAGCTCTTGTAGCCGTCGCGCAAAATGTCTTCCGACACTTCGCCGAAGTTCAGATACAGGTCGCCGCCATCGAGGTTGCGGGCGTCGGGGTCGAGGAAGGGGTTCATCAGCCAGAACTGAACGTATTCGATATTGTTCTGCTCGAAGTTGGTGGTTTCCAGTCGGCGCATGATGCCGCCCCAGCGCTGCTCGGGATTCAGCAGGGCGCCTTCGGTGTCGATATTGGTGGCGTCGAGGTTATAGGGGCCTCGCTCGGTCGGGTAGAAGCTGAGGTTGAGGGTCTGAACGAGGTTCGATTCGCCGTAGGTCAGCTCGCGGCCGGGGAAGATTTCGGTCGACGTTACCTCGCGGACGTAGGGATTGGAGAGTTGCTTGAGGTCCGATTTTATGTAGCCGGGACAGAGCGAGGAGTTACGCTGGGTGAACAGGCGGTCAATGTAGTACCAGTTCAGCAGGGCGCGACCGTAGCCATAGGCCGGGTCGTTCGACAGTTCGCTTTCCGGGAACATGGACGGAGTCGACGCCAGGCTCCAGGCGTGGGGCGACTTGAGGTCAATGCCGGTTTGGGTGGCTTCGAAGTCGTCGACGTAGCTCGAGCCGCGGGCCGAGCCCGACTTCTGCTTTTTCGGAATGAGCTGGGCAAACTCGCCCTGGAGCGATATTTTCGAGGGAGCAACGGCGTTGACCGTCGGAATGAAGTTCAGCGCGTTGGTTAGCCATTGGAACTCCTTGTTGTAGTTGAAGTTGAGGCCCCAGATGGTGTTATTAACGGTTTCTTCGCCGATGCCGACTTTTTCGGTCAGCGCCTTTTCGCCGAAGTGCATGAGCGTCAGCCCCAGGTTGAAGTCTTTTGAGAACTTATAGTTAAGATCAACGCCAACCAGGGTTTTGCGCGCCATTGAATAGAGGCCCTGGTCCTCGAGGGTGACCGAAATCTTTTGGCCGGAGTCGAGAATGCCCTGGTTGATTATGGTCACTTCGCCGGAGGCATAGTCAACGATGTAGTCCGAGTTTTCGGTCAGCGTAACGCCGCCGGCGGTAACGATTACCGAGCCGCGCGGAACGTTGTAGGCATTCAGCGAAATGCGCGAACCGTCCGTGCCCTGATATTCGCCGACGAGCATGAACTTGTTTTTGTCGGCAAACTGGCGGGCTATGGTCTGCGTTGAGTCGTAGAGTTCCTTATAAACATATTTCTCGGCAATGGCCGGATTGCCGATAGCCTGCTCCAGGTGGGCGCCAAACGGCTCGGCCACCGGGAAAATCACCTTGCCGGTCGAGGGGAAAATGGTGTAGCCGTCCAGGTAGTCAAACATGCCGTCGGGGTTCCCCTCCTGGTTGGAGTCGAGGCGGTCGAGGTTCATTACCTGGAGGAGCGTTTTGTTTGCCAGGTCGCCGACGGGCAGGTAGTTGATGGCGGTGCCGGTCGTGTCGCTCAGGTATTTGACCTGGAGTTTGAAGTTGTTTTGGGTAACGCGGCTGGCCCCGAGCGAATAGACGTTTTTCATCATCAGGCGCCAGTTGGGCCACTTGGGCGACTGAGTGGTGCCTTTGAGCAGCTTAACGTAGATGTTGTCGGAGGTGGTCGTTATGTCGTCGGAAAACTCGCCGACCTGGTAAACGCGTCCGTTGTAGGTGTATTCATAGGCAACGGCCAATACCTCGTCGGCGTTCAGGGTGGTGCGCAGCGAAATGTAGCCCAGCGAGGCGTTGAGCGAATATTCGTTGGCCGACAGCAGGCGCGCGCTCTCAACCTTTTCGTAGTCGCGGCCCCCCTCGAACCCGATGCCGGCGAGCTGCGCGAGCGTTTGCGTGACCGAGTTAATCAGGCGCGCGTCGGGATATTCTTCCTTGATTGTGCTGAGCATGTTGTTCGACGAGTTCGACGGGTTCGGCTGGCTCAGGTCGGGCTGCCAGTAGGGGCAGTCGAGGTCCTGATTTTCGCCTAAGTCCATAAAAGCGACCAGGTTGCGGCTTTCGTTGAAGTTGGAGTTCTTGTTGGTTATCCAAACCTGTACGCGCGTAATGTTAACGCCCGACGAAACATAGGGGAGCTTCGAGGCGAAGCGGTCGTAGTTGCGGCGGAAGAAGTGGGAGAGGAAAAAGTGGCGGTTTTCGTCATAGTTGTCGGCGTTGATGGAGAATTTGGTCGTTTGCTTGCCGCCGTTGGAGCTGACCGACTTCGACTGGGAGTTCTGTTGCGAAACCAGGCCCTGGACGGTCAGTTTGCCGAATTGCAGCTTGGTCTTGAAGCCGAAGAGCGACGACGCGCCGCGAATCAGCGACGACCCGGAGGTGAAGCTGACGTTACCCGCCTCAACCGACTGAACGATGTCGTCTTCCTCGCCCTGATAGTTGAGGTTGAGGTTCTGGGAGTCGAAGGCAAAGGTGGCGTCGGTGTTGTACGACATGTTGAAGTTCAACCGGTTGCCCACGCTGGCCTGGATCGACGCCTGAATCTTTTGGTCGAAGTCAAAGTAGGTTTTGCGACGCGAGTCGAGGTTCAGCGCCGGGTTGTCGGTCTTGTTCGACTTAATGCCCATCGAAACCAGCACCGAGCCGGTGGTTTTCAGCGAAACGCCTCCCGGGCCAAACACCTTTTCCAGAGGCCCGAGCGAGAAATTCATGTCGAGAATGTTGAACGGCTCCTTGGTCTGCTGGTCGCGCGCCAGCTCGGCGTTGCGCTTCTTCCAGTAGCGGCCGAGGGTCTGGCGCGTCTGCCACTGGTCATATTCCTTCTTGGTCAGCGCAAAAGGCGTTACCAGGTCCTGCTTGCCCAGGCGAATGTGGACCAGATAGGTCTGCGTCAGCGGGTCATATTCGGCCTCGGTTGTCAGATTCTGGGGCTGCGTAAGGTCCTGGGTGAACTCCCAATCCATCAGCTCCTGAAAATTTCGCGGAATCGTCGGGCGAACGTCGCGATAGCCGTCGGGCCAGACGCTATCCATCTTCTCGCCCGCAAACGGCCTCATCGGAATCGTTGGCGGAGGAGCCTGAACCTGAGGCTCATAGTATTGGCCATAAGCACTTTCGGCTCCCCAACCCAGGCAGGCCATCAGCCCGACTACGGCAAGGAGCAAACGCATCAAAATATTATAATAGTGCTTAAAGCGGAATGTCATGACTAAAAGAATAACGCAATTTTTTTTAAGATATTGCCTGCCCCGCCAAACATTTTTGCCGCTTTCGGCGTTTAGTAGGTAAAATAACGTTTCAAACTTAATTCACTACTATTATGAAATTGACTTTCCTTGGAACCGGCACCAGCACCGGAGTACCTCAAATCATGTGTGACTGTCCTACCTGCCGCAGCCGCGACGACCACGACAAACGCCTGCGTTGCTCGGCGATGGTAACCTATAAAGACAAAAACATCCTCATTGACTGCGGCCCAGACTTCCGCCAGCAAATGCTCGCCCAGGGCTCCCCTATGCTCGAAGCACTGCTCGTTACACACAGCCACTACGACCACGTTGGCGGCGTTGACGACCTCCGACCCTATTGCGCAATGGGCGACGGATTCCCCATCTACTGCCGACCCGACGTTGCCGGCGACCTGCGCGACCGCGTGCCCTACTGCTTCGCCGAAGCCCCCTACCCCGGCGTGCCCGCATTCAACATAACCGAAATAACCACCAAACCCTTCAACGTTGCCGACCTCGACGTAGTGCCCCTGCCCGTCATGCACCATCGCCTCCCCATCGTTGGCTTCAAAATGGGCAACCTCGCCTACATCACCGACGCAAAAACAATTCCCGACACCACCCTGGAACTCATCCGCGGAATCGACACCCTGGTCATCAACGCCCTGCGACTCAAGGAACACCACTCCCACCTGTCGCTCCAGCAGGCCCTCGACGTCATTGCCGAAGTGAAACCCCGAATCGCCTACATTACCCACATGAGCCACGGCATCGGCCCCGCCGTTGAAGCCTCGCTCCGACTCCCCGAAGGCGTTAAGCTCGCCTACGACGGCCTCGTAATCCACATCCCCGACCAATTCGACGACGATAAACTCTAAGCCATGATAAAAACTGTTAACCTCCCAGGCGGCGCACAAGCCGCCATCTTCCCCAGCGCCATAGTCGTCTACAACTATGCCGACGGCGGCGAAGCCGAACTCTCGCAAATCATCAGCGCCCACCCCGGCCAGGCCGTAATATTCGTTGCAACCCGCTTCGACAAAGCAGTCTTCAGCCAGGCCGAAAACACCATGCGCACCTTCATCTTCCTCGACGCCGACGGCCTCAAAGCCAGCGTTGACCCAACCTACCCCGCCCAATGGGTCAGCCCCGGCGACTTCATCCCCGCCCTCCCCGGCAACATCAGCATCGAGGCGACCCCCGCCGGCTTCATCGTCAGCTCCATCGCCCCCGACCCCACCGAAACCCACACCTTTGCCAACTAACAGGCCGCCCAACCCATCCGGCGGCTCCCCCACCCGATTTCGTTAAAACTCCCGCCCACCCCGGGAATTTTAACGAAATCCGTTTCATCTACCCCCACCACCATACTTTCGCTCGAAAATATCAAAATGCTCCTCACCCCATTTTAACATTTGGTCGATGATCGGTATCAGCGACAACCCGAGTTCGGTAATCACATACTCCGAACGCGGAGGAAGCTCCGGGTAAATCGTTTTCATAACGAGCCCGTCCTCGACCATCTCTTTCAGCTGAATATCCAACACGCGCGGAGCAGCTTCCGGCAAACACTTGTGAATCTCACTCGGTCGCTGCGGCTCGCCGTTTCTCAGTTCATCAAGGATACAAGACTTCCACTTCGACTCAATCAAACTCATTGTCAGTCGCAGAGGACAATCCAGATCCACCGGAATTTTCTTTTCGTATGCCATCGGTTCAGTTTTAGTTTCGGCCGCAAAGTTAGCAAATAATTGCCTAATTTCCATATGCCGAAAAATTTTTCGGTACCTGAATAATTTTTCGGTACTTGATTTTACGACATTACCATCGTAACTTTGCATTCATCAAATCAACCAAATATATAAAACTATGCGAGACCAAATCAAAGAATACGAAGCAGTGGCCCGTGCCGCCGAAAAGTTCGTTAAGAGTGTTGCCGAGGGCAACAGCGAGTATGCAAAGACTCTGTTCACCGACGATGCCGTATTGTTCGGCATCCTTAACGGCTCCGTTGAGCGCGGCTCAATCGAACAGTTCTACCACAACGTTGACACCGTCGGAGCCGGCGTCGGCTTCAAAGCCCGCATCGACGTACTCGCCGTGGAAGAAACCGTTGCCGTCGTGCGCGTTCTCGAAGAGGGCTGGGGTGGCTCCATCGACTTCACCGACTTCCTTCTGCTCCTGAAACTCAACGGCGAATGGAAATGCGTAGCCAAAGCCTACAACCAAAACTCCGCCACCATCAGAAACTAACCACACCACCCCTCACCCCCATTCGATAATCCCCGGCGCTGAAGTGACCCCAAAAAGTTGTACGGGTTAAACATTATCCAGTTATAGAAAGAGTTCGGTATTGCACCGGGCTCTTTCCTTTTAACCGGGATTTGATTCTTTTATTGTTATAATATTCT
>JAAVDE010000004.1 GCA_014801955.1 Bacteroides sp. | reverse complement strand
GGTTCGAATCCCTCAACGCCCACAATCATCATTTATTCCTATATCCCTTTCGGGCGTTTAGCTCAGCTGGTTCAGAGCATCTGCCTTACAAGCAGAGGGTCGGGGGTTCGAATCCCTCAACGCCCACACCGAAAACTCCAAAGCCACCACGAAATCCGCCGACGGTGGCTTTCTTGCGAAAAACTGGAAAGATGCCGGAGTGGTCGATCGGGACGGTCTCGAAAACCGTTGTACCCTTACGGGTACCCAGGGTTCGAATCCCTGTCTTTCCGCAAAAAGAGCTGCAAGCCCTGCTTGCGGCTCTTTTTCGCACAGGAAAGCAGGGATGAGAACCCGGGGGTTCGTCATCGCACAGCGCTTTCGGAGCGAAGCGCAGAAAGAATCCCTGTCTTTCCGCAAAATGTTTTGTATAAACCGCTGTATTTCAGCGGGTTTTCTTTTTAGTCCTTAAATCAGTCCCCCAAACTGTTCCCCCGATAATCGGGGGTCAATGTAAATCGTAGGGACATGCCTTTGGCATGTTTGCTTTGGTAATCAGCCAAATGCACAATCCAAATCGCACCACGAATTTAACATGCCGAAGGCATGTCCCTACAATTTATTGTTGCTTATTTATATGTAATGTGGAGAAAACCAATTTAACAAGTTGCGAAACCGTATTCCGCTTGCAAATATGCGTAAAATTAGGCAAAAATAAAATATGCAATAAAATTAACATTTTTTCTCATATATATATATGGAAAATTTATTGTATATTAGCGGCGTATTTATAGACGCATTATGAATATTGCATTTTTTCAATATCACGAAACGGCTGTCAACGGATGCAAGACATTCGTTGATGAATTTGTGCGTGAGCTTATTGAAAATAGTATTTATAATGTATATGTTTTTACGTTGGGGTGTCCGTTCCTGAAAAAGTCCCTGATTATGCATTATAAATCAAAACAACAATAAAAGTTATGAGATTAAATTGGGTTATTATTGCGTTTCTGTGTGCTATCTCAGTAAATGCGCGTGATCTCTTCCTATCGGGCAAGGTTGTTGATTATTCAACCAATCAGGAGTTGCCGGGAGCTGAGGTTCGGGTTCTTTCTCCGGAGGATTCAGTTCTTACTACCAGAAAGGCTCTTTCTCGGACAATTATAGATGGTGTTATGTTCAAGAAAGCTGAGTTTCTCATTCCGGTTGAATATAATGACTCTTTGCGCGAAAATATCTATAGACTTTCTGTGTCTTATCCGGGATTTGATACTGCTTACGTCGCTATGCCTATACATTACGGCAGGCGTGAACAAATTAAAGAGATTGATCCAATTGCATTGAGACGCACGTCCAAACGGCTGGATGAAGTAACCGTTACTGCTTCAAAAGTAAAATTCTATTATAATGGCGATACGATAGTGTATAATGCTGATGCGTTTGTTCTGGCCGAGGGTTCGATGCTCGATGCTCTGATAGAGCAGTTGCCGGGTGTGGAACTCAAATCGAATGGTCAGATATTTGTCAATGGCAAGAAGGTCGATAACTTATTACTTAACGGCAAGGAGTTCTTTAACTCTGACCGCCGGTTGCTGTTAGATAACCTGGGCGCATATACTGTAAAGAATATCAACGTGTATGACAAATGGGGTAAAAACAGCGAATTTGTAGGCCGAAAAATAGGCAATGACTCCGAATATGTTATGGATGTCAGACTCAAGAAGGAATATTCCAGAGGCACAGTTATGAACGTGGAAGCCGGAGGCGGCACGTCAAGCCGCTGGATGGGACGCCTGTTTGCGATGCACTTTGGCAGTCGTGACCGCTATACTCTATATGCGAATGCCAATAACCTTAACGATAACCGCAAGCCGGGACGCTCTGATTCGTGGGAACGAGGTTCGGTTCAGCCCGGCGAAAAACGTCAGGAGAAAGCCGGATTAGATTATTCGGTTGAGGCCACTGACAAGAAATGGGATATATCGGGTAATGTTGAAGGAGCAGATGAACGTTCTGTCTTGACAAAGGACATATATCAACAGAACTTTCTCCCACAAAACGACACATATGAACGTATGGCGAATTACGGCCGGACAAAAAGATGGTCAGTAAGCACCGGCCATAATTTCTATACGAAATGGAAATGGGTAAACCTGAGAGTCAAACCGTCGTTCAGCTATTCATCGGGCAATTCTCTCGACAGAATACAATCTGTCACTGCCGCTGATGAATCTTATCAGGATATTGTAAACAGCACGCAGTGGAACAACAATTCCCGCTCACATAACCTACGGACATCACTCAACCTGACTTCAATTATCAAATTCAAGTCAATGCCTGATTTTATTGAGCTGAATGCCGGCGGTGCATATCAGACCGAATGGGCTGAGCTGAATAAAATCTATTCAATTGACTATGCAACTTTGGGAAATAATGAAAGTCAGCATCAGCGCTATAAAAATCACCCTAACAGAAATTTATCTGCAAATTTTTCGGCAAAATATGACTATAAGTTGCCAAGTTTTGGAACTTTATCGCTGAAATATGGAGTTACATATCTGCGAGATAAACGTACGTCAGACATGTATCTGGTGGAGCGCATTGCCGAGGGTACGGGTAATGAGGCCATAAAAGACCTATACACCGAAATTCCTGATCTAAGCAACAGCTACCGAAGCACCCGACAGGAAATCGGGAATATCTTGACGCCGTCGTTGAATTACAATTCATCCAATTTCTGGATTCAATTCAATATGCCTATAGAACTGCGACATCAGACNNTNCANTATGAGCGCGGGGGACAGATTTTCAATATCAAACGTAATTCCCCTGTTATAGGTATTAACAGTAGTTTCATTGACTGGAAAAACAGCGATCAAACCATACACACATGGTTTCAGTATAGTTTAACAACCGACCTACCGTCGTTAACCTCCTTAGTTGATATTACGGACAATACGGACCCTCTGAATATATTTGAGGGAAATCCGAACCTGAAGAACGCCTATAACAACATGGCTGAATTTAGTATTGAGTTCGGACGCAAACGGAGTCACGGCATTGGAATTTCAGGCGGAGGAGTTGCCAACTCGCTTGTTAATGGTTATGTTTATGACTCCCGAACCGGCGTTAGACACTATAAGACCTACAACGTCAATGGCGATTGGAACATATCGGGCTCTATCCGTAATGACTTCGACTTCGGTCGTAATGAATGTATGTGGCTACGGCTTATTACCGACGTTTCATATCATAATGCCGTGGATATGATCGGCGAAAACGGGCTAACTGCCTCAAAGAGCAACGTAAGGAACCTGAATATTTCCGAAAAAATCTCATACGAGTGGAGATTTGCCAAACACAAAATCGGAGCAAAAGTTTCAGGAATGTGGCGCCACTCCANCTCGCCNGACAATATNGGTTTTNNTGAATATAAATGCCGGCGATGTTTCCTATGGCCTCACCGGGCTTTTCAAACTCCCCGCCAACTTCGAAATCTCAACCGACATAGGAGCGAACTCCCGCTTCGGCTACAATTCCGCNCTGGTTAACCGCACAGAAATACTTTGGAATGCCCGCATCAGCTGCGCACTCGACAAAGGAAGATGGATTATCGCGCTCGACGGCTATGACCTGCTGAACCAACTGCGCAACGTATCATATACCGTCAACCCTCAAGGCCGAATCGAAGTCCGCACCAATACCTTGCCACGCTACGCNATGCTCCACGTTCAATACCGCCTTAACCTTCTCCCCAAAAAGAAAAAATAAATGACAGCTTCGATTGAAAATTTCATTTAAGATTGCCANCCGGGAGTGAGGGCGNCTCGCCCTCGCTNCCGGCTTCGCGTCACTGTTGAAACACAATTTTGATTATTACATTGCTTCTGATTTTTGCGGAGTACATCCTCTTGCCGTATTTTATAGGAAAAAACCTAAAAAATATGGCTTCAATCAAAGTAAAGTTCCGTTGCTCGACCGTCGCTGACCGCGAGGGCACTATCTATTATCAGATTATCCACGAACGGAAGGTGCGTCAGNTCCTTTCCGATTACAAAGTGTTCCCGTCGGAATGGGANGAGTCTCGTTCGATGGTGACTGCCACTCAGGCAAATGAACGAAAATCGTTAATCCTCTCAATCCGCGAACGCATACGNCGGGATTTGGAGCTGTTTGCAAAGATTGACCGCAAGCTGCAGGCCAACGGTCTGATTTATACTGCCGATGATNTCATAGACGAGTTTAACCGNTACGCANANGAATATTCGCTGTTTAACTTTATGGAGAGCGTCATTGCCANGCTCAANTGTAACGGCAAGATCAGGACATCTGAAACNTACAGNTCCACGCTCAACAGCTTNAANAACTTCCGTCACGGCGAGGATATAATGCTNGACTGTCTNACCTCGGAGATAATGGAAGCCTATGAGGCGTGGCATCGCAAACGCNNAGTGGCACCCAATACCATATCCTTTTACAACCGCATACTGCGGGCGGTCTATAACCGAGCGGTAGAAAATGAAATTATTGAGAACCGCAATCCCTTCCGCCACGTCTACACCGGTGTNGACAAAACAGTTAAGCGCGCCNTGCCTCTGGCNNTGATAAAGAGAATCAANANGNTGGATCTGTCACTTACNCCGCCGCTCGACTTTGCCCGCGACATGTTTCTGATTAGTTTCTACCTTAGGGGAATGAGTTTCATTGACATGGCATTTTTGAAAAAGTCAGACCTCAAAAACGGCTACGTTATCTATCGCCGTCGCAAAACCGGCCAGCAACTTATCATCGAATGGACCAAAGAAATGCAGATGATAATCGACAAATATCCCGAAAACGCNACCGAATACCTGCTCCCCATNATCAAAAATCCCGTCACCAACGAGCGAAGCACCTACCGCAANACGGGCTACAACATCAACCACAACCNNAAAAAGANAGCCCAAATGNTANNAATCCAAATCCCGCTGACCCTCTACGTCGCCCGNCACAGCTGGGCCTCCGCAGCCAGATCCAAAGGCATCCCGCTCGCTGTGATCTCCGAAGGCATGGGCCATGACTCGGAAACGACCACCCAAATCTACCTCGCCAGCCTCGACACCTCCGTCGTAGACCGCGCCAACTCCCTAATCCTCAACAGCCTCAAATAACCCCCCTCAACAAACATCCCCTCAGATAAACTCTAACGCCTCAGTTCCACCAGAATCTGAGGCTTATTTGTTTATCAACCATCCAAATCTCTTAAAAAGAGATAGTGATTGGTCTGTATGCCCTGATTAACAGCCATATAAACGTATTATTTAAGTCATATTGCTAAACAAATATATTGCATAGTATCTCAATATTGGGTAGAGACCAAAATTTTTTGAAGTTTTTTGGTCTAACATGGTGGTTGTCTGAAAAAAAATTGTTAACTTTGCGATTAGATAAGTATCTCTTTTTAAGAGATTGGTGCCAATCACAATAATACCTCCAATCAATTATGGAACTCAACCACTATACAGATCAAGAAATTGTTCAGGCGATTCTCCGCAGGGACTCCTCGATTACGAAGGAGTATCTGTATAGGAAGTGCTATCCCTTATTCAAGTCGATTCACAATAAGTATTATACTGATTGTGAGACTCCTGTCGAATTGATCAATGAGATATATACTTATATACTTTGGCCACATAAAGAGACTCATGAGAGCAAGATTCAAAACTTTAGTTTTCGATGTTCACTACCTATGTGGCTTAAGATAGTCACGGAGCATTATTGCCAGCAACTATTCAAGAAACGAATTGCCGTATCCGATGATGAAGAGAAGTCGGTTGATAGAAAGGTACCCGGAGATGACTCTTTGCTACAAAACAACCGAGAACTTGATATGAACGATGTTCGCAAAATACTCTCCTCAATGCCAAATCAGCGATATAGCAAGTTGATTGAGCTTCGTTATGTCGAAGAAAAGTCAAACGAAGAAACAGCGACCATTCTTGGCTTGACAATGGATAACTACTATAATAGCCACAAACGTGCCAAAAAACAATATTGCGAGGCCTTAAGAAAGGAGGGTCTGCTATGATAAGCAATGAACTCTTGAACAAATTCGACAGCATCGATGATCTCCCCGTTTCCGAAGAAATGCTCGGCGCATATTTAGAGAATAATCTTTCTTATTCAGAAATGGTTGACGTTGAGTCTGCAATTCAAGAGAATTCATATCTTAGCGAACTTGCAGACGCTAATTATGAATATGATGTTGATTTGGATTTGGATTTTTCAGAAAAACTATATATCGAATGTTGCGAATTACCTATTATTCCAGATGATAGTTTCATCGAACTTGATTTGGTATATTCTTCTTCTTTTCCTGAAACGGAAGATTTTGACTATGTAGCTGCTTGTGCTATTGAAGACCAATATTCACAAGTTGATAGCTATAATGATGATAATATAGATAATCTGTTTGAAGATGACGACATTACGTTTGATTCTTCAGACAATAACGACATTTCAGATTATGAGTAACGGAATATCAGGTGTTGGCGGTTTTGGCACATATACAATAACCAATTCAGCTCTCCAATTTATATTGGGTATTGGAAAGCGTAAAGATAATGAGATTCAGCAATTAGAAAAGGAAAACTTTGAGCAAGAACTGATACGCGCAAAAGAGGAATTTTCTGATGAAATGGAGGCGGAGAAACTTGCACTTACACGAGCTAAGATGAAAGTTGCTCGCCAATATAAGGCTATTGAGGCAAAAGATCGAATGGAACTTACGCAAAAGCGACCACAGTTAGTAAAGTTCCTGAAAGAAGACTGCCCGATAAAGCCGGATATGCTTAAAACTTTAGCAGACCTCGCGGATGAATCCGTACAAATAGAAGCAGAAGGAGGAATAGCAAAATTAAATGTTATAATGCTTCCCCCTCATTCTGACATTGACAAAGACAAAGTCAATGATAGCCTTGAAATGATGGTTGAACAATTGGGGGCAGTAAAATTTATAAATTGGGCTTACAAACCGGCGTCGGGAAACGGCTCTCTTCTAAACCTCAATGTTATTATGCGTGATGTACCTACATTAGTAATATCACCAAGATATATTGCGGCGGATAAAAAGATTTATTTGTCGGCTGCACTTTGGGATAGTAATTCCGAAAGGCATCCATATATCCGACCATTGTTTTCAATGGATTTCGACCATAAACTTCTTCGTGAACCGGAGCATCAAAAGAGACTTAGCAACCAGTTAGTCTATGCCGCAACAATGATTACTGGCTGTGCACGTGATTCTTATATGCTTATGACACATGGCTTACCTCCCACTTTACCTACTCTTATTAAACATAATGAATGGTTACGCATGGGGTTTACTTCACCCGAATGCGCGGATATTACTCGTTTCGTCTTAAACGAATATAAAAGCAATCTCACATCGTTATTGGCACAAAGTCCAAAAGATGAAGATGCGCAAAATAGTATTGCATTACTTGCGCATGAAGCATCAGCTGCATTATCTACAATTATTAAACCTCTTAAACAATAAAATGCTATGCTGTACTTCCCTTTAATGACTGCATCAATGGGTCTTCAACAGTTGAAGGCGTGGCAGGATAATAAACAAAAAGAAGCACTTGCTGCAAAGCAAATGGAGATGCGCAAAGCCATGCAGTTGCGCGAGTTTGACCGTGCGCGACGACTTCAAGCTGAAGCTGCAAAAATTGCGATGGAGATGGAGGCCGAGGCTCATGCACAACGGCGCAAAGATATTGAGAACGAATACGACACTGTTTTCAATTCTCTTGTCGACCAATTTCAACTTGATAAATGGCCTCTCAGTGTTGTTCCTTTCATAATGAAAGGCGAATCATTTGGTTCCCATGTAAGAGGTTTTGATGTGGCTACTGTTCATTGCATCCTTACGCCATCAAATGACTCCAATTTCAATAGATTTGTTTACAATAGTCTTGACTCGCGTGTAGAACAAATGATGAATACGCATTGGAACTCCAATACTACACATCAAATCGTATATTATGGTGGCGCTTGGAAGCCCAAAGCGCCAAACGGTGTTCCAACGCTTGATTATAGTGATGTCGAGAAACTTCATTCCGAATTAAAAAGCGTCCCGGTTATTTGTATCACGCCTTATTTCACACCTACTGGCAAAATGATTTTCCGTGTTTGGGTATGGGGTACGGGCTCTGAAACTACTCACAGACAGGATATTGCTCCTTTTGCAAAAGATTTCAGTATATCATTGAATGCATCATCTTTTGTAAAACCCAAAGATGAAAATACCGAGAAAGAATTTACTTCTGCTATAAATACTTTTATCAATGAGACTACCAACTATCTTACGGCTATGATTGGTTATCTCACCGATATGTATTATTGGAAGATGTATAATTTGCCTCCTATTTTTCCATCAATATGTTACTCAAGCAAGTCTAAAGACGCTAAGTTTTTAAATATTGAAGACGACTATCTTTCTGGAATTGACAGCCATATCAAAGATGATTCCAAATCTTATGTATCTCGCTTAAATTTTATACGGAGTCAAGACGAATTATTGTCAACTGAAAAGAAAGGTCAACTTCTTGATTGTCTAGTAAAAGGATATGTTGAGAATCATCCCATTTATGTTTCTCAGGATATCGAATTCCTTGAAACAATCATAAAGATGGTCGATGTCGATACAAAGTTGATTAAAGAGGTGAAAAAACATCTTTCTGACTATCTCGATTATTATAATTCCTTTATAGTATGTTCGTATGATGTTAACAAATACGATACATCACAGAACGAGCAAATCTTTTGTGAGACGTTTGACATCGTTAATTATATTGACCGATTTTTAGATTTTGTTAAAGAATACTCTGATAGATTGAATCAGAATTTGTATCTCTATATTAGAAAAGTTAAAGATGTATTCTACATCAATATCATGGATAGCGATAAGAAAATTGTTATTACAAATCCAAATTTCGGATACAATATTCATTTCGCATCTTTAAAACAGTCAAAGAGTACAAGTTATGTCTTTAGATCCCCTAATGGAATAGTCTGCTCCATTGAAAGAATACCCAAACTCAAGGAACGAATATTGAAGGAACAATTAATTTTCTAAACATTTATGTCTACATTCGGCACTATAGCAACCATCGGCGCAGCGGCCTTAGTATTAGGAGCAGGTGTTGGTATATACATTATGTCAAAGAACCGTAATCCTGAGGAAAACCTTAATTTTGATGGATTTCGCGACAAATGTATTTCCCAAGCCGCTCAATTCAGCAAAGAAAACGTTGCCACCTCCATCATTGTCATTGATAAAATCAATGACAATGTAATCCCATCGTTATACCGAAAATATGAAGATGGGAGAGTAACCAAAATAAGGCTCAATGTGAAACCATTTCAATATATAATGCTGCCTGAAAGTGTAAGAGATAAGTTTAATAATGGCCAAGCCGTTTTAACTAAATTATAAAAAATGAGTTATAAAATTTTAGAGCCCTCTGATCATACAAATAAATCTGACAACGGCTCTTCAAAGAAAAAAGGCGTAACGTCTTTTCTTCCCATTGAACCTGAATGGGATTTCGATGGGCCGGATAGAGTTATCCTTTCTTCTCAATTGAGAGAACAACTCGAAGATGTGATTGCTTTTTGTAAGAATAAGAATCGCATTATTCAAGAATGGGAACTATATCGCTTCATGAAAGGATCTGGTGGTTGTATCGGAATTAACTTCTGGGGTATTCCTGGTACAGGTAAAAGCTGTGCTGCTGAAGCCATAGCAAAGGCTCTTGGAAAGAAAATTCTCCAAGCATCGTATTCTTCGTTAATGGATAGCCTTCAAGGTAATACCGAAAAGAACATCACTGCACTTTTTGATACCGCAGTAGCTGAAGACTGCGTTATTCTTTTTGACGAAGCTGATGGTTTGCTGAGTGCGCGTAAATCTGGGGCTTCAAATTCAGATAGCACAAATCTAATCAAATCTCACCTTCTAAATCTTTTGGATCGGAGTAGCGCTATAGTAATTTTCACCACTAATTTCTTCAAAAGCTACGATAGAGCATTCGTTCGTCGTATACTTTGGAATATAGAGTTCAAAGCACCAAATGAAGAAGAACTGACCTCCTTATGGAAATTACATTTAGGTGCAAACGTGCCAAAAACTATCTCATATGAAGAGTTAGCAGAACTCACGAAATCACTTGCAGATAAACGCCATATGCAGGTAAGTGGAGGTGATGTAAGAAAACTTACTTTAATGTTTTGTACACGTCTTTCAGCAAATCGAATCTCTACAATTGATATGTTGAATTCCGAAAAAATTATAAATAAGTATCTTGACGATTTGCAGGAGTCGTCCAATGTTTCAATAAAAGAAGAAAATGTTCAACAATCAGAACTTCCCGAATCAGTAAAAAATAAAATATAAATATTATGGGACTTTTAATAGTTGGAGCAGCAATGCTACTTCTCTATGTCGCATTCCGATTCTTCTGGAATGCCATGTGGAAATTTGTGGTATGGTTACTCGAGAAATCAGAAAACGTAATAAAAAAAATAGTAACCACAACCAAACGTGCCGGTCGTGCCATAATGTATCTATATCGAAGATATAAAAATGGTTCAATCAGGCGGGTATGTATAAACGACAATATAGAAGAAGATGATGTTCTCGAAGAAGATCTTCCGCCTGAATTACGTGAACAGTTAGAGATTCATAATGAAGTCGAACTGCGTCAAGAAGAGTTCTAATTTATAAAGATATGATAGATCTATTGTATTACTTAGGTGCAGGCCTGTTGGGGACTGCCGCAGGTTACTTTATCGGAAAAGCGATTGCCAAGTACGTAGAAGCCGCCCTTGATTGGTTCAAGTCTGTAAAAAGTCAAATCTCTCGTGTTCTAAGAGCTGCAGGTATTCTATACCGAAAAGGCACTCGCATGTTCAAAGCGCTTATTGTCCAGTTGACGAACGGGGAAGATGAGCAGTATATTGATACTGAAGACGAAGGCGTAGAGATAAATAAAGACGAGTTGTCCGAGGAAGCCTATAAAGCACTTTATGAGGACGATTATATTGTAGTTGAAACATACGAATAATTATATATGGCAATACGTGAATTCATCAGCAACTTCCTATCTGCGTGGGACGAAGCTTACAAGTACGCGGAACTTGACTTCTATAAACTCCGCAACGAAGTCACATCCTTATTAGATCGGGCCAGATCTAAAGGGTATGCAAACCCAGACTACTGCGAGATTCGCATTCATATTGTGAACTCCTACAAAACTGATGTCTTTGTAGAGGCATATTACAAAAGAGACGGTAAATTCTTCCGTTTCAAGAAGAATCTCGATCTCGGCAAACTAGTTAACATCCCTTGTACTATTGCTTCAGTGCTTAGGGAGAAAGGAGAAGTGAGTGTTAAACTTAGCGATTTTCAATCGCTCTATAGTATCAAAGACGATGTCATAAAACCTGTGGGCGATTTCCGGGGCATTCACAGTTTCACCTTCTCTGGAGTTTCCGAGCAACCTGTCTCAAAGGAACTGGTCATAAAAGATGAACTTTTCTACTATCAAGTAGATTGTTCATATGTATATACATCTGGAAGAAAAGAGATTCGCACAAAATACTTCGGTTACATCACAAATCTTCCTGAGGATGTTAAGAATTCAATTCTTTCATCGGAAGATCATTCG
>JAAVDE010000003.1 GCA_014801955.1 Bacteroides sp. | reverse complement strand
TTTGCGCGTAATAGTCTACCGCAATGGAAATCAGCGAGTCGTCGGTCAGGTCGATGTAGTTTTTATTGTAGGCCTGGGAGAGCAGCAGGGCGTGGCGCGCGCGGCGTTCGCCGCTGAGCGTCGCCAGGGTGTCGATCCGTTGGAGCATACGCAAGGCGGAGTCGGGTTGCGACTCCATCAGGCTCTCGGCGGCGTTGAGGTCGCGGTCGACCTCGCGATTCTTCTCGNGGCCGGCACATCCGACCATTACCATCGCCGCCAGAGCAACGATTATGGCTGCAAGGCGAGTCATGACTTCTCAATTATCAGCCGCAAAGTTACANAAAATTTCCCAGCAGCCAAAAAAATCTCCCGCCCGCATAACCCCGGGAGCGAGANCGTCCCGCCCNCACTCCCGACCGCCACGCCAACGTGCCGTCGCGTATCTTCCAAGCGGAGTCATGGCCACGCGCGNGAGCGTGTGGCGGCAGAATAGCCTTGGGTTGAGCTCTTGAGCGAAACCCAAGGGCAGCCGTGCTCCCTCCTCGCCATGCACGCGCGGGAGCGTGTGCACGCACGTCGGGTAAGGCAAGAGCCATTTCCGCACGCGCACCCGCGTGTGCGGAAATATGATACGCTTTGGCGTCCTATGGTTTCGGCNATNGCCTCAACCATAGGCTACTGTGCTNCCACCTGCTCCCGCAGGTGGTGGCGGCCAAACCTTGCCAGATAAATCTAAGCCATTTATTCCTAATCATTTATCTTTATGCGTATATTATTTGAGTTTATGGAAGAAAATAACCGGGTTTGAATCTTCAGTCAGCCCGAGTTTTGCAAAAGTGTCGGATTTGATTGATTCCTCAATATTCAGAACGGCCATAGCCTCCATTGCCGAGATATAGCAACCATCTTTCATTTCAAAGGGTTTAACCATCAGAAACGGGAAGCGGTCAAGGATTTCCGCCCCAATGCGCAGGGTTTCCGATTTCGAAGATTCGCCGTCGAACTTGCAGAGGAAGGGCAGAACTCCATATTCACACAGTAAGTCAAACTGCTGGTAATGCGCGCCCGACTCAGTCTCGCAATATTTGCCTAACCACTTAACCAGGCGGCTATAGCGATAGCGGTCCGACAAGTCGGCTATATCCACGGTTTCGGGGTCGAACGCCTCGATTTGCTCCGGGGTGTTGAACTCATAGCGCACCATTGCCNGGCAAGTGTCGGCAGTTATGCGATAGAGCGTGTAGTCAAACGGCAAAACGCCATAGACGCATCCCTCCCCTGTGCCCGCAAAGACGTTAAAGCCACCGATGATGAGAGACGACTCCTGTTGGTACGGCAGATATTGATTAACCACANACTTCGTCTTGGGGTCATAAATGNTGATATTCCAATGCGAATTATTGGAGTATAACGGGCTCAGGGCNATTAAACCGTTGCTGAACGGANTGGCGTAAAAATACGAATCNGGTAGGGGAATCTCGCGCAAAAATTCGCCCGACAGAACGTNGTAGACCAGCAGATTATGCTGGATGAGCGGCACGCACACCATTTCATCCCCGCTGATNTAGAAATCNATNACCTTAATAGCCTCGCCGGGGCCCANTCCATAGTTGGAGAAATGATTCAGGTGCTTGCCNTCGCGGTTAAAAACGTCAANACCTCCCTTCTCGGAATAAGCGACTATGTAGCGGTCCGACGTGTGAAACATGGTTTGTCCGCTCAAAATGCAGCTGTCAGACGTTTCGAGAACAATGTATTCACAATCCGTCACGAACTCCTCGACTGGAGCGAACTCGGTTGTGCTGACGGCAATAACGCGTCCCTCTTCAGTATCCAGGACCGAGCGGGCGCATCCGAATGACAGTGTGCCTAAAAGGCACGCCGCCAGCACCGATTTGGAGAATGAATGCCTAATAATAGATTTGTGGTTCATAAGGCTAAAAGTTTAATTGATGAATAAAATCGGATTTTTATAATGTGATTGGTGTTCATGGGGAATTGGCATAACGATGCGGCAAAGATANTGATTATAAATGACAATTCCTAATTTTTTGTTTACGATTTACTCCCCTTGACCGTTCCCGAAATCTCAACGGTCAGCTCGCGGGACGTATTGCCGAAAACGCTCACCGTGCGAACAAAGTCGCCAACCGCTTCCGCCTCCGAAANCTCAACCTCCAGCATTGCCTCCCCGCCCGGGCGGATAGTGTCGGCGCTGAGCCGGCCCCGAGTGCAGTCACACGAACTGACAACCCCCTCTGCAACAAAATCCACCTCTCCAACGTTCCTGACAACGAAACGGCAGCGCACCGTGTCTCCCGCCGCAACCGCGCCCAATTCGCGCTCCTCGGCGTCGGCCACCAACTGAGTCAGCGCCTCGCGCTGCCGACCTCGCGCCTGGATTGAATCGCTGCGCAAAACGTCGACAAACAGCTCCATTACCCGCGGATTCACCGCCGGGTCACCAATGGCCAGCACCCGGTTCTCGCCGTCGACCAAAAAAGTTTGCAGCGCCCCGATTTCCGGAAACCCGTTAAGCCGATTCAGCGAATCCGCCTCGTCAATCCACATAGTCAACCCCGCATAATTATCACTCTTCAAAATCTGATGGATTTCTTGTGTGTC
The DNA here is from genome assembly GCA_014801955.1 of Bacteroides sp. Lineage (GTDB taxonomy): Bacteria > Bacteroidota > Bacteroidia > Bacteroidales > Muribaculaceae > UBA3263. Next base: position 4,519 of record JAAVDE010000003.1, on the reverse strand, counting down.
TTCAGGATTGATAATACACACGAAACCTACATTACAGTCTACAGCGTTCCTCAGATCAGATAATAGTATAGGATAATTTGTTAAATGCAACCGACACGACGAGCAACCCTCAGAGCCAACATAACGCACAATTTTGAATTCCTCCGATGGAAAGGACGCATTCTCTGAATTGCCGTTTGTTGTAAAATAGCCAATTTCGCGCGGGAGGATTATCTGTCTGCCAATCCATTCATTAATTATTCCAGCAATCTTACTGACATCATTATCCTCAACAGTTTTTGTTGACGTTTTTCCACTGCACCCGGCAAGGAGTGCGGCAATAACCGCACTCTGCCAAATACAGATTACTAATACAATTCTCCGCATTGTGTTTATTTGTAACTTAAAGTTCAATAATTTTTTTGTTGATGTGCGAATGCAACCATATATAGGAAAACTTGTTTTATTGTCATATACTTAAAGTATTCAGCGATAAAATTATTCATCTGAACAAAATCGATAAATTACTAATACGCAGTCATCTTGTTTTATATGCTTTTCCGTTATACTATCCGCTCTTGGAAAGCCATGTTCAATTGCATCCTGATACTGACGGTAGCCATCGTTAAGATATCCTATAAATCCTTCGTCGTTAACTCCGACAATATCGTATATTATCAAGTTCCGCCCCCATTTATAAGAATTTTTGTAAACCTTATGCGAGGCATTGTGCCATAGCATCGGTTCGGTATCCTCACCACAGCCAATTATACCAATCCAATCTTTCCCATGAACGAATGGCGTTCCAGACAAATAATTATATTTTCGTTTGCGAATATCCTTGTATCGCAAATTTAGACCGAACGGAATCGTGTGATCAAAGATTACATAGTGAAAAACAGGTTCCTGAGCCGGGTCTTGTGTAAAGGTAAAAAAGCCTGGATACCTATAACAATGGAAATTAATGTTTCCTTCAATATCTTTGGTAAAATAACGTCGCTTTCCAATCATTTCGCAGTAGTTTTCGGGGAGAGGCAGGTAAGTATGCGTCACCGCCATCGTAGAATCCGTTCGCCAAACTGCATAATCCATCGGTTTCGGCACTATTTCAGAATCGGGATTATTATTCAGACATGTAAACAAGAAATCGTTATCCGAAAAAATCTCAACATCCCAGGCAATAAATGGTACGTTGATTGTTCCTATATATCTGCCGTCGGCAAGTGCATACTGCTGGAGGTGATGTGAATAATTGTCCATAAGATATAAGATGGAATCAGAGGCAGAAGCTGCCGCAATTTCGAGATATTCTTCAGGTCCTTGTCCACGATTGGCAATCTGATACAAAAAGTCTCCTTGGTTATTAAATGCAACTACTTTGTGGTTTGACCTATCTACAACGACAAACATCGAGTCGCGGACAATCAGCTTAGAAATCTCTCGAAATAGACCATTTCCACTACCGCTCAAGGGGATCCATTTCAAACCACAAATTACGCCGGAGGGGATTGTGTCAATTTTGGTTTTGCACATGATAGTATCAACTGGAACTATACCATCATCTGTTAGGTCTAAAGTTTGGGATTCATTGCAAGACAAAAGCCCACTCAACATACTCAATACCAGAGTTATCAAAATGTTTTTATAATTCATGGAATTTTACTTTTTTACAAGTTAGAAATATGAGTAAAGACACAATATGAATGTATCTCTACTCATATCTTTATTAATTTTTCTCAGAATTGAAATGAGGATGATCAAAACAGTCCAATGTGTTACAGCCTCTACCACCTCCCTGGCATGTGATAATCTCCGCACCACAACGTTTGTTAAAGTAGCCGAGATATTTTCCAATAACAACCTGACATTCTGTGATATATGGATGCGAAACGGGATACTCAAAGTTCCCCTTTTCAGAGTCTGAGCCGCCACTCTCTGAATTGTTTTCAGACCCTAAGATTGCCTCAAGGTTGGCTAATGTTATGTCGTTAACAGGAGCAGGTACAGGGTGTTGATTGTAGAGTTTCAGTCCAAGAGCTCCAAACATGACAATTGCTGCCATGTATGCAAAAAATGATTTGTGTTTCATTAAGAAAATAGTTAATTGTGTTATTTAATTNNTTGNTNTTCGAGAAGTGAGGNTTGNGNAATGANTGGTTTGCGGTTTCACTCCCTTGGGAGCTTTTGTTTCATGGGCATAGGTGGTTAANGAGGTTAGTTTTNGGGNAAATATGTGTGTGAGGGAGAGGGATTTGCGAATAATCGGTGGGNGNTTCAACGGCTTCCGACCNATGACCCGNGCCGAGTGCGCGGGNCATCGGCCATCGGCCTACTAATCGTTACACTTCATTTTATTCTTCATCGCAATATTCTTTATAAACTACGCCCGATTCGGTTACGATTTCAAGCCAAAAGGGCGCATCGACAGTAACGGTAATGCCCTGGTAGAGCTCTGCAACGCTACACACTTGCTGCTCAACAGAAGTTTCGCAGTGGTAATAAATGGTCAGAATCTCGTTATCCTCAGCTACCTTGAAATCTATAGTCAGCGTTTGGCCATCGAAATAGCCATAAACCGGCATAGCGGGAGCGCGCATACTACTTGATGCGATACGTTTTTGAGTAATTATTATCGGGCGCGAGCTGNTTGTGCGCTCCGGCTGTTGGGGCTCCTTCGGTTGTTGAGGCTGTTTCGTTGTGTCGGCAATCGCAATAAAAATGCTCAGGCTAAGAGAAGCACAGAAAATTAGTAATTTTTTCATAACGTTTTGATTGTTTTAATTGGTAAACGATGCCACAAAGTTATGTAATGAAAATGACAACTCCAACAAAATCGGCGAAAAACTATCTATCGGAAATCGTCGTAACTCACTGATTATCAGATGCGATTAATTGGCCAATCTATCGTTTTTTTCAACGCAGCAGCTAAATGGCGACAACTCAACGAGTTGCCGCCACATAATAATGACCTCTAAATCGGGAAAACGATAGGGTCGTTAGCTGTTTTTTTTACAAAAACTCTAAATTTCCGACGCCAAGAACTGCGAAAAGGTAGTGTTCAGCTCCTGGAGTTTCGCTTTTAAGCGCTGTTTTTTGCTGTAAATTGCCGCAGGTGACTTGTCGTAGAGCAGCGCGATTACACTCGGCGATATGCCGGAAATCATCAACAGGAGCATTTCGCGGTCTTGTATCTTCAGTCCAAGACCCAGTATTTCGTTCCATAATTCCGGATGCTCCCTATTACAAACCGCTATGGCCTCCGCAATAAAACCATCCGATTTTAATTTATGCAGTTCGATTGAAACTGTTTTATATAACTGCTTTGCGCTTTGATCTCCGGCGCTGCCGGCATCGGCATAAAGTTTTACGAGCTTATCAACCCAGACAAAGCGCCGCATATAGGAGGCTGAAACTTTAAGGCGCATTTCCTCGCAACTCCGNTGCGCATCTGCCGCCTGNTGCGACAGTTGCTCAATGTTTTGTTGCATTTTCAACTNTGCCTGATGTTCGCTTTCTACCTCTCGTTTAGCCCGCCGATAATCATCTGATAAGACCTCAAAAGCCTTGTCGCTCTGACTCCGCTGCTCCTTGACTCGCATGCGANANANAACAAACGATAACACCAATATAGCGATAACCAGAACACCGACTATGCTTATTGTCGTTATTAGAGTCGTTTTCCACTTTATCTCCTCTTTCTGCCGGCGCGATTTATTATCATGATACTGATTCAGCGCTGCCGACAAGTTCCCTTTGAATATATCTGTAATGAATTGGTTTTGTTCCTCTATGGCTTGATTTAGGTGCTTTATGGTTTCCTCCTGAGTCGGTTTTTCCCAATATGAGAGCGCTACATTCATCATTTCTGATGGAGCACAACCCATTTCATTCATAATAGTCAAAATGGAATCGGCCTTNTNGTCCATTTTNAGNCCNNAATATGNCCGGAATTTTATATCCAGTATACTCGATGATGGCACTTCAGAAATGGCTATTGCTGAATCTGCATAAAGGAGTGCATCATCATATTGCCCCATTGACATATGCTCTGCCGCNATATTCTCATACCCGACCNNAAGCCACGCAGGATTATTCATTTGTTTTGCTTTAGCAAGGGCTAAAGAATCCCACCTAAGCCCCGTCGCATAATCATAGGTCATTACGTAGATTCGACCAAGCAACGACTCGGCGCGAACTATATTCACAGTGTCGGCTAAATCTAAGGCAATATCGTGGGCATTAAGAACNGCATGGAGCGCGGAGCCATATTGGCCGGCATTCAAATAAATGGCGCCAAGATACTGATAAGACANCATTTTATANTGNGCNTTNTTGGTNTGCNCGTAATAGTNNACCGCAATGGAAATCAGCGAGTCGTCGGTCAGGTCGATGTAGTTTTTATNNTANGCCTGGGAGAGCANCAGGGCGTGGCGCGCGCGGCGTTCGCCGCTGAGCGTCGCCNGGGTGTCGATCCGTTGGAGCATACGCAAGGCGGAGTCGGGTTGCGACTCCATCAGGCTCTCGGCGGCGTTGAGGTCGC
>JAAVDE010000002.1 GCA_014801955.1 Bacteroides sp. | reverse complement strand
TGTCTCGCCCTGAAAAAAGTTGACTCCTAAAAGAGTCACAAGATGATTAAATTTCAAAGTCTGCCGAGACAGAAACGGCAAGCTATCCGCGACGAGGTGTTGCGCCTTTACGCAGAAACAGACCTCAGTTATGGCGAGATTGCGGAAGAAAATGGAGTACAGATTCGGACAGTTGAATATATTGTTCGTAACTTTGCATCCGAACTTCCAACTATCCCGACTATGAGAAAGAATCAAAAAGAGGCCAGTGAGGAGGATTTCAACAAGCTCCGGGCCGAAGTGACGCGTCTCCGCAAAGAACTACGACAGGAGAAAATGCGCGCTGAAGCTCTTGATACGATGATAGATGTAGCAGAGGAGATGTTCAATATCCCCGTAAGAAAAAAAGCTGGTACCAAACAGTGAGACGCCTGTACGCACGGCATTCCGGCACCTACACCGTGTCGGAGCTGTGCGGACTGTTTGGTAAGAGCAAACAGGCTTATTATAAGCATGATGCAGATGTAGACATGCGTCGTTTGGCCTTGGAAGAACTGACGGTTCGCTATATTAAGGAAGTCAGAGAAATGGATTCCGGAATAGGAGGACTTAAGATTTGGATAATGTATTCACGAGAGTTTGGAGTAGAATCCGCCATAGGACGAGATCGCTTCTGTGAGATATTTGACCGCTATGGTTATAAACTGAGAAGGCGCAAGCGTACTATACGTACAACCGACTCGACACATGGCAATCCGACCTATCCTAACCTGATAAAGACACTGATTCCCTCCCGCTTAGGAGATGTTATTGTCAGTGATATAACCTATATCCCGCTGATAGAACCCTGTACCGGTGAGCGGACATTCTGTTATGCGAGCCTTGTACTGGACTCGTATAGCAAGATACTACTCGGCTACAGTATTGGCCCTACATTGGAGACCATGTATCCGTTAGAGGCCCTTAACATGGCTATACAGGCACTCCTTGAGCATGGAGTCGACCTGTCAGCCACAATACATCACAGTGACCGTGGAACGCAGTACACGTCAGCCGACTACATAGAGGTGTTGCATCTATATAGCATACATATAAGCATGACCGAATCAGGCAATCCCAAAGACAATCCGGAGGCCGAGAGGATTAACAATACGATTAAAAACGAGTTCTTTAAGGATAAGACATTCAGTAATATAGAGGAAGCTAAGGCCGCTATGGCGTCTGCTGTTCTATTCTATAACCATCAACGCCCCCACCGCAGCATAGAGATGTTGACGCCTATTGAAGCTGCCGCTCACACAGGTCGTTTTAAGCGCGGATGGAAGAGCTATCGAGAACTTGCCATAGATAAAAATCAAGATAAAACATAATGATACCGATTTTTTTTGTAACTTTGCCCCTATCCCTGGGTTCCGTTGCCTTCGGGCTACGCCCTCAGTCAACTCCACCCAGGGATAATGCCCGGTTAGTCAACCGACACCAGAAATAGAGTAAACCTATATCAGTAAATATACAAAACCGAGTCAACCTTTTTCAGGAACGGACACAAGAACGAACCTAATGTACAACCATGCTGCTATTTTTGGAGAAGTCGTGAAATTTTTGTAAGTTTGCGGTCTGAATCAATTATTTATAAAGCAATGAAGACGTTTTTTTCTTTGGTTCTGCTGGGGCTGGCGGGCGCAACCGGGGTTGCGGCGCAAGGTTTGGTTTCGGATCTGCCGGCAGTTCATATAACGCTGGATGACCCGGCGGCTATCAATACGGAAAGCTATACTACGTCGCAGATGACCATCATCGACGCCGACGGAACTCAGACTGTTTATGCAGATACGCGCCTTCGCGGCCGCGGATCAGCCAAGTTCGCGCTCCCCAAGAAGCCCTATAAGCTCAAACTTTCGTCGAAGGCCCGCCTCCTGGGCGCCGACGGAGCAAACGCCAAGAAGTGGAACCTGATGGCGCAGGCCGGCGACAAGACGCTGCTGCGCAACGCCGTAGCGTCGTATATCGCGCTGCAGGCTGGCCAGCCGTTCGCTCCGGGCTGGCGCTTCGTTGACCTGACAATCAACGGCGAGCAGCAGGGAACGTATCAGCTCACGGATCAGGTTGACATACGCAAAAAGCGCGTCAACATTACCGAACAGCCGGAAACGGTTGACGCAACAACCGACATCAGCGGCGGCTATCTGCTGGAAATCGACGAGGACGCCGACGACGCGGAGGGCACCGTATTCACCACCTCGCGCGGAGTGAAGGTAACGGTCAAGTCGCCCGACGAGGACTATATCATCGCGGCCCAGAAAGATTATATCGCCGCCCACGTTCAGAAGTTCGAGGATGCGCTGTTTGCCGACAACTGGCTCGACCCGAAGGATGGCTACCGCAAGTATCTGGACCTGGAGTCGCTGGTGCAGTGGTATATAACGGCGGAATATACGGCTGAGCCGAACTCGTTCCGCTCGGTATATTTCTATAAGGAGATGACCGACGACCGCCTGACTTTCGGCCCGGTCTGGGACTTCGACTTCGCGTTCGACAACAGCGAGCGCTTCGGCTCGCGCCCGCGCGCACTGGTTGCGCAGGAGGGCCGCGGTCAGCAGTGGTGCTACACCTGGATTAACCGCCTGCGCCAGGACCCGGGCTTCCACCAGGCGGTCAACGAGGCATGGCAGCGACTGACGGCCAACGGCATCGTTGGCAAGGTCAACAGCTTCATTGACGCCCAGGCTGCCGGGCTCGAAAAGTCGCAGGCTCTGAACTTTTCGATCTGGCCCATCGCCGAGAAGGTTCACGACGAAATGCACCTCTTCGCAACCTACGGCGAGGGCATCGACTTTCTGAAACAGACTCAGGCCGCTCGCGCCGACTTCCTAACCGAGGCGTTTGCAACCCTGGCCGCCGGCGGCACGGTTCCGATCGTTGGCCCCCAGGACTCCATCAACGAAATCGACGCCGACGAACCGGGTTCGTCAGCGTCGGCCTATGACCTTCAGGGCCGCCGGGTCGTTAACCCCGGTCGCGGCCTCTACGTCAAAGGAGGCAAGCTGATTTTAGTGCGCTAAAGCTTCGTTGATTTTCGCTTCGAGGTCTGCAGCCTGATGCAGACCCGAGGCGCGCCAAACAGGTTCGCCGTTCTGGAAAATAATCAGGGTCGGAACGGACTGAACGCGATAGCGGTTGGCCAGCTCGGCGTTGCGGTCAATGTCGACCTTAATGATATTGGCCTTGTCGCCAACGGACTGCTTAACCTGCTCGAGGATAGGAGCCTGCATTTTACAGGGACCGCACCAGGTTGCATAAAAATCTACGAGAGTGGGCTTTGCGCCACCAATGAGCTTTTCAAAATCTTCCATAATTATTTCTGTTTACTAAATTCGTTTACCACTATAACAATCGCCGCCCCCCATCGGTTCAGAAGGAGGGCGGCGACTGAATTTTTATGCAAAAGGTCAGCGCGGCGGCCTGAAGTCGGTCATTACGCGCGCCGGCGGGAGTCCGGCCTGCAACTGGTCGCGCATGAAGTCCATGTAGGGGGCAACGTGGGCGAAGAAGCGCTTATAGCCGGCACAGAGATAGTTGATCGGCTCGTTGGCGGCAGTTCGGGCAATGCGGTTTTTCGGACACTCGCCGTTGCAGGCAAAGAGCCATTTACATTCCCGACACTGCTTCGACAGGGTCAGGCGCTTGGCGGCGCCGAAGCGCAGCTGCTTGTCGGAGGTCATCATTTCGATGAAGGTTTTGTCGCGCAGGTTGCCGAGGTGATATTCGGGAAACACGAAGTGGTCGCAGCAGTAAACGTTGCCGTCATGCTCCATAACGGCGGCGTGGCCACACTCCTTGTCGAGCGAGCAAACGCCGGGCGGAACGCCGCACCAGTTGGCCAGAGTTGAGTCAAAGAGCTGGATGAACACCTTGCCGACGTCCTCCTTGACCCAGAGGTCGAAGAGGCGGCAAAGAAATTCGCCCCACTGCTCAGGGCTGACCGAAAAGTCGGCGAGTTTGCCGGCCTGGATGGGCGAGGCAATGTCGTCGTCGGGGGTCAGGCGCTCAACGATTGGCGCGAACTGAATGTAGCGGCAGCCGATTGACTTGAAGAAGTTATAGAACTCCTCGGGGTGGTCGGCATTATAGTCGTTGATAACCGCCATTGCGTTCCACTCAACGCCGTGGGAGTTGAGCATGCGAATGGCGCTCATAACGCGCAGGAACGAGGGCTTGCCGTCGCGCGAGCGGCGGTATTCGTCGTGAAACTCCTGCGGGCCGTCGATGCTGATGCCGACGAGCCACTCATTGTCGCGCAAAAAGCGACACCACTCCTCGGTCAGCATCGTTCCGTTGGTCTGCAGGCAGTTGAGCACCCGGCGACCGGCGGCATATTTCTTTTGCAGCTCCATCGCCTTTTTATAAAAGGCCAGCGGACGCAGCAAGGCCTCGCCGCCATGCCATGTGAAATTCACATCGCTGGCGGTCTGGGCCTCGAAGTAGCGTTTGATGTAGAGTTCCAGAGTTTCGTCGCTCATGAACGGCTTGGCGCACGTTTCCTCGCCGTAGAACCGGCGCTTGTCAAGGTAGTAGCAATAGGAACACGCCAGGTTACACGCCGAGCCCGCCGGCTTGGCCATCACATAGAGCGGCTTTGACTCAAAGGGGTTTGTCATTCCTTATTCATCAGCGACTTAACGGCTTCAATGAGCTGGGCGTCATGGCCGCGCAGAACTTCAGCCGGGTCGTTATAAACGGTGATGTCGGGGTTGAGCTGGGTATTTTCGAGAACGTTGCCCTGCATGTCCATAGTCGTTACCTGCGGAATGCCGAACACGATGGTCGGGTTAACCTGCGTTTCCCACCAAACGGCGGTCATGGTGCCGGGAACGGGGGCGCCGACGAGCTTGCCGATGCCGAGGGTCTTGTAGACGAACGGAGTGCCGTGGGCGTCGGAGTAGTTGCCTTCGTTAACGAGCATTGCCGAGGGTTTGGTCCACTGCGTAAAGGGTTCCGAACCGATATAGCGGCCACGCGGGTTGAAGCGAACATACTCGCGGCCCGACAAGAGCTGGGCAATGTCGTTATGGAGCCAGCCGCCGCCGTTCCAGCGGGTGTCGACAACAACGGCTTCGTGGTTGCGATACTTGCCGAGCAGCTGCGAGAACACTTCGCGGAAAGAGGGCGAGTTCATTCCCTGAACGTGAACGTAGGCCACGCGGCCGCCGCTGACGCTGTCAACTATAGCCTGGTTGCGTTCAACCCAGCGCTCATAGAGCAGCGAGCTAACGGAGCTGACGGGCTTAACGGTGACATCTTCCGTTTTGCCGCCCTTGCGCTTAACCGTCAGGCGCACGCGCTTGCCCGACTTGCCCTCGAGCAGGGGGAAGTAGTCGGCGCCGGGTTCGATTTCGGTGCCGTCGATTGCAAGGATAATGTCGCCGGGCTTAACGTTGGCGCTCTTGGCGCTGAGCGGGCCGCGGTTAATAACCTCGGCAACCTTCAGGCCCTTGCCGGTATAGGCGGGGTCATAGAATGCGCCGAGCTCGGCGGTCGGGCGGACATAGTTGGGAGCGTAGTAGCGGCCACCGGTGTGGGAGGCGTTGAGCTCGCCGAGGATTTCGCTGAGCATTTCGGCGAAGTCATAGCCGTTGTCGATATGGGGCAGGAAGCGGCGATATTCGTCGCCGTAGAAGTCCCAGTCAACGCCGTGGAGCGTCGGGTCATAGAACTTGTTCTGCACCTGATTGTGCATGTGGTCAAACATGTATTCGCGCTCGGCGGCGGGTGAATATTCGCGCTCGGCGGCAAATTCAACGGTTTCCTTGGCGCCGTTGGCCAGGTTGACCTTGGCAATCTGCCAGCCGCCGAGGAAAACGTTCTCGCCCTTGGAGTCGGGCACCAGCGAGCTATAGCCTGCGCCGCGGGTCAGCACCTTGGTGTTGCCATTGCGGATGTCTTTTTCCCACAGGTCGCCGCCGGCGAGGTAGTAGAACTTGGTGCCGTCGTTGTTGAGCATATAGTCGGCATAGGAGCCGGCGCCGGGGGTCAGACGAACCATGCGGTACTTGGCGTTGGGAAGGTCAAATTCCAGAGGTTCGACCTTCTTTTTCTTATCCTTGTCGTCGTCTTTCTTCTCGTCGTCCTTCTTGTCGTCCTTTTTGCCCTTTTTGGCTTCGTCGGCCAGGGCGGCCTCTTCTTCGCTCATCAGGAAGCGGTCATAGGCTTCGGGGTCGAGGAAAATGGCGTAGACGTCGCGCTGCGAGCCCCAGGAGCCGTGGCTGCGGTAGCCGTTGCGGTCGGTTGACCAAAGAACGGCCTTGCCGCCGAGAGCCCAGCGGGCGCCGCCGTCGGAATAGCCGCTTTCGGTCAGGTCAACGACTTCGGAGCCGTCGGCCTTCACAAGAGCGATGTCGGAGTTGTTCCAGCCGCCGATGCCGATATAGTCGGCAAGGAGCCAGCGCGAGTCGGGCGACCATTCGAAGGAAACGTCGCCGTCGGTGTAGCTATAGTTATACTTGCCGTCGAGGGCGGTGGTAGCCTTTTTGCCGCCGTCGGCGTCAATGACGCGCAGGGCGGTGCGGTCCTCGAGGAAGGCAATTTTCTTGCCGTCGGGCGAATAGGCGGGCTGGAATGCAGGCAGCGAGTCGGGCGACGAATAGAGCAACTTCTCCTCAATGTCGGTTGCATAGGTGAAGTTCTTCTCCTTTTTGTCGGCGATGGTTGCAGTATAGAGCTGCCAGAGTCCGCCGCGCTCGGAGTCATAGACCAGCGAGCGTCCATCGGGAGCGAAGTCAACGGTGCGCTCCTGCTCGGGAGTGTTGGTAATTCGCTTGGTAGTTTTGTATTTGACCGAGGTAACGTAAACGTCGCCGCCGTTGATGAAGGCTATTTCAGAGCCGTCGGGGCTAACGGCAATCGAGCGGGCATTATAGATCTGGGTCGATTTGTGGATAGACGGGCGATAGATGTCGGCCACGATGTCAACGTTGACCTTCTTGGGCTGCGCGCCGGGAGTAACGGTGTAGATTTCGCCGTTCCAGCTGAAAGCCATAGTTCCGTTGCCGGCAACTGAGAGCGAGCGAACGGGGTGTTTGTCGAAGTTGGTCAGCGCCTTGTCGGTGCCGTCGAGAGTGCGGGAATGAACGTTCATGGTGCCGTTTTCATTCTCGGTGACGTAGAAGAAGGTCTTGCCGTCGGGTGCCCAAACGGGGTTCTGGTTCTGAACGTTGGTCTGGGTCAGCTTGGTGAAGCGACCGTTGTCGTTGAGCCAGATGTCGGCGGTGCCGCTGGAGTGTTCGTGCTTGCGGAGCACGTCCTCATAGCCCTTCTTGTCCTGGAACAGCATGCGGCCGTCGGGGTTCATGCTGATTGCGGTGGCGGGCCACGACATCACCATTTCCGGGCGGCGGGGGTTTTCAACGCCCACCTTATATATCTGTGCGGTAAACGAGCCCTGGGCTGCATCGACTGCGGGGAGCAGCGAGGTTGAGAACATCAGGGTGTCGTTGCCGGCCCATGCGCGGAGGTCTTCGCGTCCGGAGTGGGTCGTTATGCGACGGGGAGTGCCTCCCTCGGCCGGAATCACGAAAATATCCATCGAGCCTTCGCGGTCGCTGTTGAAGGCGATTTTTTTGCCGTCGGGGCTCCAGAGGGGACGGGTATCGTAGGCCGACGAGGTCGTCAGCTGGCGAGCCATGCCGCCCGAGACGGGAACAACGTAGATGTCGCCCTTATAGGTAAAGGCAATCCGGCTGCCGTCGGGCGAAATCGCCGTGTTGCGCAGCCAAAGGGGAGCGTTTTCGGCCTGGGCCGATATTGCCAGCGCCAGAGCGCCGGCGAGAAATAGCTTTTTCACTGCTAATGATTGGTTTAAGGCTGAGGTGATTAAGGTTATTAGAATTCGGCGTTATTGGGTGTGCGGGGGAAGGGAATCACGTCGCGGATGTTGGTCATGCCGGTAACGAACAGAACCAGGCGCTCGAAGCCGAGGCCAAAGCCGGCGTGGGGCACGGTGCCATACTTGCGGGTGTCGAGATACCACCACATGTCTTTCATCGGAATGTCGAGTTCTTCGATGCGGGCGAGCAGCTTTTCATAGTCGGCCTCACGCTCGGAGCCGCCGATGATTTCGCCGATCTGGGGGAAGAGCACATCCATTGCGCGAACGGTTTTGCCGTCGTCGTTGAGCTTCATGTAGAACGCCTTGATTTCCTTGGGATAGTCGGTCAGGATAACGGGGCGCTTGAAGTGTTCCTCAACGAGATAGCGTTCGTGTTCGCTCTGCAGGTCGGTGCCCCACTCAACGGGGAATTCGAACTTCTTGCCGGAGTTGCGGAGAATTTCAACGCCTTCGGTGTAGGTCAGGCGAACGAACTGCTCGCGAATCGACGATTCGAGGCGCTCGATGAGGTCTTTGTCATACATCTGCTGGAGGAATTCCAGGTCGTCGCGGCAGTTGTCGAGAGCATAGCGCACGCAGTATTTAATGAAATCTTCGGCCAGGTCCATGTTGTCGGCAATGTCGAAGAAGGCCACTTCCGGCTCAATCATCCAGAACTCGGCCAGATGGCGCGGGGTGTTGGAGTTCTCGGCGCGGAAGGTGGGGCCGAACGTGTAGATCGCGCCCAGGGCGGTTGCGCCGAGCTCTCCTTCGAGCTGGCCGCTGACGGTCAGGGCGGTTGGCTTGCCGAAGAAGTCGGCCGAGAAGTCAACCTTGCCATCTTCCAGACGCGGCGGATTGTTCAGGTCAAGGGTCGTTACCTGGAACATTGCGCCGGCGCCTTCGCAGTCGGAGGCGGTTATCAGCGGGGTGTTCAGATAGAAGAAGCCGCGTTCCTGGAAGAACTTATGAACGGCAAAGGCCAGCGCCGAACGAACGCGCAGAACCGCGCCGAACGTGTTGGTTCGGGGGCGCAGGTGAGCCTTTTCGCGCAGGAACTCCAGAGTGTGGCCCTTTTTCTGCAGCGGATACTCCTCGGGGTCGGCGGTGCCGAAAACGCGGAAGCTGTCGGCCTGCACTTCGCAGGTCTGACCCTTGCCCTGCGACTCAACCAGGTGGCCGATAACGTGGAGCGACGAGCCGGTGGTGATTGCCTTGAGGTCGGCGTCGGAGAACTTGGCCATATCAAAGACAATCTGGATGTTGCGGATGGTAGAGCCGTCGTTGAGGGCAACGAACTGAACGTGTTTGTTGCCGCGGCGTGTACGCACCCAACCCATAACGCTCACCTCTTGGCCGATGAGCGCGGGGTTGAAGATATCGTTAATTTTAATGCGTTGCATTGTTATTGTGATAATAATTGGTTAGTTATTCGATTATTCGAAGGAGCCCATCTTCAGGAAGTTCACTTCTTCCTGAGTCAGGTAGCGCCAGCGGCCGCGGGGCAGGTTCTTCTTGGTCAGGCCTGCGAAATAAACGCGGTCGAGCTTCGTAACGTGGTAGCCGAGGCTTTCGAAAATGCGGCGCACGATGCGGTTGCGGCCCGAGTGGATTTCGATGCCGGCCTGGTTGCGGTCGGTTTCGGTCGCATAGGAAATGGCGTCGGCGTGGATGGGGCCGTCTTCCAGCTCAATGCCGTCGGCAATGCGCTGCATGTCGTCTTCCTCAATGTCTTTATCGGTCCAGACGTGATAGATTTTTTTCTTCACATACTGCGGATGGGTCAGTTTCGACGCAAGGTCGCCGTCGTTGGTGAGCAGCAGAACGCCGGTAGTGTTGCGGTCGAGTCGGCCAACGGGGTAGATGCGCTCTTCGCATGCGTTCTTGACCAGGTCCATAACCGTCAGGCGGCCATTGGGGTCATCGGCGGTGGTCACGCAATCTTTCGGCTTGTTGAGCAGAACGTAGCACTTGCGTTCGGTGGTAACGACCTTGTCGTTGTATTCAACAACGTCCTTGGGCGAGATTTTCGTTCCGAGTTCGGTAACGACCTGGCCGTTGACCTTGATTTCGCCTTTCTGGATATATTCGTCGGCTTCGCGGCGGGAGCAGATGCCGGCGTTGGCGATGAACTTGTTCAGGCGGATTTCGGTGTTGGGATCCACTTCGGGTTCGTCATAGAACACGCGCTTAGGACGCGGCGTAAAGCTCTTGCCGGGACGCGGTTTCTGCTGACCCTGGGGCTTGCCGTAGCGGTTGCCGCCAGGACGCTGCTGATAGCCGCCCTGACGGTTGTCGCCATTGTTGTTCGGGCGGTTATTGTTGTTATAGCGCGGACGCTGCTGGTAGCCGCCCTGGCCGTTATTATTATTGTTGTTATTGTATTTGTTGTAGTTATTGTTATAGCGCGGACGCTGCTGATAGCCGCCTTCGCCGTTCTGAGTATTTTCGGAGCGGTTATTGTTGGGGTTATAACGGGGACGGTAGCCGCCTTCCTGACCTTCGGCGCGGTCATAGCGCGGACGCTGATAGCCGCTCTGCGGGCGCTGGTAGCCACTCTGGGGGCGCTGATAGCCGCCCTGGTTGTCGCTGCCGTAGCTGTTGCCGCCATAGCTGCCGTTGCCGTAGCTGTTGTTGCCGCCGTAGCTGTTGCCGTAGCCGTTATTACCATAGTTGTTATAGCGCGGGCGGGGCTGATAGCTGCTATGCTGATTATCGTTACCGTAGTTATTATAGCGCGGACGCTGCTGGTAGGGACGCTGCTGACGCGGGGCGTCGGAGCTACCGGCCGAATGGAAAGAATCGGAGTCGTTGCCGTAAGAAACTTTTTCGAAACGTGAGTCAGTTGCGGTGCCGTCGGCGTTGGTCGAGCCGATGCGCGGGCGCTTGGGGCGCTTGATTTCGCCATTAGAATTGGTATCCATATTGCACTGTGGCTTAGAAAATGGGTTGGATTATTAGATATTAATTAAAATTTAGTTATGAGCTCCCGGCCTCTCGCCGGGGGTTTATTTCTTTGGCTGCAAAGATAATCAAAAAAATCTTCACCGACAATACCTAAACGCAATTTTTCCACCCCAAGTTCACCCACACCAAAAATTTCACCCCTCGATTTCTTCGAGATCAAAGAAAAGCAGACGCGTCCGATCCGTATCAGCCTCATTACTGAGCGGCAAGAAGTTATTTTTCAAATAGAATGAAACAGCATCAGCATAGGCATCAACCGTTATGAATCGACACCCGGTTTTGTTATCAATGACGAAATAAGATTTTATAAAATCCAAAATAAAAGTTCCAAGCGACTGTCCTTTAACAGAACCGGCCACTCCGAGCCGACAAATCTTCGCAGCCGGATAACTTTTCAAGCGTTTCTCATTGATAAATCTCTTTTTACGAAAGCGGTTGAATTCCGTTTTATTCTCAAAATCGGAAATAGAAACCCTGTCGTTGGCAAGGCTAAAGAACCCAACGACCTCATTGGAATTTTTAACCTCAATAACGTATGTCACCGCCAAGCGCGCCTGATGGTAATGCAGCGCTTCATTCAATATAAAATCATTAAGATCATCATCTCCACAGTCAAACGACACGACGGCCTCCCCTTTTCCGAGGCGGCGAATCTGATACTTAGCAGCGATTTCTTCGGTAGTCATGGCGGTTACCGGACAAACATCGACAGCGCGGCGCGATAATTGGCCTCGCGACGGCTGCGATCGGCATTTGATTCTTTCGGCGGATTTTTCATCCGGTCCTCAAAACGCCTGGCATCATCGCCGAACAATATTGGAGTTTCTTTAATAGGTCGTGCCATAAATCAAAGGAAAGAGTTAATTACTACAGCCGCAAATTTACAAAAAAAGTCCGACATAACCAAAGCGCCCTCGCGCGATGGTCGCGGAGGGCGCTGATTTGGGGAATAAGTTGATTCGCGGGCTAATTATTCGGCAATGCCGGCGATTTTCTTAAATTCGTCGAGCGAAACGGTTTTGTCGTCGATGGTAACAGCATTACCGATGGCTTCGAAGAGGTTGGCGTTGCTAACCTGTTCGGCGATGTAGCGACGGTTCTTTTCGTCTTTCAGCAGGCTCTCAGCGTAGTTCTTAAGAATGGCTTCGTCGAGGTTGGCCATGCCATACTGAGCGAACTGGCGGGCGGCAGCGTGGGTAGCGAAGCGGAGCAGATCCTCTTCGGTAACCTTAACGTCGAGCTGGTTAGCGATGCGGCCCGAAAGGATTTCCCATTTCATGTGAGGTTCAGCCTTTGCGAACTCTTCGTCGATATTTTCGGCGTTGAGAGTTTCGGGGTTGCGGCGAACGAGCCATTTCTTCAGGAACTCTACGGGGAGTTCGAAGTTACCGTAGTCCTTCATGAGGGTTTCGGTAGCGGTCTTTTCGAAGAGGCTGGCCGAGTTGGGGAGCAGCTGGGCAGCGATGCTCTTTTCGAGCGATTCTTTGTATTTTTCTTCGTCGGTACACTCGGGGCCGAATGCCATCTTGAAGAACTCTTCGTTGTGTTCAGCGGGCTTGAGGCCGGTGATTTCGTTGATTTTGAGCTCGAAGTCGCCCTGGAGCTTTTCAGCTTCCTCGCGGGTAATGGAAAGCATGGCGGCGAGTTCGGCGGTGTTGCCGTCGGCAGCGGTATAGGGGTTGTAAACGATGGTGTCACCAACCTTTGCGCCTTCGAACTTGGCGGCCTGTTCGGCGTTTTTGAAGGTCCAGGGAGCAACGATAACGTTGTCGTTTTCAACGAAGCCTTCTTCCTTGCCGAGTTCACGGATAGAACCCTTGATGAGAGCGCGGTCGGCATAAACCTCGATGGGCTGCTGGGTGCCGAAGCGACCGGTCAGCGCCTTGTCTTCGTTTTCAATCATTTCGGGGGTCACCTCGATGCGATAGTAAGGCAGGGTGATGTCCTTGTTGATTTCAACGTTGATTTCGGGAGCGAAGCCAAGTTCATATTCGAAAGTGTAGTCGGTCTGCTTGTCGAGGTCGAGCTCGGTAACGTTAACGGGCAGAGGTTCGCCGAGGATGTCGAGCTTGTTTTCCTGCAGATAGTCAACAACAGCTTTATAAACTTCCTGATTGATAACGTCGGAGGTAACCTGCTTGCGGAAGCGTTTTTCAACGATGTTCATCGGAACGGCACCTTTGCGGAAACCGGGGATGCTTGCATCACGACGAATTTTCTTCAGTTCTGCGGCTACTTTTTCCTTGTAGTCGTTCTCAACAACGTTCACAACCAGCTTGCCGGTCGTGGAGTTGGTTTTTTCGAGTGTAACGTTCATTTCTCTTAAAAAATGTATGTCTTGATTTTTAGTTTTTTGCAGTTATGAGCGTACAAAGTTAGCAATTTACCTTCACACCGCCAAAACTTTTAGTAATTTTAATACGTTTTAGCATAAAAACATTCCGATTAATATGAAGAAACTACTCATGAAATTATCGTGCATGCTTGCCCTGGGGGCGTGCGTGGCACTGACCGCCTGCGACGGCGCTTCGTCGCTGGCCAAGAAGATTGAAGGCGAATGGTCGGGCAATTCAATGCGTGTTGACCGCAAGCTCGCCGACGAAATGACAATGACCCCGGTTTTCCGCTTTGAGCGCCAGGGTTCGGCCAAGAGCGGCGAGCTGACGCTGGTTGCGCAGCTGTCGGTCATGATGCCGGTCAACGCCCCGATTGACTCGGCGGGCACGTCGGCCGTGTCGGCAACTGCAGCCGGCCTGGCGTCGGTTCGCGGAACCTGGCGTGCGACCGACGACGATGATATTGACCTGACGTTCGACATGTCGACGCTCGACATCACTATGGATCCCGACGTTGAGTTCGAGCTGGCCGACGTTTGGACCGCCACCGACACCCCGACGACGCGCACCGTCGCAGAGCCCGTCCGACGCGCGTTTATCAAGCAGATGCACGACGGAATGAACGGCGCCCTGAGCCGACTCAACGAAATCGACGACATCCGCTTCAACAAGGAAGCCAATAGCCTTAGCTGCAAGTTCCTGAAACAGAAGCAGAACCTGACTAAAGTCTACGCCCGATAAACGAACATTTTTTGTTATTTTTCATATCCTGTCAATGAGTGGCTGCGTCGTGACTGACGCGGCCACTTTTCACATTATTATACGCCGGAATTTTAGAAATTCAGAATTTTTGCGTAACTTTGCAGTTAATATGGAAGAGAATATGAAAAAGAGAAATCCGGCACCGATAATCGCGGGTGCCGTAGTTGCCGTTTTAGTACTCGGCGCTTTGGTTTGGTTGCTTATCAGCCAGAAGAAACAGGCCGATGAAGCAATGCTCAAGATTCAGGAACTCGAACTGGCCAACGAGCAGCTGCAGTTGTCGAACGAATACGACGAGCTGTCGGCCTCGTTCGTTCAACACGAAGGCCAGATGGTGCTGTTCAACAACGACAGTATCCGCGCCGAATATGAGGCCGCGAAAAACAAGGTCGAGGAGCTGCGCCGCGAACTCAAGCAGCGCGACAAGCTTTCGCAGGCACGCATCGCCGAGCTCCAAAAGGAAATCGCGACTCTAAAGGAAATCATGCGCCACTACGTTGAGCAAATCAACGAGCTCAACGAGCAAAACCGCGAGCTGCGCGAAAAGAACCAGACCCTCGAACAGAACAACCGCCAGCTGAGCAACCGCGTTGCGGAAACAACGTCGAAAAACGAAGTGCTGACCCAGCGCATGGAACTGGCCGAGAAGCTCAACGTTTCGAGCGTGAGCCTCCAGGCTCTCAACGGCAAAGGCAAGAACGAAAAACACGTTAACAAAGCCAAGCAGCTGGCCGTTACCTTCACCATTCCCCAGAACAATTCAACCCCCGTTGGCCGCAAGAGCATTTACCTGCGCATAACAACGCCCGAAGGCAACCTGCTCAAAGGCAACGGCATAACCTTTGACTTCGAAGGCACCACGCTCGAAGCCACGGCCAAGAAAGACGTTGAATACGAAGGCAACGAAATTCCGGGCGTCACGATCTACTGGAACAACAACGCAATGTTGACCCCCGGCAGCTATCGCGTCGAGCTCTTTGCCGACAACTACCGCCTGGCCTCGCGCAACTTCGAACTGAAAAAATGATTCAGCAGCTCATCGACCAACTGACGGCGCCTAACGTAACCACCGCCCAGGCCCTGTTCAAGCTGTGCGTGGCAATGATTCTCGGCGCCAGCATCGGCTACGAACGCAAGCGCAAGGGCCAGCCGGCAGGGCTTCGCACGTTTTCGCTGATTGCCCTGGGCGCCTGCCTGGCAATGTTGGTGAGCATCTACGTTTGCCAGGAATACGTCGGCCTGAAAAACGGCGACCCCGGGCGCATCGCCGCCCAGGTCATCTCGGGCATCGGCTTCCTGGGCGCCGGCGCCATTATCCAGGCCAAAGGCTCGGTTCGCGGACTAACGACCGCCGCCGGCATCTGGATGTCGTCGATTATCGGCCTGGCCGTCGGAGTCGGGCTATACATTTTGTCGGCCTTTGCCACTCTGCTGATTCTGTTCATTCTCGTTCAGCTCGAAAATATTGAAAAACGCCTCGAAATGGGCGCCGAAAGCCGCATTATCCGCCTGAAGGTCGGCGGAATAATAACGGAGCTGCAACCCTATCGCGACGTTTTGCGCCGCCACCACGGCTCGCTGGTCAACACCTACGTTGACTACGACTACTCGAACCAAACGACCAGGCTGAACCTGGTTGTTCTGCTGCGCGAACACACCGACTACGTCATTCTCTTCCGCGAGCTGTCGGCTCCCTACCCTACCGAATCTATCGCTATCGCCAATCAACTTTCATAAGTTTCACAATCTAACACCCCCTCTCTAATCTCCGATGATTGAGTCGCTGATTTCCGACCTTGCCTACATCATGTTGCTGGCGGCAGTGGTCACCCTGCTGTTCAAGTGGATTAAGCAACCCATAGTGCTGGGCTACATAGTCGCCGGCTTCCTGGCCAGCCCGAATTTCGAGCCGCTTCCGTCGCTGACAACCGCCGAGAACATTGACTTCTGGGCTGAGCTCGGCATCGTTATCCTGCTCTTCACCCTCGGCCTGGAGTTCAGTTTCAAAAAGCTGATGAGCTGCGGCGGCTCGGCAATAATCACCGCTATGGTGGTTATTTTCGGAATGTTGTGTACAGGTTTCTGCGTCGGGCACCTGCTCGGATTCAGCCATATAAACAGCATGTTCCTCGGCGGCATGATTTCCATGCAGTCAACAACCATCATCATCAAGGCGCTCGGCGACCTTGGGCTGCGCCATAAGAAGTTTGCGTCGCAGGTGCTCGGGGTGCTGATTGTCGAAGACCTGTTTGCGGTGTTGCTGATGGTGGTGCTCTCGTCAATCGCCGTCAACAAAACCGTTGAGGGCGGCGAGCTGCTTCTCAGCATGGCCAAGCTGGTGTTCTTCCTCGTTATCTGGTTCCTGGTCGGCACCTACGTTCTGCCAACATTCTTAAATAAGGTGCGCCGCATGCTGACCGACGAAACCCTGCTGGTTCTCAGCATGGGCCTCTGCCTGGGCATGGCGGTATTCTCCGTTTCGTGTGGCTTCTCGCTGGCATTGGGCGCGTTCGTAATGGGCTCGATTCTTGCCGGCACCAGCTATGCCGAACGCATCGAACACGTTCTCGGCCCGGTTAAAAACCTGTTTGGCGCGGTGTTCTTCATCAGCGTGGGCATGATGGTCAATCCGGCGGTCATTGCCGAATACTGGCGCCCGATTCTGATGCTCTCGGCCATCGTTATCTGCGGCGGCCTGCTCTTCGGCACCGGCGGCATGCTCCTGACGGGCCAGACTCTGAAGGTTGCCATCCAAAGCGGCTTCACCCTGACCCAGATCGGCGAATTTTCCTTTATCATCGCAACCCTGGGCACCTCGCTCGGCGTCTTGGACTCGTCGATGTATCCCATCATCGTTGCGGTTTCGGTAATAACGACCTTCACCACCCCCTATTTCATCAGGATGGCCGACCCGGTCTATGGCTTCGTTGCCCGCCACCTGCCCGAGCGCTGGCAGTTCCTGATCGACCGCTACTCGACGTCTAACACCGAGAGCGCCAGCGAAACCCGCCGCATCTGGCAGGCGATTATCAAGCGCTATGCCTGGCGAATGTTGCTCTACGGCATCACTCTGATCGCCATCGTCATGATCAGCGACCTCTACATCCGCCCGCTCGTTTGCAACCTGATTCCCGGATTCTGGGGCCGCCTGGCAAGTTGCGCGCTCACCATCGTTCTGATGTCGCCGTTCATTCTCGGCCTGACCTACCACTCCTCGCGCCGCTCGGAGCGCCGCGTGCTGATGGCCAACAATGCGCGCGCCCATGCGCCGCTGGTTGCGATGACGCTGGTGCGCCTGCTGATTTGCACCTCGTTTGTTGTCTACGTCATCGGCAGTTACTTCGGCGTGTCGGCGGGCATTATTTTCGGCGTGTCGCTGTTTGTTTTGGCGCTCATCTTCGTTTCGCGCAAGGTGCGCCACCGCCTTGCCCGCATCGAGTCGCGCTTCCTCGATAACCTCAACGAGCGCGAGCTGCGCCGCACCGGCGAGAAAAACAACCTTGTCTGCAACATGCACATGGCCTACGGAACCGTTGGCTACGACTTCCCCTACGTCGGCGACCGCCTGTGTATCAGCAACGTTGGCCGCAAGTTCAAAATCAACATCGCCTCGATTCAGCGAGGCGGCGAAATAATTCCCGTTCCCGGCGCCGACGAGCGCCTGTTTCCGGGCGACGTCGTTGGCGTCATCGGCACCGAAGAAAACATTTCGGCCTTCATGAACCAGCTCGAACAGGGCAGCGAAGCCTCCGAAACCCGAACCGGAAAAGAAGACGTTGAGTTCACCTCGATAACCCTCTCGGCCCAATCGCCCCTGCCGGGCAAAACGCTCGAGGAAGCAAACCTGCGCAATCAGCTCCACACGCTGGTGGTTGCCATTGAGCGCGCAGGCGAGTTCCTGACGCTGCGCCCCAACGAGGCTTTCCGCGAGGGCGACACCGTTTGGCTGGTTGCGCAGCCGAGCGTTGCAAAAAAACTCGTTTAATAACTAATCATTTTACACATTTAATCACCAACAGTTTCCATGTTTAATCTCTCAAAAATGTTGGTCGGTAGACTTTTGCTATGTTCCGTAATGGCCGCAAGCGCCGTTACGGCAACTGCCGCTATCGACAACAAAGCCTACGGCATACTGGCGTTCAGCGACGACCAGTATCGGCTGGCCAACAACGTCGTTACGTTCGACCTGGTCAGCGACTCCGAGCCGGTGTTTACCACCGCCGTGGCCTTCGCCGAGACCTCTACGGCCGGCGCCTATGCCAATGGAGCCTACTACGTTGCAACGACCGTCAGCAACGGCTCCGCCGAAGTTCCCAGCACCCTGGTAAAGGTTGACCTGAAAACCGGCGCCAAGACAACGGTCGGCGCCATGGTCGGCTATGAATACGTTATCAGCGACATGACGTTCGACCACTCGACGGCAACGATGTATGCACTGTCGCGCACCGACGTTTCCACCTCGAGCCTCCACATCATCAACCTCAACGACGGCTCGTCGACCAAGATTGCCGACCTCGATCGCCGCCTGTTCACCCTGGCCGCTTCCTACGACGGCCAACTCTACGGCATCAGCCTCTATGGCGACTTCTGCGCTATCGACAAAAAGACCGGCGCCATCACCGTTATCGGCAACACCGGCCACTATCCGCAATATGTTCAGAGCATGGAGTTCGACCACGCAACGCGCACGCTCTGGTGGATTGCCTCGACCCGCAAGTTCAACGAGTCGGGCACCATTGAGGTCCCCGAAAGTTTCGTTGCGACTATCGACGTTACGACCGGCGCCGTTACGCGCAACCAGGAGTTCGGCGACAATCAGCTCGCCGGCCTTTATATCCCTTCGTTTGCCGCGCCCGACAACTGCCCCGCCCCGGTGACCCTGCTCTCGGCCACCGCAGCCAACGGCGGCGCCTCGCAGGCCACCATTTCGTGGGTCAACCCCTCAACGACCTTCGGCGGCGAAACGCTCAAGGCCATCAGCAAGGTTGAAATCCAGCGCGACGGCAAGCTCGTCGGCACCATCACCAACGCCGAGCCCGGCAAGGCTTCGACCTTCGTTGACAACATCGGCGCAACCGCCGGCGCGTTCTACACCTGGACCGTTACCGCCTATAACTCCAACGGCGCCGGCGCCGCCCTCGAAACCGAAGCCTTCGTTGGCCGCGACGTTCCCGCCGCAGTGGCCTCGGTCAGCATCGACAAGCTCGGCCCCAACTCGGCCCGCATCCACTGGCCCGCAGTGACCATTGGCGCCAACGGCGGCTGGACCGACACCGAAGGCCTGACCTACACCGTTGTCCGCACCCCGGATAACGTCACCATTGCCGACGGCCTGACCGAAACGCAATGGATGGAACCGGGCGTTGAGGTTTCAAACACCTATAATTATATAGTAACCGCCAAGAACAGCTGCGGCGTTTCCGAACCCACCGTCAGCCCCAACGTTGCCCTCGGCCCGAAACTCGGCATGCCCTATACCTGCGGCTTCGACTCCGACTTCGGCCAGTGGACTCCCGTCGACGCCAACCAGGACGGCAACACCTGGGAACGCTCCGCCCTGTCGTGGGCCAAGGCCGACGGCGCCTTCTTCCAGTCGGCCAACTATCCCGGCGACGACTGGCTGATCAGCAACCTCATTGAGTTCGAACCGAACTCCACCTATAAGGTGAGCATCTCCTGCCTGGGCGGTCAGCATCCCCTGACTTTCTACCTGCTGAACGACTCCGACATTGCCGGCCCGCTCCAGGAAATCGGCACGCTGACTCCGAAAAACGCCTGGGAGCTCAACACTCTCGACTTCCAGTTCACCACCGGCAGCGAAATCGGCGACTGCAACGTCGGCATCCACAACGGCGCGCCCAAGGGCAACTCCTATGTAATCATCGACCGCATCGACATTGAGAAGCTGGCCGACAACAACCTCGCAGCAACCTCCCTGCTGGGCAATATCCGACCCATCATCGGCAACACCTACGGCTACGCCATAACCGTTGCCAACAAGGGCGGCCACGCCTACTCGAACTTCACCGTTGAGCTCGTTGGCAACGACGGCAACGTCCTCGCCTCGAAAGAAATCGACGAAACCATCGAGCCGGCCGAGTCCAAGACCTTCACCGTTGACTTCACCATTCCGGATGGCTGCACGCTGACCGCCCTCTATGGCCGCGTCAACGCTCCCGGCGACGAAATCGAAGCCGACAACACCACTGCCGCCATGCCCGTCAGCATTCAGCCGCTCGGCTCGCCCGAGGAGCTGCCCATCGGCTCTCAGGAATCGACCGGCACCTACCACCCGATGAACCTCTACAGCAAGTATGGTGCCTCGCTCAACATCTATTCCGCCGAGGAGCTCTCGGTCAAGAGCGGACGCATTACCGGCATCAAACTCGGCTACAATTCCAGCTACAGCACCGCCAAGAACATCAACATCCGCTTCTTCATGGCCAACACCGACCGCGTCAACAACGCCGACGGCTGGATTCCCCAGGAGGAGATGACCGAGGTGTTCAACGGCTACTTCGACGTTGAAGACGGCGGCTACCACGACCTGGAGTTCACCTTCGATCGCGCGTTTGACTACACCGGCTCCAACCTGGCCCTGATGACCGTTACCTCCTTCGCCGAGTCGAACCGGTCATACGTTTCTGGCGTTTATCAGCCCTACTACACCAGCCCGCTGAGCGGCAACAATGCCATCGTCTACGGCAACGACTACACTCCCTTCTCGACCGACACCAAGCCCACCTCGCGCACCGGCAACAGCGTCATTACCCTGATGATGCAGTCGGGCGGCGCCTCGATTTCAGGCATTGTCAGCGACTCCGAGGGCAACCCGGTCGAGGGCGCAACGGTTAAAATCGCCGAAATCCGCGCCGAAACCCTCTCGCAGGCCGACGGCAGCTACCGCTTCGACTTCGTTCCGAACGACACCTACACCGTCAGCGTTTCCATGTTTGGCTACGACGCCCAGGAACCCGTCAGCATCACTGTTGACGACGAAAACGTTACCGCCGACCTGACCCTGACCAAGCTCCCGACCTATGGCGTCAGCGCCCGCGTAGTCGCCCCCGACGGCACTCCGCTCGAAAACGCCGCCGTAAGCCTCAGCGGCTACACCACCCTGACCACGGCAACCGATGCCAACGGTAATTTCAGCTTCGCCGACGTTGTTACCGCCGCTGAAAACACTCTGACCATCGCCTGTCCCTGGTATGTTGACTCAACGAGCCAATTCGCCCTCGACGCCGACAAGAACTTCGGCGACATCAGCCTCGACTACGCCCGCTTCGCTCCCGCCGGCGCCGAAGCTACCGTTGATGACAACGGCAGCATGACAATCAGCTGGAACGACCCGACGGGCATCTCGACCGTGCGCTATGACTCCGGCGTCAAGGCAACCCAGATCGGCTTCACCGACGCCTCGGTGGGCACCATCGTTATCGGCACCGCCTTCCGCACGCCCATGACCCTGAAAAACGTTAGCTGGCTGACTTCGTCGGAGGGCGGCCCCCACAACTACGTCAGCGTGTTCGTTTATGACCTCGACGAAAACGGCGACCCGACCGGCACGATTCTCTGCAGCCGCGAAAACGTTAAGAACACCGACAACCAGTGGACCACCCTCGACCTGGGCGAGGCCGTTGAAGCTCCCCGTGGCTGCTTCATCGCCATCAACTACCCCGGCTTCCTTGGCCTGGGCGTCGACAACGCTCCGCAGAGCTACCCGCTGCAGCCCAACACCTATGCGTTCTCGACCGACTTCGCATCGGGCGACTTCATGTATTTCGGCCCCGAAACCCTTTCGGGCAACCTGATGCTCCGCGCCGGCGCCACTCTCTACTCCGCCGAAGGCCAGCCCTCGGTCAGCGGCGTTGAACTCCCCGACTTCTATCGCTACTCAGTTACCCGCGCCCTGGGCTACGGCGCAACCGAAGGCACCGTGCTGACCGCCGAGACCATCGACTCGACCGAGCTGGCCGATGCCGAATGGACCGGCCTGCCTGCCGGCGTTTACCGCTATGCGGTGACCACCGTATTCCCCGACGGCACCAAGTCCGAGCCCTCCTTCACCGACTATGTTGCCCACGACATGATCGGCTCCATTTCGCTGAAAATGCAGACCAACTCCCACTCCGGCAACCCCGACGGCGCTAAAGTTACCCTCACGGCTCTGTCCGACGGCAACGAACTGACCGCTGAGGTCGATGAGTCGGGCGCCGTTGAGTTCGCCGAAGTTTGGCGCGACGACTACGCACTGAACATCACCCTGCCCGGCTATGAATTTAACGAAACCGTCGTTTCCATGGCCGAGAACAAGAACGTTGAACTCAAAGACCTGGTTCTGAAGGAAATCATCGCAACCCCCGTCAACGTTGGCATCGACGGCGACATCGACGAAGGATTCCGCCTGACCTGGAACGAATCGGGCGAAATTTTCGAAGACTTCGAAGGCCACGCTCCCTTCACCGCCGAATCGCCCGGCGAAATCGGCTGGCAGTATATCGACGTTGACGGCGCCCGCACCTTCGCCGAGCCTGACTTCAACTTCCCCGGTCGCACCCAGCCCTGCTCGTTCATGGTGTTCAACCCCTGGATGACCACCCCGGTAATGGCAACCCAGCGTTCGGTTTCGATTCCCTTCAGCGGCAAGTCGGAACTGGCCTGCTTCGCCGGCTACACCGGCAGCGACGACTGGTTCATCTCGCCCCGCCTGACCTACCACAACGACTTCACCTTCAGCTTCTATGCCCGCGGCTACTCCCAGACCTACGGCGAAGTTATCCGCGTCGGCTACTCAACGACCACTCCGCTCCCCTACTCGTTTGAGTGGGTTTCGGAAGAAATCGACGTCGTTAAGCAACAGTGGACCAAGTATGAGTTCACCATTCCGGCCAACGCTCGCTACGTTGCCGTCAACAGCATCTCGCCCGACGGCTTCATGCTCTTCATCGACGACGTTACCATTTCGTCGGGCAACGACCTGCCGATGAACACTGCCGTTACCGGCCCCGAAGTGAAATATGCCGTTATGCTCGACGGCGAGCTGATTGCCGAAACCACCGACTGCGAGTTCACTATCGCTGCCGTTACCCCCGGCGAACACACCGCCGCCGTTAAGGCCGTTTACGCTTCGGGCGAATCGGCTGCCGCCGAGGTAACCTTCGGCGACAGCGGCCTGAAGGACCTGACCGCTCCCGCCGGCGACATCACCGTTTCGCCGAACCCCGCCCGCGACTACACTGTTATCAACGGCGAGTTCAACGCCGCACGCCTCATTGACATGAGCGGCCGCTGCGTTGCCACCTTCGACGGCGACAATCAGCGCCTCAACCTCAGCGGCGTGGCTTCCGGCTTCTATGTTCTCTCGATCGAAGCCGCCTCGGGCAACGTTGTCAACGTTAAGCTGACCGTTCGCTAAACGCTCCCGATTTTAACACGCAATCAACCGAAAGGCCGAATCAAAATTCATTGATTCGGCCTTTTTCTTTGCGCTCTTCAGAAATTTTGCGTAAATTTGCGGAGTATTAACCTATAAACCGCAATCATGAACATTCAAAAGACTCTGTTCGCGGCAATGATGCTCGCAGGGGCATCCGCAGTTTATGCCGCTAACCCCAAGCCATTTACAGTTCCCGAAGTAGCCTCCTGGAAAGGTGGCGACGGCTCATTCGTTCCCGCTGCAGCCTCGACGCGCATCGTTGCCGACCCCAAGAAGCCCGAAGTTATCGAAATCGCACGCCAACTCGGCCAGGACTACACTACCCTGACCGGCACCGAACTCCCCGTAGTTGCCGAAAAAGCCAAGAAAGGCGACATTTCGCTGCAGCTGAAAAAGGCCAAAAAGGGCGAAAACAACGAGTCCTATACCATTGAAGTAACCCCGAAAGGCGTTGTTCTTTCCGCTCCGACCGCCGAAGGCCTCTACTGGGCAACGCGCACTCTGCTGCAAATGACCGAAAACTCCGAAAGCGGCCTGGCGCTCCCCGTCGGCACCATTAACGACGCCCCGCAATACGCTTGGCGTGGCTTCCTGCTCGACACCGGCCGCAAGTTCATTCCGCTGGACTATATCTATGCGCTCATCAACACCATGAGCTACTACAAGATGAATACCCTCCATATTCACCTTAACGACAACGCTTTCCCCTACTACTTCGACAACGACTGGGACAAGACCCCCTGGGGCTTCCGCATGGAATCCGACAAGTTCCCCGGCCTGACCTCGCGCGACGGTTCCTATACCAAACAGGAGTTCCGCGACCTCATCAAGTATGCCAAGTCCAAAGGCATTGAAATCCTTCCGGAATTCGATATCCCCGCCCACTCGCTGGCTTTCACCCAGTATATCCCCGAAATCGCCAGCACCGGACGCAACGGCCGCGACCACCTCGACATCACCAACCCCAAGACCTACGAGTTCATCGACACTCTGCTGGCTGAATACATCGGCGGTGACGACCCCGTTTTCAGCGGCCCGCTTTTCCATATCGGCACCGACGAATATCAGGGCGACTCGCTGACCATGGAGCAGTTCCGCGGCTTCACCGACTACTATATCAAATACGTTGAGAAATTAGGCAAGAAGCCTGTTATCTGGGGCTCGCTGACCCACGCCAAGGGCCAGACCCCGGTTCAGTCCGACAATGTTCTGATGTATGCCTGGAGCAACGGCTATGCCAACCCCCGCGACATGATCGACCAGGGCTATGAGCTGATTTCGATTCCCGACGGCTGGACCTACATCGTGCCGAGCGCCGGCTACTACTACGACTATCTCAATACCAAGGCTCTCTACGAAAACTGGACGCCCGCAACCATCGGCAACATAACCTTCAGCGCCGACACCGCAAAACAGAAAATCCGCGGCGGCATGTTTGCCGTTTGGAACGACCACCCCAACAATGGCCTGACCGTTAAAGACATTGCCCACCGCGTTAAACACGCCCTGCCGACCATGGCCGCCAAGACCTGGAGCGCCAACGAAGTCAGCGTGCCCTACGACGAATTCATTGCCCGCAGCTCCAAAATGGTTGAAGCTCCCGGCGTTAACTTCCTCAGCCGCCAGGGCACTCCCGGCGAGGTTAGCGAAGTGCTGGCCCTCGACGTCGTTAAGCCCGGCAGCAAGCTCCCGCTGGAAGAAATCGGCTATGACTACACGGTTGAATTTACCATCGACGGCGCCAACGAAGCCAAAGGCACCAAGCTCTTCGAAGGCCCCAACTCAACGTTCTGGCTCTCCGACCCCATCGAGGGCAAGCTCGGCTACTCGCGCGAAGGCCACCTCAACACGTTCCGCTACGACGTTCGCCCCGGCGAGAAACTCAACGTTAAAATCACCGGCGACAACAAAGGCACCAAACTCTATGTTAACGGCAAGCTCATCGACGACATGAACATCCGCTGGGTTTCCTACAACATGAAGAACAAAATGGCCCAGGTGCGCACCCTCGTGTTCCCCCTCGCCCAAACCGGCAAATTCAACTCAAAAATCACCAACCTGAAAGTTACCAACGCGATCAAATAATTTGAAAGCATCCTATTCAACACTCGGCTGCAAGTTGAACTTCGCCGAGACCGGCACCATCGCGGCAGCTCTGGCTGACCGCGGTGTTGCGCGTATAAACCCCGGCGAGATTCCCGACTTCTGCATAGTTAACACCTGCTCGGTAACCGCCGAGGCCGACCGCAAGTGTCGCCGCCTGATTCGTTCGCTCAACAGTCGCTACCCCGAGGCGCAAATCATCGTTACCGGCTGCTACGCCCAGTTGCAGCCGGTCGAGGTTGCCGCCTTG
Organism: Bacteroides sp.; assembly: GCA_014801955.1. GTDB lineage: Bacteria > Bacteroidota > Bacteroidia > Bacteroidales > Muribaculaceae > UBA3263. Next base: position 13,333 of record JAAVDE010000002.1, on the reverse strand, counting down.
CCGGGGGTTGCGATGGTCGTTGGCATCAACGATAAGCTCCGCATCGCCGACTACGTTTGCGGCGCCGGGGCGCCCGACCCGGTCGAGCCGTCGAAAAACCTGCGCGAGTTCATGCCGTCATGTTCCCGCGGCGACCGAACCCGCTACTTCCTGAAGGTGCAGGACGGCTGCAACTACTGGTGTTCCTACTGCACCATTCCCGCCGCCCGCGGCCGCTCGCGTTCGGGCTCAATCGAGCAGCTGGTCGGCCAGGCTCGCACCGTTGCCGCCGAAGGGGGCAAGGAAATCGTTCTGACCGGGGTCAACATCGGCGACTATGGCAACGGAACCGACAAGACGTTTCTTGACCTCTGTCGCGCGCTCGACGACGTTGACGGCATCGAGCGCTATCGCATCAGCTCCATCGAGCCCGACCTGCTGACCGACGAAATCATCGACTTCGTTGCCGGCAGCCGCCGCTTCATGCCCCACTTCCACGTTCCGCTGCAGTGCGGCTCCGACGAGGTTCTGCGCCTGATGCGCCGCCACTATCTGACCGACCTGTTTGCCGACAAGGTCAGCAAAATCAAAGCCGCGATGCCCCATGCGTTTATCGGCGTTGACCTGATTGTCGGCGCCCGCGGCGAAACGCCCGAACTGTTTGAAAAGAGCCGCGCCTTCGTTGAGTCGTTGCCGATTTCGCGGCTCCATGTGTTCCCCTACTCCGAGCGTCCGGGCACCCGCGCGCTGACCGACATCGACTTCATCGTCAGCCAGGAGGAGAAACACCGCCGCATGCAGGTAATGACCGAGGTCTCGACAGCCCGCCAGCGCTCCTTTTCCGAGCCGTTTGTCGGAACCGTGCGTCCGGCGCTTATCGAGCACGTCAGCCACGGCAAAACCGGCGGATTCACCGACAACTATCTGCGCGTTGAGCTCGACTCGGTGCGCCCCGACCTGGCCAACCGGGTTGTTCAAGTCAGGCTCGACTCGCTCAGCCCCGAGGCCGATAAATTCACCGCAACCGTCATAGAATGAAACAAGTCAGCATCGTTATTCTGAACTGGAACGGCATCAACCTTCTGAAGGAGTATCTGCCGCGGGTAATGGAGGCTTCGGACCTGGAGCTTTCGGAAATAATCGTGGCCGACAACGGCTCGACCGACGGCTCGCTCGACTATGTTCGCTGGCTCGGGCTGCCGACCATCAGCTTCAGCGAGAACCACGGCTTTGCCGGCGGCTATAACCTCGCCCTGGAGCAAATCCAAACGCCCTACACCATTCTGCTGAACTCCGACGTTGCTCCGCGGCGCGGCTGGGACCGCACTCTGTTTGAGTTCATGGAGGCGAACCCCGGCGTCGGCGCATGTCAGCCGAAAATCCTGAGCTGGCATAATCCCGAAAAGTTCGAATATGCCGGCGCCAGCGGCGGTTTTCTCGACCGCAACGGCTACCCCTTTTGTCGCGGACGCATCTTCTCGACCCTCGAAACCGACTGCAGCCAATATAACGACCCGATTCGCTGCGACTGGGCAACCGGCGCCGCGCTGATGGTGCGCACGGAGCTATATCGCTCGGTCGGCGGCCTGGACGAGAGCTTCTTCGCCCACATGGAGGAGATTGACCTCTGCTGGCGCATCCGCCTGGCCGGAAAGGAGATTGCCGTCGTTCCGGCGGCGGAGGTCGAACACCTCGGCGGCGGCTCGCTGCCGATGGGCAACCCGCGCAAAACCTATCTGAACTTCCGCAATAACCTTTTGCTGCTCCATAAAAACCTGCCCGAAGCCGACCGCGCCGCCGCCCTGACGCGCCGCCGCCTGCTCGACACCATCGCGTGGCTCAAAAGCGTTGCTTCGCTCAATTTCGCCGACTCGGCAGCAATTCTCCGCGCCCACCGCGACTACCGAAAAATGGCCCCGCAGGCAAAATCGGCCAAAGCCGGCGTGAACCTGCTGAAAGGCCGGCCAAACATCCTGGTTGACTATTTCGTGCGCCAAAAACGCCGATTCTCTATGTTAAACAACATTAAAGACTGATTTTTAGTCTTTACTTTTGTTAAGTTCGTAAAAAATTCTTAAATTTGCGCCATTGTAAAAAACACTCATCGAGTATCATCACAAATAAAACCCTTATCAAAACCAGATAATCCAATCATGTTCAATAAGATAAAGCATGCATTAACTTCAATTTGCGGCGCGATGCTGCTGGCGCTGACCCTTTCAGGATGCGGTGCAGAGAAGAACGTGCTCTATTTCCAGAACCTTACTCCCGACGGAACAGTAGCGCAAGCAACCGGTCAGCCCATCGAGGTTAAAGCCGGCGACGAAATTATGGTTTACGTCAGCTCGTCTGACGCCGAGATGGCCGCACGACTGACCCTGCTCTCCGGCTCCCAGCGCCCCAACGCAGTCAACGGCACCGGCGTTCAGATGACAACGACCTCCGTCATGCTCCCCTACACCGTTAACGACCGCGGCGACATTGCAATGCCGATGATCGGCGACATCCACGTTGCCGGCCTGACCCGCCAGCAAATCGCCCGCAAAATCGAGAAGCGGATTATCAACGACCGCCTGGTCAAAAACAACTCCATCAACGTAACCGTTCAGTTCGCCAACCTAACCTTCTCAACTATGGGCGAGGTCAAGACGAACGACACATATAACATTGTCAAAGACGACCTTACGGTTCTGGAAGCTCTTGCAATGGCCGGCGACCTGACCATCTATGGCCGCCGCGACGCAGTTTGGGTTCTGCGCGAGCAGCCCGACGGCACCCGCAAATCCTACAAACTCGACCTGCGCGGAACCGCATTCCTCGAATCTCCGGCCTACTACGTTAAGCAAAACGACATCATCTACGTTGAACCCAACTCGGTTCGCGCCGGCCAGAGCACCCTCAACGAAAACACATTCAAAAGCGTCGGCTTCTGGACCTCGCTGGCGTCGCTGGCAATCACCATCGCAACCTTTGCGATTACCCTCAGCCGCTAATTCCCTCAACCATCAATCTCCACCCACTCGACAATCCCCGCCCGATTATACATGGAAGAACCGATTCAGAGCCAACTAAACGGTGACACCGGCGAAGCTACCGGACTGACGTTCACCGATCTTTATCGCCAGATGCGCGCCAAATGGTTGTGGTACGTCGTATCACTCGGTTGCTGCATCCTGCTTGCCGCATTCTACTTGCTGTCGGCAACGCCGCTCTATACCCGCTCAACCGAAATTCTGCTGAAAGACGATTCGTCGCAAAGCATCGGCGCCGACCTTTCGATGCTCGGCGTGAACCCGGTGCCGAGCGAAACGCTCAACGAAATGTTCGTGATGACCTCGCCGGAAATCATGGAACGCGTCGTTGCGCAGCTCGACCTGACCGACGTTTACACAACCCGCCGCAACCTGCGCAAGGTGGAGCTCTACCACACCTCGCCCGTCGACGTTGAACGCGTTGACTCGGTCGTGAACCCCACCGCCTCCTATGGCTTCACCATCAAAATCAACGACGCCAAGACCGGCGCTACGCTGTCGCAGTTCCGCATGGCCGGCAAAAAGGTCAGCGGCTCCCCAGTTGAAGCCCAATTCGGCCAGGCGGTGAAAACCCCGGTCGGCACCTTCAGGCTCGACCCCACCGACTACATCGACAAACCCGACGCCAAAGGCAAACCCGCACCCACGAAAATCAAATACGCCCACACTCCGCTCAAGAAAGCAGCCCGCAAACTCTGCACCGCCGTCAAAGGCAAGTTCGACGAAGATATGGGCAATATCGTTCAGCTCTCGCTGACCGACGCCTCTATTAAAAAGGCCGACGAAATCCTGACCAAAATCGTTGAGGCCTACAATCAGCGCTGGGTGGCCGAACACAATAAAATCGCCGTTGCAACCTCGCGTTTCATCGACGACCGCCTGGTTTCTATCGAAGACGAACTCGGCGACGTTGAAACCAACATCACCGAATATAAATCGGCCAACCGCATGCTCAACATGGATGCGATGGCTAACCTCTATCTCGAGCAGAGCAGCGCCAACCAAAAGGCCCTCAACGAGCTGGCCCAGGAAATCGCCATTGGCAAATACCTGAAGAGCGAACTCATGAGCGGCGACCTGACCCGCCTGCTCCCCGCAACCGCCGAAATCGGCGGCACCAACATCCAGGTGCTGGTAACGGAATATAACCGCGCCGTTGCCGAGCGCAACATGCGCCTGGAAACCACCCCCGAGGAATCGCCTATCATGCGCCAGAAAACCGAGGCCATCAAGCGCACCCGCGAAGCAATCCTAACGTCGATCGACGCCGCCCTCGAAACCCTCAACAAGCGCTATAACTCAATCTCTCTCATCGACTCAAACACGCAGAACAAGCTCGCAACCGCTCCCGGCCAGGCCAAATACCTGATGAGCGAAGAGCGCAAACAAAAGGTTAAGGAGAGCCTCTATCTCTACCTGCTGCAGCGCCGCGAGGAAAACGAGCTGTCGCAGGCATTCACGGTCTACAACACCCGAATGATTACGGAGCCCTACGGCCCGTCGACGCCCACGTCGCCCAACAACAAGATGATTCTGCTGCTCGCGATTATTATCGGTGTGTTGATTCCCACGGTTGTTATCTACATGCGCGAGGTTATGAACACCAAAGTGCGCTCGCGCCGCGACATTGAGGACCTCCAGATTCCGTTCCTCGGCGAAGTTCCGCTGACAAACGTTGCCAAGCATGCCGCCCTTCCGAATCTGCTCAAGAAGAATAAAACGCACATCGACCCGTCGGACAAGCGCGAAATCGTTGTGCGCCCCAACACCGACGACATCACCAACGAGGCCTTCCGCATGATTCGAACCAACATCGACTTCATGGGCACGATGAACCACCGCCAGGACATTGGTCACGGCCGCACCATCATGGTTGTCAGCCTCAACGCCGGTTCCGGCAAAACATTCGTGAGCCTCAACACCGCCTCCATCTTCGCCCTGAAGAACAAAAAGACGATTCTGGTTGACCTCGACCTGCGCAAGGGAACGGTCAGCCGCAATGTCGGCTCGCCGCGCAAGGGTCTGGTCGACTACCTCGTTGGCAAGGAAATGAACCTCGACAACCTGATTATCAAAAACGTTGAGGGCATCGCCAACTTCGACCTGCTGCCCGAGGGCCTCACCCCGCCGAACCCGACCGAGCTGCTCTACTCGCCCAACCTCGAAAAACTCATCGACGAGCTGCGCGAACGCTACGACTACGTTATTTTCGACTGCCCGCCGGTTGAAATCGTTGCCGACGCCCGCCTGCTGAACCCCTATATCGACATGACCATCTTCGTTATGCGCAGCGGCCTGTTTGAAAAGAGCGACATTAAGGTTCTCCGCCAAATCTACGACTCGCACCGCTACAATAACCTGGCGCTCATTCTCAACGCGACCGACTCCGTTCACGGCATCTACGGCACCTATGGCTACTCCTATGGCTACGGTTACCACTCGCGCAAAAAGAAATAAAATACACAAAACATCTTATCCATACCTGCGGGGCAACAAAAAATTAATTGTTGCCCCGCGATTTTTTTGGCCGCGGATGTTGCGGAAATCGGAATTGTTTTTTACCTTTGCAGTCAATGACAGAAAAGAGAAAAAAGGCATCGCTTGCCGGACGCATGACCGCACTGCGTCGCCGGGCAATCAAAACGTGGAACTACGCGCTCACGGGCGTGTGGCACGACCGCCGCAATTCCCTTTGGGTGCGCCTGGTAAAGACGCTGAACCTGACCGTCAAGTCATTCCTCTCGACCGACCTGCAGTCAACCGCCTGCGCGCTGACCTACCGGCTGATGCTGGCCCTGGTGCCCGCCCTGGCGCTGCTCTTTGCGATTGGCCGCGGCTTCGGCTTTCAAAATATTCTGACGTCGCAGCTCTTCAACTACTTTCCGTCGCAGCGGCGCGCCCTGGAGGTTGCCCTGCGCTTCGTTGACTCCTATCTGGCCCAGGCGTCGGAGGGGCTGTTTGTCGGAGTTGGCATCGCGGTTCTGCTCTGGACCCTGATTTCGCTGATTTCGTCGGTCGAGGACGCCTTTAACCGCATCTGGGGCGTTAAACACGGCCGCACCATCTGGCGCAAAATAACCGACTACACGGCCATCTTCATCATCCTCCCGATAATCATGGTCTGCGGCTCCGGCCTGACGGCCTTCATGTCGTCGAGCATCGAAAGCACGCTGCCGTTCATGACCCCGCTGGTATCGGCGGGGCTCGACGTGGCCTCGGTCGTGCTCATCTGGATGTTCTTCACCGGGCTCTACATGCTCGTTCCGAACACCAAGGTCAAGTTCGCAAACGCCCTGCCCGCGGGCATCCTGGCGGGCATCGCCTACCAGGTTCTGCAATGGCTCTTTGTCAGCGGCCAGCTCTACGTTAGCAAATATAACGCCATCTACGGCGGCTTCGCCTTCCTCCCCCTGCTGCTCATCTGGCTCCAGCTGGTCTGGCTCTTCACCCTGACCGGTGCCCTGCTCTGCTACTCGGCGCAAAGCATTGCCGACTATGCGCTCGACGACGAAATCTATGGCATTTCCTTCAACTATCGCCGCCGCATCGGAGTTGGCGTGCTGGCCGTTATGGTTCAGCGCTACGTCCGCGGCATGGAGCCTATGACCGCCCAGGACCTCGAGCGCTCCTTCGGCATTCCGCAGCGGCTGGTCCAGATTCTTTTGAGCGAAATGGAAGATATGAAGCTGATTTGCCGCGTTATGCCCCAAAACCGCTCCGACTCGCTGCGCTACCAGCCGGCACGCGACCTCCGAACAATGACCGTCGGCGAAGCCGCCCTGGCCTTCCGCAACCACGGAACCTCGGGCTTCGACGGCGAGTTCAACGCCGACTTCGCCGCGCTCGACAAGCTGCTCGACCAGGCCGACAAAGCCTCGCTCCTCGCCGCCGGCGAAACCCTTGCCGCCCTCGAAATAGGCTCGCTCGGCTCCTCGCGAACCCAGAAAAAACAAAACCCTTAAAAACCAATATTCAATAAACAACAACATCATGAAACAAGTAATCGCAACCACCAACGCTCCGGGCGCTATCGGCCCCTACAGCCAGGCAATCGACGCCGGCCAGTTCGTTTTCTGCTCGGGTCAGATTCCCGTTAACCCCGAAACCGGCGAAATTCCCGAAGGCATCACCGCCCAGGCCCGCCAGAGCCTCGCCAACGTTAAAGCCCTGCTGGCAGCTGCCGGCCTGACGATGGACAACGTTGTTAAAACCACCGTTTTCCTCGCCGACATGAGCCTCTTCGGCCCCATGAACGAAGTCTACGCCGAAGCGTTCACCGCTCCCTTCCCCGCCCGCTCCGCAGTTGCCGTTAAGGAACTGCCCAAGCAGGTTCTGCTTGAAGTAGAAGTTATCGCCGTAAAGAACTAATCGGCGCCCCTAAACGTTACTCTGAAACAAGCTAACCCAATTAACCAAAATAAAGAACATGAAAAAGAAATTTATCTGCACCGTTTGCGGCTACATCCACGAAGGTGACGAAGCTCCCGAAAAGTGCCCCACCTGCGGTGCCCCCAAATCCAAATTTGAAGAACTCAACGAAGGCGACATGCTCAACTTCGTTACCGAACATGTTATCGGCGTTGCCAAAGAAGGCGCCGACGAGGAAATGATTCAGGACCTCAACAACCACTTCCTGGGCGAATGTACGGAAGTCGGCATGTATCTGGCAATGTCGCGCCAGGCCGACCGCGAAGGCTACACCGAAATCGCCGAAGCCTTCAAGCGCTATGCCTTCGAAGAAGCCGAACACGCCGCTAAGTTCGCCGAACTCCTGGGCGACGTTGTTTGGGACACCAAGACCAACCTCGAAAAGCGCATGCACGCCGAAGCCGGTGCTAACGCCGACAAGATGCGCATCGCTGCCAACGCCAAGAAGGCCAACCTCGACGCCATCCACGACACCGTTCACGAAATGGCAAAAGACGAAGCCCGCCACGGCCGCGGCTTCGCAGGCCTCTACCAGCGCTACTTCGGCTCCAAGAAGTAAACCGCGCTCCGGCCCGAACCGAAAAACTCTCCCCGCGCTGCTCTTTGCAGTGCGGGGATTTTTTCGTAAATTTGCAACCATCATGTCATCAATCATCATCGTTCTGCCAATTCTTTCGCTGCTCATGTTTGACCTGGGCCTGACGCTCAGCGGCAGCGACTTCGCTATGGTTTTCAAGCGCCCGCGCGCGGTTATTACCGGCCTCGTCGGCCAGATTCTGCTGCTGCCGGCAATCGTTTATCTGCTTTGCATGGCCTTTGGAATCGAAGGCGAAATGTTTTTCGGGCTAATGCTGATTGCCTGCTGCCCGGGCGGCAGTTCGAGCAACGTTTTCAGCGGCATAGCCAAAGGCGACGTTGCCCTGTCGGTCAGCCTGACCGCCCTGAGCTCGCTGATAACCCTCGTGACGCTTCCGCTGTTTCTGGGCGCAATGTTTGAGCTCCCGGTCAGCAACCTGGTCATGCAGAACCTGGTGTTGGTGCTGGTGCCGGTCATGGTCGGCATGTTCGTGCGCACCCGATTCGCCGACAAGGCGCAGCAAATCCACAACGTTCTCAGCCGCCTGGCCTTTCCGCTGCTGATGCTCCTGGCCGCCCTCTTCTTCGTTGGCAACCGCGGGGCCATCATCGACAACTTCGGCCAACTGGGGCCCGCCGTGAGCCTGCTGATTCTGCTCGCAATGGGCGGCGGCTGGCTGCTGGCGCGGCTCGCAGGGCTCAACAGCCGCGAGCGCCGCACTCTGGTAATCGAGGTCGGCATGCAAAACGCCGCCCAAGCCATTGCGCTGGCAACCTCGCCGCTGGTGTTCAATAACTCCCGGCTGGCCGTGCCCGCCATTGTTTACGCCCTGATGATGAACGTTATCCTGCTCATCTATGTGGCCATCGTGAGCCGATGGAAGAGCTGATGCAATATGTGTGGCACCATCGCCTCTGGGTTGCCACCGACATGCACACCAACGACGGCCGCTCCGTGGCCGTTGTCGACGTTGGGCAACTCAACCGCAACGCCGGCCCCGACTTTTTCAATGCAAAGGTGCGCATAGGCGACCAAATGTGGTGTGGCAACGTTGAAATCCACGTCCGCGCCTCCGACTGGTTCCGCCACGGCCACGACCGCGACCGCGCCTACGACACGGTTATTCTCCACGTTGTTCAATTCGACGACTGCCCCATTCAAACGCCCGACGGCCGAACGATTCCCCAAATCGTTATGCCCTGCGCCCGCAACTTCGCCGAGCGCTACAACGAATTTGTCAACAACCGGGCCAACGCCCTGGCCTGCGCCGTTGAGCTCCCCCAAATGAGCCCGGTAATTGTTCGCGACTGGCTCGACTCCCTGGCTTTCGAGCGCATCCACTCCAAAGTTGACGCCATTAACCTGCGGCTCGAAAAATCCCACGGCGACTGGGAACAGACCGCCTTCATTACCCTCAGCCGCGCACTCGGCGCCGGAATCAACGGCGACGCCTTCGAACGGGTGGCCTCCTCCCTGCCCTTGCGTATACTCCACAAACACTGCGACTCCCTCCTTGCCCTCGAAGCCATGTTCTTCGGCCAGTCGGGCCTGCTCGACCAGGCTCCATCCGACCCCTACGTTGACCGACTGCGCTCGGAATATCAGTTTCTGTGCAACAAATTCGGCCTCAGCGCTCCCAGGCCCCTGGTCTGGCGCATGAGCCGCATGCGCCCCGCCTCTTTCCCCCACCGGCGCCTGGCCACTCTGGCCAAAATGGTCGAAAACGGCTTCAAACTGATGGAGCGCATTCTGAACTGCCGCAACGAAGAGGACGCCCGCAACCTGTTTCGCCTCGACCTGACCGGCTACTGGGCCGCAAACTATAACTTCAGCGCCGGCGGCAACGCCGGCCCGACGGCGCTTGGCGGTTCAACAGTTAACATGCTCGTCATCAACGTTGTTGCGCCCCTGATGATGGCCTATGGCGACTACACCGACGACTGCGCCCTGAGCGACCGCGCGGTCGACATTCTCGAACATCTCCCCGGCGAACGCAACACTCTGACCGCCGACTTCGTGCGCGCCGGAGTTCCCTGTTCCAACGCATTCATTTCCCAGGCAATGATTCAGGCCCGACGCTGCTACTGCGACGTTCGCAAATGTCTCCACTGCCGCCTCGGCCACCGCATTTTAGCTCTCAAAGCCCGCCCATGAAAAACACAACCGCCATCGGTCAGCTCGGCGAGAACATTGCCTGCGACCACCTGGCCGCCCAAGGCTACGCCATCATTGACCGCAACGTTCACATGGGCAACGTTGAAATCGACATCCTTGCGCAACACGACTCGCAGCTGGTAGTCGTTGAGGTCAAGACGCGCCGCGACGACCACCTCGACCCCAACTTCGACATAGACCGCAAAAAAATCATGCGCCTCTGCCGCGCCGCCGCAACCTACGTCAAAATCCACGACCTGCCTCTCGAAATCCGGATTGACGCCATTTTGGTCACGACCCACGCCGACGGCTCCCACTCCCTCAGCCATCTGCCCGACATTGCCCTTCCGCCTCGCCTCTCGCGCCGCTAAGAAAAGCAACGAGGCACGCGACCGATAATCGCGTGCCTCGTCAGATTTTCCGATGGATTTAGCCTCAGTCGCGGCTGTTGCCGAAGAAACGGAGCAGATAGAGGAAGAGGTTAATGAAGTCGAGATAGAGGTTAAGGGCGCCGATAGTTGCGATATGGCTGGCGGTGGAGGCAGGCATCATTTCGGCCATGCGTTTGATCTGCTGGGTGTCCCAGGCAGTGAGGCCGATGAAGATGGCAACGCCGAGGAAGGAAATAATCCATTCAAAAGTGGAGTTGTGCCAGAAGATACCGACGAGGGAGCAGATAATGAGGCCGAAAAGACCCATGTAGAGCAGCGAGCCGATGCGCGAAAGGTCGCTCTTGGTCGTGTAGCCATAGATGCTCATGGCGCCGAAAGTGCCGGCGCAGATAAAGAAGGTTTTGGCAATGGAGGCGCCGGTGTAGATGAAAAGGATGGGCGTCAGTGCCAGGCCGTTGATAATGGCAAAGAGGTAGAAGAGCCCGGCAGCCGCAGCCGACGACATTTTTGTCAGGCGCGAAGCCAGGATAAGTACAATTGCGATTTCGGCGATGAACAGACCCCAGTAAACGATGGAGTGGGTCATCATAATCTGCATGAAGCCCTGAGTGGCTGCAAGCATGGAAACGAGGGCGGTTACGATGAGGCCGAAGGTCATTCGCAGGTAAACGCCCTTCATAACCGTCGACACTCTGGAGCTCAGAGCGAAGTCGGAGCCGCCATATTGCGGCATATTATAGGGATATTGATTCATAAGTTACTGTTTTTTTTATTGAGTGAGAGTTTTTTACATTCTTTCAACAACGCCGATGCCCAAAAGGTTGAGGGCGGTCTTAACGGTTTCGGCGGTTGCTTCGCTCAGGGCCAGGCGCAGGGAGCGGGCCGCAGGGTCGCTTTCGCCGAGAATGGTGCAGTCGTGGTAGAATTGGTTGTATTCCTTAACGAGGTCATAGGCGTAGTTGGCGATGAGGGCCGGGGAGTAGCTGCGACCGGCTTCCTGAACGGTTGCGGGGAAGTCGGCGAGGCGCTGAATCAGGGTGATTTCGCGTTCGCAGGGCTCAACGGTTGAGTAGTCGCCGATGGCGAAGCCCGACGCGGCGGCGTTGCGAAGCACGGAGCGGATGCGGGCGTAGGTGTACTGAATGAAGGGGCCGGTGTTGCCGTTGAAGTCGATGCTCTCCTCGGGGTTGAAGGTCATGTTTTTGCGCGGGTCAACCTTCAGGAGGAAGTATTTCAGGGCACCGAGACCAACGACTTCGGCGATATTGTCGAGTTCCTGCTGATCCATTCCGTCGAGGCGGCCACGTTCGGCGCTGACGGCCTTTGCGTCGGCAACCATTGCGGCCATGAGGTCGTCGGCGTCAACAACGGTGCCTTCGCGGCTCTTCATGCGTCCGTTGGGCAGCTCCACCATGCCGTAGCTGAAGTGAACGAGGCTTTTGCCCCATTCGAAGCCGAGGCGGTCGAGCAGCAGCGAGAGCACCTGGAAGTGGTAGTTCTGCTCGTTGCCAACGACGTAGATCATCTTTGAAATCGGATAGTCCTGGTAGCGGAGTTTGGCGGTACCGATGTCCTGGGTCATGTAAACGGAGGTTCCGTCGGCGCGCAGCAACAGCTTGTGGTCAAGGCCGTCGGCGGTCAGGTCGGCCCATACGGAGCCGTCGTCCTTGCGATACATAACGCCTTTTTCGAGCCCTTCGAGCACTTTGTCTTTGCCCTCGAGGTAGGTTTGGCTTTCGTAGTAGATTTTGTCGAAGTCAACGCCCATGCGCTCATAGGTCTGGTCAAAGCCGTCATAGACCCATTCGTTCATGCGCTGCCAAAGGGCACGCACCTCGGGGTCGTTCTGCTCCCACTTAACGAGCATCGCGCGGGCTTCGGCCATGAGGGTCGAGGCTTTTTCGGCCTCTTCGTCGGTCATTCCCTGCTGTTTGAGAGCCTGGAGTTCCTCTTTGTAGTGCTTGTCAAAGAGAACGTAGAAGTCGCCGATAAGGTGGTCGCCCTTCTTGCCGGTCGATTCGGGAGTTGCGCCGTTGCCCCACTTTTGCCAGGCGAGCATCGATTTGCAAATGTGGATGCCGCGGTCGTTGACGATGTTGGTTTTCACAACGCGGTTGCCGCAGGCGGCCAGGATGTTGCTCAGCGAGTAGCCGAGCAGAATGTTGCGCAGATGGCCCAGGTGGAGGGGTTTGTTGGTGTTGGGCGACGAGTATTCGACCATCACCAGCGGGGAGTCGGCTGAGGGCGCGGTCAGGCCATAGTTCGGCGTTTCGAGAATGTGGGCCAGCACGGCGTTCCAGTAGGTCGGCTCGATAACGATGTTGAGGAAACCCTTGATAACGTTGAAGCGGTTAACGGCGGGTTCGTTGTCGACCAGCCAGTTGCCGATTTCGGTGCCCACCTGTTCGGGGCTCTTGCGCGCGGCTTTGACCCAGGGGAAGGTCACTATTGTCAGATTGCCCTCGAACTCCTTGCGGGTCGCCTGGGGCACGATGCTCTCTGCCGGAGCGTCAACGCCGTAGAGTTCCTTAACGGCGCGGCTCACTGCCTGAGCAATAATATTGTCTACAATCATAGGTGAAAAATAAATCAAATTACCCCGCAAATTTACGAATTTTCTGCGATTATTCAAAACATCCCCGGCCTTCGGGTCTGAACTGCACCCCAAAAGTTGGACACAAAACTTTTGGGGTGCTTTATGTATAGACACCATAACTTTGAAGAACGGCTGAAAATAGTCAGTCGCCTACTATCAGGTGAACCATTAGAGT
>JAAVDE010000001.1 GCA_014801955.1 Bacteroides sp. | reverse complement strand
TACGCCCTCAGTCAACTCCACCCAGGGATAATGCCCGGTTAGTCAACCGACACCAGAAATAGAGTAAACCTATATCAGTAAATATACAAAACCGAGTCAACCTTTTTCAGGAACGGACAAATTAATGGAAGAATCAAAGGGTTTTTGAAAATGATTTTGTGGATTGGGAAATTTTTCGTAACTTTGCGGCGCTCTTAGAGCATGTTTATCAATTTTTTAACCAATCACATTCAAAATGAACAACTACGAAACCGTTTTCATTCTGACTCCCGTTTTGTCTGACGCCCAGGCAAAGGAAGCGGTAGAAAAGTTCACTAAGCTCCTGACCGACAACGGCGCAGCTATCGTGAACGAAGAAAACTGGGGCCTGCGCAAGCTCGCTTACCCCATCGAGAAAAAGTCGACCGGCTACTACACCCTGGTGGAATTCGACGCCGACCCGACCATCGTTAAGAAGCTGGAAACCGCTTATCGCCGCGACGAACGCGTTATGCGCTTCCTGACCTTCCGTCTCGACAAGTATGCTAAAGAATATGCCGACAAGCGTCGCGCCCGCCGCAGCGCCGCTCCCGAAGCAAGTGTTGAACAGGCTCCCGTTGCCGAATAATCCCCCGACGCACAACTATGGCACAAGCAAATTCTGAAATCCGCTATCTCTCCACTCCCAACGTGGATAAGAATAAAAAGAAATACTGCCGCTTCAAACGCAGCGGTATCAAGTATATCGACTACAAGGATCCCGAATTCCTGAAAAAGTTCCTTAACGAACAGGGCAAACTCCTTCCCCGTCGCATCACCGGCACCTCGCTGAAGTTCCAGCGCCGCGTTGCTCAGGCCGTTAAGCGCGCACGCCACCTGGCTCTGCTGCCCTACGTTACCGACCTCATGAAATAATAACCCACTTAGGAGACAATAACAAGCTATGAAACTGATTCTTATTGAAGATGTCCCCAATCTGGGATATAAAGACGACGTTGTTGAGGTTAAAGCCGGCTATGGCCGCAACTACCTCATTCCTCAGCGCAAGGCCGTAATCGCCACCGAATCCGCTCTGAAGGTTCTCGCTGAAAACCAGCGCCAGCGCGCCCACAAGCTCGCTGCCATCAAGGCTGCCGCCGAACAGGCTGCCGCAGCTCTCGAAGGCGTTGCGCTGACCATCGCCGCCAAGGTTGCCGAAACCGGCACTATCTATGGCGCCGTTAACGCCGCTTCCGTTGCCGAAGCTCTTCAGAAGCTCGGCCACGAAGTTGACCGCAAGCTCATTTCGCTCAACGCTTCCATCAAGGAAGTTGGCAACTACACCGCCACCATCCGCTTCCACAAGGACGTTACTGCTCAGGTTCCCGTTGAAGTGGTTGCCGAAGTTGCCGAAGCTTAATAGCTCAAAATCCGAAAATTACCCTAAAAAAGGAGGGGCCGAACTGATGTCCGGCTCCTCCTCTCACGTTTCAACTATTTATTTATGAGAGCCTCTGCACCCAGTTTCTCAACTCAGTAACAGAGGACGAGGGATGCAATTTTCGGGGGTCGCATATTTTCAATAGCTGACTTATAAACGCTCCGACTGACTTAAAAGTTAGCGGGCAATACGTTAAATTCCCGTTAAATTTTCCTTTAGAATTAGAGGATTTTTGCGTAACTTTGCAGCCGAAATGATTTCGATACGCAACCTTTCGGTGGAATTCAGCGCCAAGTCGCTGTTCGACAATGTTAACTACGTCATTAATCGCCGCGACCGCATTGCGCTGGTGGGCAAGAATGGCGCGGGTAAGTCTACGATGCTTAAAATTATCGCCGGGTTGCAGCGCCCGACGTCGGGCGGCGTTGACGTTGCCTCGGATGTTACTATCGGTTATTTGCCGCAGCACATGACAACGGAGGATACCTGTTCCGTCATCGACGAGGCGCGCAAGGCGTTTGGCCATCTCAAGCAGATGCAGCAGCGCCTCGACGCGCTCAATGCCGAGCTGGCCGAGCGCACCGATTATGAGTCGGAGGCCTATGCCGAGCTGATCGACCGCGTAACGACGCTGACCGAGCGCCTGGCAATGGAAGATGGCAGCGGTGGCGAGGCGGAAATCGAAAAGACGCTGACCGGCCTGGGCTTCGCCAGGGCCGATTTCGACCGTCCGACGCGTGAGTTTTCCGGCGGCTGGCGAATGCGCATCGAGCTGGCGAAGATTCTTTTGCAGCGCCCCGACGTTTTGTTGCTCGACGAGCCGACGAACCACCTCGACATCGAGTCTATCCAGTGGCTGGAGAATTTTCTGATTCAGAAGGCGGGGGCGGTTGTGCTGGTCAGCCATGACCGGGCGTTTATCGACAACGTTACGAACCGAACCATCGAAATCTCGCTGGGCAAAATCTATGACTACGCGGTTAATTATTCGAAATACGTCATTTTGCACCGCGAACGCATCGAACAGCAGATGCGTGCCTATCAGAACCAGCAGAAGCAGATTGCCGACACGGAGGAGTTCATTGAACGCTTCCGCTATAAGGCAACCAAGGCCGTGCAGGTCCAGAGCCGCATGAAGCAGCTGGCAAAAATCGAGCGCATAGAGGTTGACGAGGTCGATACTTCGCACCTGAATCTGCGTTTCCCGCCGGCGCCGCGCTCGGGCGACTACCCGGTGATTGCCGACGCGCTGGGCAAGCGCTATGGCGACCATCAGGTATTTGCCGATGCTTCGTTCACTATCAAGCGCGGAGAAAAGGTTGCCTTCGTCGGCAAGAACGGCGAGGGCAAGTCAACGCTGGTCAAGTGCATCATGGGCGAGATTCCGTTCGACGGCTCGCTGCGCATCGGACATAACGTTAAAATCGGCTATTTCGCCCAGAATCAGGCCCAGCTGCTCGATGAGGACATTACGGTTTTCGACACTATTGACCGCGTTGCCGTCGGCGACATTCGAACTAAGATCCGCGACATCCTCGGCGCCTTTATGTTTGGCGGCGAGGCGTCGGACAAGAAGGTTAAGGTTCTCAGCGGCGGCGAAAAAACGCGCCTGGCAATGATTCGCCTGCTCCTGGAGCCGGTTAACCTGCTGATTCTCGACGAACCGACGAATCATCTCGACATGGCAACGAAAGATATTCTCAAGCAGGCTATTAAGGATTTCGACGGCACGGTAATCGTCGTGAGCCACGACCGCGAGTTTCTCGACGGGCTCGTTGAGAAGGTCTACGAGTTCGGCGGCGGTCGCGTCCGCGAATGTTTGGGCGGCATTTATGAGTTTCTCGAAAAGAAGAAGCTCGACTCCCTGCGCGAGCTGGAGCGCTCGCGAACCGCTGCCGCGCCGAAGGTCGAAAAGCCTGCTGCCGACCCCGCGCCCGAGCCGGGCCGTCCGCGCAAGCTATCCTATGAAGAGAAAAAGGAGCGCGACCGGGCGGTTAACCGCGCCAAGCGCCGCGTTGCCGACGCCGAGGCCGACATTGCCTCAATCGAGGCCGAAATCGCCGCCCTCGAGCAGGCTCTGAGCTCGGGGCTCCCTCAGGCCCCCGACGTCTACGAGCGGCATGCCGCCCTGGGCAAGAAGCTCGACAACGCCATGAGCGTCTGGGAGCTGGCCCAGGCCGAACTCGACGAACTGAATCAAAAATTTAACTTATCATAATCCTCACTAATGGACGCTATTCTTCAACTACTCTCACCCGGCAATTCGTCGCTGGCGGCAACGCTGGTGCTCTATTCCTTCGTGATAGCAGCGGGTATCTATCTGGGCAAAATCAAGGTGGCCGGCGTTTCGCTCGGCGTAACGTTCGTGCTCTTCGTCGGCATTCTGATGGGCCACTTCGGCTATATCGTCGACGGCGAAGTTCTGAAATTCATCCGCGAGTTCGGCCTCATCCTCTTTATCTTTGCAATAGGCCTGCAAGTTGGACCGGCGTTCTTTTCGTCGTTCAAAAAGGGCGGCATCAGGCTCAACGTGCTGGCCGTCTGCATGGTCGCGCTCAACGTTGGCATCGCCGTCGTTATCTACCTTCTTAACAGCGACGCAACGTCGCCGGCGGCCATAGTCGGCGTGCTCAGCGGCGCCGTTACCAACACCCCCGGCCTGGCCGCCGCCCAGCAGGCCGCAACGCAGCCCGGCGCGGCCGACACGATGGCTATGGGCTATGCCGCGGCCTATCCGCTCGGCGTCGTGGGCATCATTGCCTCCATCCTGATTCTGCGCAAGGTGTTCCGCGTCAACATCGCCGACGAAATCAAAAAACTCGAAGATGAAGCCGCCGCCGAACAGCAGGCCCCCGCAAAGGTCAGCTTCGAAGTGACCAACGAGCGCGTCAACGGTCTGACCCTCAAGCAGCTCCACGACGTTATTCACTGCGACTTCGTTATCTCCCGCCTGCTCAACGCCTATAACGAAGTCGTTATTCCGACCTCGCAGACAAAAGTCCACGTCGGCGACAAGGTCAAGGTCATCATGTCGGCCCAGGACGAGCTGGCCTTCAGCGCAATGCTCGGCCCGCAGATTGAAATGGAATGGGACGACACCCCCGGCCAGGTCGTTAGCCGCCGAATCGTTCTGACCCAGCCGAAATATAACGGCATGACCCTCGGCCAGCTCCACCTCCACAGCGCCTACCAGCTCAACGCAACCCGCGTTAACCGCGGCGGCGTTGACCTGCTCGCCTCCGCCGGCCTGCGCCTGCAAATGGGCGACCGCATAACGGTTGTTGGCGCTCTCAACGACATCGACCGTCTGGCCGACAAACTCGGCAACTCCCTGCGCCGCCTCAACGAGCCGAACCTCATTACCATCTTCGTCGGCATCCTGCTGGGCATCATCGTCGGCTCCATCGACCTCGGCTACGGCATGAAACTCGGCCTCGCCGGCGGCCCGCTCATCGTTGCCATCCTGCTGTCGCGCTTCGGCTACAAAGCCAAACTCATCACCTACACCTCCACCTCCGCCTCCATGCTGATGCGCGAACTCGGCATCTGTCTCTTCCTCGCCTCCGTTGGCATAGCCGCCGGCAAAGGCTTCGCCGCAACGACCTTCAACCTGACCGGAATGTGGTGGGTGATCTGGGGCTTCATAATCACCGTCGTGCCCCTGCTCATCATCGGCACCATTGCCCGCAAGGTCTACAAAGTCAACTTCCTCCACATCATGGGCCTCATGTCGGGAGGCTACACCGACCCGCCGGCCCTGGCCTACGCCAACGGCTCCACCCAGAGCGACGCCCCCGCCGTTGCCTACTCGACCGTCTACCCGCTGACCATGTTCCTGCGCGTAGTCAGCGCCCAAATCCTCGTCCTCGCCTTCATGTAACCCCCTCCCCCTCCAACCCATAAAACGACCGGGAGCGACAGCCATTAGCCGTCGCTCCCGATTTGTGTGCGGTGTGAGTCTTAGTTGTCCAAGCTATATTTAACGATCCAATAACCGGTCTTGTTGCTCCCTTTGCGCTCAATCCAGCCGGCGGCTTTAATGTTGGAGATAATCTTCTTTACGCTGTGTTCCGTTAGGCCTGTTTTTTCGGCAAGCTCGATGCGTGTAAGGCGAGGGTTATCTGTGATTAGCCTTAATATTGTCAGTTCGGATTTATTGGGTACTTTATTGGGTACTTTATTGGGTACTTTATTGGGCGCTTCCTCTCTTATGCTTTTTTGAAGTGTCTTCAAAATCTCGTTGAGCATAAAGTCGATAAATGGGCCTGACTGGCCCTGAACGGTAGATTCAGCGATAGCGTTGTAATATTCCTGTTGATTGTCATACACCATATTCTCGACCGGCAGATTTTCAAATATAGGATTGAGTCTTCCGAGAATAAGAGACTGCCACAGCCGACCGGTGCGACCATTACCGTCGGAAAATGGATGGATAAATTCAAATTCGTAGTGAAATACACACGACCGAATCAGCAAATGGTCTTTTGATCTTTTAAGCCATGCGAAAAGATTACCCATCAGCTCGGGTACGCGTTGCGGAGGCGGCGCCATATGAATCAGTCCGGTTTCACCGAAAACGCCTACGGCGCCGCTTCTATATCGCCCGGCGTCGTCGGTCAAAGCCTTCATCATTATGCCGTGGGCTTTGAGTAAATCCTTTTCCGAAAAAGGATTTAACTGAGGATATTGGTCATATACTTGGATAGCATTCTTTACCTCTTGTATTTGACGGAGTGGTGCTACTACCTGTTTACCGTTGATGATATCTTTTACCTCATTCTCGCTTAGAGTATTGCCCTCGATGGCGAGCGATGAGTGAATGGTCTTGATACGGTTCGCTTTACGAAGCTTTAAGTCATGCTCGCTTTCCAGGGCGATGGTGTGTCGCTCTAACAGTGCGGATATCTCTGCAATAAGATTGATCGCCTCTGCTGATACATCGAACGGAGGATTCGTTACGGTTATATCAGACCGATATTCGGGAGATGGTGTTTTGGGGCGTGTCATAATACGATATTTAATTATAGTTGCAAAATTACGAAAAAATACTGATTACTAATTGCTAATTAGGAATTAATTTTGTAACTTTGCCGTCGCAGACCGCCTTGCAGAAGCCCCGGTCCGGGGTGAGCGGGCGGGACGCAAAGACATAAATTAGAAAGCGTTTATCCGCGCTGATTCTTGACGTTTCGAAATTCTCGCAAAATTTCTTTCTCTGTCAAGGATTGAGCAACGGTAGATGCCCGTGGATATGTATATATTACCGTTTCCGACCCAAAATTTCGCGAGAAATCAGGCCGGATGCGTTGATTGCATATATTCAAGCGTGGGCTTCTGCAGTTGCCGTCCAACAGAGAAAGGGCAATGCGAGAAGCCTCGAAACGTAGGACGGCAACAGATACAGATTCCTACGCTTTTCTTGTATAAACCAATCAACGCCAACGAGGGGATGACCGCGGCACCAAACAAATTAATGTATACCTACCGAGTTGCATTCATGGTCAATGGTAAGCAATTGAATGCATATTTTATGTCCCCTGAGTCGTATTCAGGGGAATCTGCCAATAAAAGCCGTTTGAAAGAAATGGCTATAAGGGCTGTGCAAGAATATCTTAGAGAAGCCAGGAGTGTTCCCTCTACTGGTACACCAACAGAATTAGCTATATGGCCCGAGATATTACCATCTCAGGGACCAATCCAACCTCTTGATGCATTTGAAATAACTGATTGAAGCAATGAAAACAAATAGTCATAAATTTTTGATACTACTGGTTATGCTGGGAGTGTCACGTTTTGTCTTGGCCGCAGAAAATATTGAGGTTGATAATATGAAGGTTAGGTATCGTATTGTAAATCATGAAGCAACTGCAATAGGTGTCGCAACAGGAAATTTTTCGCTGGATGGCCTTGAAATTGCTGACTATATATCCTATAACGGCGAAGATTATCCAGTAACGTCAATTGCCGACAATGCTTTCAAGGATAGCTCTGGATTCAAAGGAACTTTGACAATCGGAAAGAATATAAGAACGATAGGAAATAACGCATTTCAAGGATGTTATGGATTTACTGGATCGTTGATTCTTCCTGACTCTTTAGTTAGTATAGGTTCCAATACGTTTCGTACTTGCTACGGCTTTACCGGAGCGTTAGCCTTGCCAAATTCAGTTAGTTCGGTTGGGTCTTACGCTTTTGCTGAATGCCGGAACTTTTCTTCATTGGAAGAACTGCCGAATTCACTGACGAAGATTAACAATGGGGTATTTGAATTATGTTCTCGTATGGAGGGAATACTTAAACTACCTTCTAGTATAAAATCTATTGGCGAAAATGCTTTTCATTGTTGTATACGCTTAATAGGTATGTTGGAAATCCCCAACAGTGTCACTTCTATAGGCAACTATGCCTTCTGTAGTTGTGGCGGTTTGTCTGGTTCTTTGGAGATTCCTGAATCTGTTGTATCACTTGGTAGTTTTGCCTTTTCAGGCTGTGATGGTATTGATGGAGACTTAATTATACCTACGTCGATTAAGTATATAGATGATCATACTTTTTATGGTACAAACTTTGAAAGGGTTATCTGTAAAAGATTAGTTCCTCCTGAATGTCACCCAAATGCTTTCACTTCTGCACATCTTAATGAACTGCAAGTCCCTGGCGAAGCTATAACTGCTTATATGATGAAGTCTCCTTGGAATAAGTTCAAGACAATTACTTCAATAGAACCGCTTTCAAATATTCAGTTTGCTGAGGCGAATGTTGTTTGTCCGCTCGGTGGAACTGTTAAACTGAAGGTTAATAAGACGCCGTTTGGAGCTGAGGGTGATATTACTTTTATTTCGGGAAATACGGCTGTGGCTACTGTTGATGCTAATGGCGTGGTTACCGGCGTGGCTAAGGGCTCGACGGCGATTATTGCGATGAGCGGCACTTTGACTGCAAGCTGCGTGGTTACTGTTGAGGATCCGACTATTGCCGCTACGGCGCTTGAGTTTGAGGGTATTATCGGTAATGTCGGCGAGAGGGTTGCGATTGGAGCGAAGGTGTTGCCGGCAAATGTTACCGACCCGGTAGTTGCCTGGACGAGCAGCAACCCGGAGGTTGCGGCGGTTGACCAGGAGGGTTCGGTTTGGTTCAATGCTGCGGGTAGCGCAACGGTAACGGCTGAATGTCAGGGCTATGAGTTCTCTGTTCCTTTCGTGGTTAAGGAGGTTGCGGCTAATGCGCTGAACGTGTTCCCTGTGGAGGCTGTGGGCGGTGTTGGCCATGAGTTCAGCCTGTTGGCGCTGCATGAGCCGGAGAATACAACTGACAAGTCGGTTACTTGGGAGTCGTCGGACCCCGAAGTGGCTACCGTCAGCGAGGATGGCCGCGTTTCGTTGGCCGCTATCGGTTCGGCGAAGATCACCGCCCGCAGCGGCGAGCACACTGCCGTATGCGCCGTTACTGTCGATGAAACCGTTGGTTTGACCGAAATGGCTTCGACCGGCGTTGTTATCGACGTTGTTGAGGGCGGCATCGTTGTTCGCAACGTTGATGCCGGCGAGTCAATCGCGGTTTACTCTGTTGACGGCAAGGTGGTTAATGGCGCCATCACCGAGGGCGAGGAAACCAAGCTGAACCTTGCTGCCGGCATCTATATCGTCAAGGTGTCGCCGGCGACAGTCGCCAAAGTCCTCGTTAAGTGAATTAGTCCTTTACTTGATAAACACATGCTCCGGGGAGGCTTCGGCCTCCCCTTTTGTTGAATCAATAAGTTGGTTGTTAAAATCCGATAAAACTCTTAAATCAAAGAGATAGCGCCAAAAATTGTAGGGACATGCCTTCGGCATGTTGAATTAGTGGCGCGATTTGGATTGTGCATTTAGCTGACTACCAGAGCAAACATGCCAAAGGCATGTCCCTACAATTTGTATGCCCATCTTATCTTCTTCAAAATTAACCTACGGCTCTTTTATTTATGATTGCCGACTGGGAGCGACGGCGTCTCGCCGTCGTGCTTTCGCGACCAAGGTTTGCGGGTACGAAACGACGGCGGGACGCCGTCGCTCCCAGTTTTTACTAATTGGTGAGGCGGAGGCGGATGTAGGAGGCGAGGAGGTCGGCGAGTTGGGGGAGGGGGAGCAGGGAGGAGTCGAGCGAGAGGTCGTAGGTTGCGGCGGCGCCCCAGGGGGAGTCGGTGTAGAAGCCGTAGTAGGCGGCGCGGAGTTTGTTTGTTTTGCGAATCAGGGCGCGGGCGTCGGCTTCGGAGGCTTTGTCGCCTCGGGCCATTACGCGGCTGATGCAGGCCTCTTCGGGGGCATGGATGAAGAGGGAGATTCGGCGGGGGTGGTTGCGGAGAATGTAGTCGGCGGTGCGGCCAACGATTATGCAGCTTTTGGTGTCGCCGAGGTTGCGGATAGTATCGCTGACGGCGCGATAGGCGGTGTCGTCGTAGGAGTAGGCGCCAACAGAGGTTATCGGCTGGCCGAAGGCGGAGCCGAACACGTTGCCGAGAAACGACGGGGTGCGTTCGTCGGAGTGTTCGAGCGTGTCGGCAATGAGGCCCGAGCTTTTTGCGGCGTCGGCGAGGAGTTTTTTGTCGTAGAAGTCAATTTCGAGGCGCTCGGCGAGCAGTCGGCCGAGTTCGCGTCCGCCGGAGCCCATTTGGCGGCCGATGGTAATGACGTAGGGGAGGGAGTTGGTTTGGGGAGTGTTGCTCATTGGTTGATGGTTAAGGCTTGGCGGAGTTTTTCGAGGGCGTTGGCAATCATCTGGCGAGGGAAGCCGACGTTGAAGCGCATGTGGCCTTCGCCTCCGGGGCCGAACATGGAGCCGTCGTTGAGCGCGAGGCCGGCTTTTTTAATGAACAGGTCAACCAGCCCGGGCTGGGTGAGGCCGAGGGATCGGCAGTCGAGCCAGATAAGGAATGATGCTTGGGGCCGGAGGGGTCGGATTTGGGGGAGATGTTGGCGGCAGTAGTCTTCGACGAAGCGGACGTTGTTTTCAACATAGGCGAGCATCTGGCGGCGCCATTGGTCGCCTTGGGGGGTATAGGCGGCAACGGTGGCGATCGGGGCGAAGATGTCGGGCTCGCAGAGTTCGCTGGCTTCGAGCCAGCCGAAGAAGCGGCGGCGCAACTCCGGGTTGGGCACGACGGCGAAGGAGCTGACGATGCCGGCAATGTTGAAGGTTTTCGACGGAGCCTGGAAGGTTATGGAATTTTCGCGTGCGGAGTCGCTGACGGAGGCAAAGGGAGTGTGGCGATGGCCGAAGAGCGCCATGTCGCAGTGGATTTCGTCGGAGATGACAATAATGTTGCGCTCGGCGCAGAAGTCGGCGAGGCGGCGCAGGGTTTCGGGCTCCCAAACGATGCCGGCGGGGTTATGGGGATTGCAGAGAATCAGCAGCTTGCAGTCGCTGTCGGCCACGAGGGCGAGATTGTCGAAGTCCATTTCGTAGCCGCCGTCGGGGAGCTCGCGCAGGGGGTTGAAAACGACTTGGCGACCATTGTTTTCCGGCACCAGGCGGAAGGGATGGTAGACCGGGGGCTGGATAATGATCTTGTCGCCGGGACGAGTCAGGGCATTGATAGCCATTCCAATGCCTTTAACGATGCCGGGAATAAAGGCGAACCACTCGGGGTTGACTTCCCAGCCGTGGCGGTCGCGGAGCCAGGAGGTCAGGGCGGGGCGCCAGTCGGGGTGTTCGGCGGTGTAGCCGAAAATGGGGTGATCGAGGCGTTGGCGCAGGGCGTCGATAATGAAATCGGGGGTTGCGAACGCGCAGTCGGCCACCCAGAAGGGTTCGGCGTCGGAGGTGTTGAAATAGAAGGGGAGCTTTTCGTAGGCCACGGCGTTGGTTCCGCGGCGGTCTATGATTCGGTCAAAGTCGTAGGCGGGGGTCATTTCAGCTGCTGCTTTGAAAACGTCAGGGTGATTTTTGCTTTCGAGGGGAGGAGCTCAACCATCGAGGGCATGGCAATCATCGGCGACATTCCTGAGAGGGTCTGGTCGGTGGAGCTGACGGCGTAGTATGACGAAGCGGCGTCGTCCATCACCATCGACACCGGCGTCAGCACGAACGTGAAGTCATCGGCGGCGATAGAGCCTTTTTTGTCGATCATCTCCATCAGGTAGTTGCGCATGTTGCCGAAGTCGTAGGTCATGGTGTTGGAGTTGAGCTCGGCGGTGAAAGAGGTAACGTCGTCGGGGAGCTTGTTGGCGGCAAAGAATTTGTCTTTGTCTTTTTTCAGCACCATCAGCAGGTATGTCGGCGGGTTGATTCCGCGGCCATTGGCAATGGAGTCGGCGGGGATGGTGAAGGTCATCGTGTTGATGAGCGAGAGGGTCGACACCGTTGCGTTATCGTAGGCCGAAATAACGTCTTCGATGGGGAAGCGGAGCTCAACGTCGCGACCGGCGGGGCTGACGATAACGGCGCGTCCGCTGTCGGCCATCTGGTCGAGGCTTTGGGCCATCTGGAGGTCGATGCAGGTGTTGGAGGGCACTTCGGGGGCCGACACCAGTGCGTAGGAGAAGAGGTGCTGGAGCGAGTCAACGAGCTCACCCTTGTCGTTCTCGATCATCGAGCGCTTCTGGTAGTAGAGGAGCAGACGGGTGTCGGATACGCGCGTAACGCGGCCCGAGCCGAACGTGCAGCGAACGTAGACGCCGGGGAAAATGTCGTTGGCAAAATCGTCGGGCGAGTTGAAGAGCGGGCGCGTTGCCGGGTTGGCGAAAGCGTCGAGAATCTTCTGGCCGAAGGCGGTCGGCAGGTTGGCATAGGCGAAGCGGTAGCTGCTTGCGGCGTTTTCGTCGCTGATGGCGCCGCCAACGGCGGTGAACATGCCGGTGCCGTGGCAATCGTCGGGGCCGGGGTTGGCGTTATAGAATCCGGTCGAGGCATAGCGCGTTCCCTCGGGGAAGTTGGAGTAGATGGGGTAGGGGAGAGTGTCGGAGAGCGGATAGACCTCGAAGCCGATCGGGGCGAGCGAGTCGCCGACGAACCCGTCTTTGTCGAACACCAGCTGGAGCTTCACCGAGTCGAGCTCAACGCCGGTAACGTCGATGTTGGTCGACGGGAAGAGCTGCGCAACGAAGTCGGCGCGCAGGGTGCCGTAGGTCGGGGCGTCGATGGCGCCGAGCAGCTGGGTTGTTGTTCGCGACTGCACGCTCGGGTTCAGAATCGACCGGGCCTCGATTTTGAAAGAGTCGGCAATGACGATTGCGAACTGGTCTTGAACGAGCGCGGCGCCCGGCATCAGGGTGGCGCTGGAATTGTCGCAGGCGCAGAGGGCGCCGAGCATCAGGGCTGAGGAGGCGACAGACAGGAGGAGTTTTTTCATTTCTCGGGGTTGAGGAGTTTGGCGTAGAAGTCGGCCAGGATTTTGGGATCGGTGGTTAGCTCGGGGCTGTTGAGGAGCAGCGGTTTGCCGGTAGCCTGGGCGTAGGCAACGAGCTCGGGGTCAACGTCGGGCTGGCCAACGATGATTGCGTCGGCATGGTCCATCGCCAGTCGGCTGAGATTATGGAAGTCGAGCGGCTTGTTTTTCACGGCCGAGAGGAATCGGTCGGTAATGCCGTCGGTTCGCATCTGCTTGTAGGTTTTCGGGTCGAGGGGTTCGACCGGGGCCAGGGCGTCGTTGGTCAGGATGTAGACCACCTTTGCCTTGCGAAATACCGGGTCGTCGTTATAGACTCTTTTCAGGTAGGGAGCCATCAGGGCGGTTATCCAGCCGGAGCAGTTGATAACGACCGGGTCCCAGCGGAGCTTCTTGGTCGTTTCGGCAACGCCGCGCACGAAAAACACCGTTCGTTCGCCGTTTTCGTCGGCGTGGCTAACGGTTTCGAGCTGAGGCGAGGGGTGGCGTTCGAAATAGTCGTCGTTGTCGATAAAATAGACCTGAGCGCGGGTTGACTGCATCGTTGCCACCTTGATAATCAGGGGGTGGTCGGTGTCGTCGATAACGATGTTGATGCCCGACAGGCGAATAACCTCGTGCAGCTGGTTGCGGCGCTCGTTGATGTTGCCGTATTTAGGCATGAACAGGCGCACTTCGTAGCCGGCCTCCTGGGCCAGGCGGGGCAGAGTGTTGGAGAGATCGGCCAGGGGCCCTGCGGGGAGGTAGGGCGTAACTTCCTGGGAGATGAAAAGCATTTTAGGTTGGCTCATGGGCGGGAGTCTAAACTTCGATTGGGTATAAATAGTGTGCAAAATTACGAAAAATTTCCGTAAAAACAAAATTCGTTCTCTGAGTGTTATATAAGCAAACGTTTAACTATTACAAAAAATTCAAGTTATGAAACAGACTACTTCCTTCTGGGGCCAGACCAAATTTTGGTGGCTCGTTATGGCAATCGGTGTTCTGATGATTATTGCCGGATTCGCTTATTGGTTCTTCCCTGCAATCGGCTATGCGGTTGCGTCGGTACTTTTCGGCTGGATGCTTNTCGGCGCCGGCGTTGTTCAGCTTTGTGTCAGCTCGGGCGAACATCGTCCTCGCGGCTGGGGCTGGTGGCTTGCCGGCGGCGTGATTGATTTGTTTATCGGCTTTATGCTGGTTCGCAGCGTAACTCTGGCCGAGGCAGTGTTCCCCTATTTTATCGCCATCGTGTTCATTTTCTGGGGCGTTGGCGCGCTGGTCGGCTCAGTCAATGGCCGCGGTCGCAAATACTGGTGGCTGCAACTCATCAACGGCGTTCTGCTGCTGCTGATCGGATTCTTCTTCATGGAAGCCGGCTATCTGGCCAACATGGTTAACGTCAGCTTCCTGACCTCGCTGGCCTTTATCTACTGGGGTTTCTCGCTGGCCATCGGTGCNTACGACATGAAGCCCGGCGTAGAAGCCTGAACGGCCCGCCCGTAGAATAANAAAAACAGTTGACAAGGTGCTGTGTCCGCGCAATGGCATGGCGCCTTGTTATTTCTTGAACTAAAAAAGTTTTGTTTACTTTTGGAAGTTTGAACAAAGTTTTGTAAATTTGCCCGGTGAACAGATTAAACCTCCCGACTTATTATCAGTCAAAGAGGTAAACACTTGAAATGGATTCTGATATGAACATGACTACTCTCTTTCGCCGCATTTATGCGTTCGCCGCGGCCGCGATGTTGACCGCCGGGGCTGCCAGTGCCCAGGGCTACTTCGATGACGACATCTATTTCGACGCCGCTAAAGCCAAAAAAGAAAAGCAAGCCAAGCAGGCCAAACAAACCAAGCAGCTGACACCCGCAGCGCAGCTGACGCCCGCCCGGCAGGTTCAGTCCGTGCAGACCGAGGCCGACTATTCGACCGGCTCGGTGCGCTCGGTCGATGAATATAACCGCCGCGGCTCCTATAAGCCTCAGTCCGGCTCGGCGACCACCGACCTGGGCGAAAACTTTCAATACACCCGNCGCATCGAACGCTTCTCGAACCCCGAAATAGTTATCAGCAGCAACGATCCCGACCTGCAATATTACTATTCCTATGCCGACGACGAACTCGCATCGGTAACCGGCTCGGCCACTCCCGCGACTGTTAATATCTATGTTAATAACCCCGACCCNTGGGACGGCTACATGAACCGCTACTTCTACTCCTCGGCCTGGAGCTGGGCAACNTGGCCTGTGTCGTACTATAACCCCTGGTGGACCTATAACTACTGGGGACCGACATGGAGCTGGACCTGGGGCCCGTCGTGGGGCTGGGGTCCNTCGTCGAACTGGGGCTGGGGTCCCTCGTGGGGCTGGGGNCACGGNTGGGGCTGGGGNCCCGGNTGGGGCCACGGACCTTCGTGGGGNGGCGTNAGACCCCCTCAGCATCATCCCTCNCCCGTTAATCCCGGCCACTGGGCCGGCTCCGGCGCTTCGCGTCCCAACGGTCGCCCCGCCTCGCCCGGCTCGGGCTCGAGCGTTGGCCGCCGTCCGGCCGGAACGCATCCCACCTCGAACGGAACCACTCCGTCGGGCGTAGGTCGCAGGCCGTCGGGCTCCAGGCCTTCGTCGACCGCCACCTCCGTTTCCGGCGCTACGTCGGGCCGCACTTCGGGNCGCACCTCGGGCCGCAGCTCGAGTGCAACGAATAGTTCGAACAACTCCTATAACTCCAACCGAACGTATAATTCCGGCTCCTCCAACAGGAATAACTCCTATAACTCCGGCAGTTCCTATAATTCCGGCCGTTCGTCGGGCCGCTCATCGGGCGGATTCTCCGGCGGTTCATCCGGCTCANGCCGTTCGAGCGGCGGTGGCCGTTCAGGTGGCGGACGCCGTTAACTCTCCTCAANCCGTTAGCTCTTCTCAAACCGTTAACCCTCAACTCTCAATTCAAGAATGAAGAAACTCGCTTTTGCTTTGGCCTTCAGCGCCGCCTCGCTTGCTGCCGGCGCNCAAAGCTCGGTCGACTACTATAACCTGTCGCAGTCGCAGCTGCGCGGAACCGCCCGCTACATGTCGATGGCCGGTGCCTTCGGCGCCCTCGGCGGCGATATTTCAACCCTGACGCAGAATCCGGCCGGNATCGGCGTTTACCGNTCCAGCGACATAACCGCCACGCTCGACATTGACCTGCGCCGCACNACTCTCGACAACACCGGCTCCCAGCCCTATCGCAACGCNCAAACCAACGTTGCCTGCAATAACTTCGGCTACGTCGGCGCNGCCAAAACCGGCAGCTCCATAATGCCCTACTTCCAGTGGGGCGCGGCGTATAACCGNGTGCAGACCTTTAACCGCTACTATCGCGGCTATTTCCCCGAAATCGCAACCTCCTGGACCAACCAGGTGGCCGCCGCCAGCGAGGGCTACACCTCCCGCGAGCTNGAAGGGCGCGTCAACTCCGACAATCAGATTGTTTATGACCCCTTCTATGACTCCGACGCCGACTGGCTCAGCGCGCTGGCCTATAACTCGTTTCTGATCAACGGCGGCCGCGACGGCAACTACGTCGGACTGTTTCAGAACGGCTCCACCGGCAATGCCGAGGTTGAAGTTGAGGAGCGCGGCTATATCGACGAATACACCATTAACTTCGGCGGCAATTTCGCCGATATGATTTACTGGGGACTCGGAATCGGCATCCGCGACCTGTCGTTTACCCGCTATGCCAACTATAACGAGCAGATTTCAAACGCCCTGGTGCCGGTCGACCCCGACAACACCGACCGCCTGGGCAACGGCGCCGCCGAATGGGGCATCGACACTTATCAGTCCGTGTCGGGCTCGGGAGTGAACCTCAAGTTCGGCCTGATTTTCAAGCCGGTCAATGAGTTCCGCCTCGGTTTTGCCGTTCATACTCCGACCTGGTATAACCTCCAGTTCAACCAGAGCGCGCAGACCACCTACGGCCTGGGCCGCATCGAGGCCGATAACTACTACACGTTCGACAACATGGCCGGCGGCCCCGACGAGGGCAACCCCTTTGCCGACACCGGCAACGGCTACTGGTCGCGTTCGTGCAAGTCGCCCTGGCGCCTGATGGCATCGGCGGCAACGGTTATCGGTGGCCGCTTCATCCTGTCGGCCGACTATGTCTATGAGGCCTATCCGTCGATGGGCGACTCAGGGCTCGACTCCTCGGTTGAAGTGTCGGACGACATCAAGCGCTACTATGCCGGCTCGAACGAGCTGCGTGTGGGCGCCGAGCTGCGCGTGACTCCCGGCCTGTCGATTCGCGCCGGCTANGGCATGAAAACCTCCGGAGTGAAGGCCGACGCCCGCGAAGGNCGCGATTATGTCTACACCAGCGGCGTTTCGTCGATGTATACCTTCGACGGCACCCGCAGCAACATAACCGCCGGCATCGGCTACCGCTGGAGCCAGTTCTATGTTGACCTGGCCTACGTCCACTCCACCTCAACCGCCAAATGGAATGCCTTTACCCCCTTCCCCCGCCAGGCAAACGAGGCATATAGCCTCGCCGCCGGTGCCAAGTCCGGNCCTACCGCCGACCTGACCGACACGAGCAATCGCNTCGCCCTGACCCTGGGCTTCCGTTTCTGATACACCAACAAACACCAACAAACTTCTANAATAAGCAAACAATAACTGGGAAATTAGACCCCGGGCAGCCGTGAGGACTCCCCGGGGTTGCCTTTTTATTATATCGGGCGGCGAACAAATGTTTTCGGGCCGGCGTTAGACAAAGG
Source organism: Bacteroides sp. (assembly GCA_014801955.1). GTDB lineage: Bacteria > Bacteroidota > Bacteroidia > Bacteroidales > Muribaculaceae > UBA3263. Next base: position 168,558 of record JAAVDE010000001.1, on the reverse strand, counting down.
TAACAAACTTTTTGTCTAACCTTCAACTATTGATTCTATGATGGAATGGATTTTGGAAACTTTCCGAAACAATCCGGCGATTCCGATTTTTCTTACTCTCGGCGTCGGGTTCTATATCGGACAGTTGAAGTTCAAGGGCTTTTCCCTTGGAACGGTAACCGCCGTGNTGCTGGTCGGAGTGCTCGTCGGCCAGATGAACATACCGATTGCCGGTCCCGTTAAAAACATTTTTTTCCTGCTCTTTCTGTTCGCCATCGGCTACAGCGTCGGCCCTCAGTTCTTCAGCTCGCTCAAGGGGAGCGGCCTGAAGCAGGTCGGCTTTGCCTGCATGGTCTGCGTTCTTTGTTTGCTCTGCACCTGGGGCGCATGTAAGGTAATGGGCTATAACGTTGGCGAAACCATCGGCGTTTTTGCCGGCGCGCAAACGATTTCGGCCGTGATGGGCGCGGGCATCGACTCGGTCAATTCCCTATCGGCCACTCCCGAGGAGAAAAAAGCCTGGATTGACCTGATTCCGGTAACCTACGCCGTTTGCTACGTTTTCGGCACTATCGGCTCCGCCTGGATTCTGGGCTCTCTCGGCCCCAAGCTCCTGGGCGGTATCGACAAGGTCAGGGCCGACACCAAGGCCCTGGAAAAGGAGCTCAACGACGGCTCCGTTGCAACCGACCCGGCCTTCATCGTTGCCAACCGCCCGGTGGCTTTCCGAGCCTACAAGATTTCGGCCGACTACTTCTCGACTCCGCGCTCCAAGGATGAGCTGGAGGCTTACCTGGAGTCGCAGGGCAAGCGCCTGTTCGTTGAGCGTATCCGCCACGACGGAACGGTCTACGACCCTACTGCCGACGTTAAAATCGGACTCGGCGATGAAATCGTTCTTTCCGGTCGCCGCGAATTTATTATCGGCGACGAACAGTGGATCGGCCCCGAGGTCAACGACGCCGACCTGCTGAACTTCCCCGCCGAGCAGCTCGACGTTATGGTGACCAAGAAGGGCGTTGCCGGAATGACGGTTGACCAGCTCCGCGGCCAAAAATTCATGTATGGCATCTCAATCAAGAATATTACCCGCGCCGGCGTCGAGATTCCCGTCTTTGCCAAAACCAAGCTCCAGAGCGGCGACACTCTGACCATCATCGGCCTGGAGAGCGAAGTGAAAACCGCCGCGCCGCGAATCGGCTATTCCGACAAGCCTACCTATTCCTCCGACCTGATTCTGCTCGGCCTCGGCATTTTCATCGGCTGCATGATCGGCGTTATAACCATCCATGCCGGCAAGATTCCCGTTAGCCTCTCAACCAGCGGCGGCGCCCTGATTTCGGGCCTCGTGTTCGGCTGGCTCCGCTCCAAGCATCCCACCTTCGGCCGTATTCCGAAATCGGCTGTTTGGATTCTCAATAACCTCGGCCTGAACATGTTTATCGCCGTTATCGGCATAACCTCCGGCCCGACGTTTGTCAGCGGCCTGAAGCAGGTCGGCTTCCCGGTGTTCATTGTCGGCGCGGTTGCAACTACCCTGCCGCTGCTGATCGCAATGTTTCTCGGCGCCAAGGTCTTTAAGTTCCGCCCGGCGATTAACCTCGGATGCTGCGCCGGCAGCCGAACAACCACTGCCGCCCTCGGCGCCATTCAGGAGTCGCTCGGCAGCACGGTGCCCGCGATGGGCTACACGGTTACCTATGCCATCGGCAACACGCTGCTGATTCTGATGGGCGTTGCCATTGCGCTGATGATTTAACTTTCATGTATAACTACTAATTGACTACATATTATTATGAGTGAACAGAAAAATTCTCCCGAAAGCAGGGAGTTCGAAAAACGGCTTGAAAAAATCAGCCCGTTTGAAATCAAGGGCACGCTGATTGACCTGGCTCAACAGGACGCCAAGCGCTCGACGGCAACCTTTCTCAACGCCGGCCGCGGCAACCCNAACTGGATTCTGACCTATCCGCGCAAGGCGTTTTTCACCCTCGGCGAGTTCGCAATGGACGAGGCCGACCGAACGGCCTACGATGCCGGGCTGGGCATCATGGCGTCGCCGACCCAGCAGGGCGTTGCGAAGCGCTTTGTCGACTTCCTCGACCGGCGCAAGGATGAAACCGGCGCCCGGGTGCTTCGCCAAATCTATGACTATGCCATCGGCACCCTGAAGGCCGACCCCGAAGAGTTCGTTTTCGAGCTGGTCGACGGCATTACCGGCGACCATTACCCGACGCCGCCCCGCATCCTGAAATACACCGAGCTGATTACCCGCGACTACCTGCGCCTGGCAATGGGCGGCGGCGACGACACTACCGCCTATGACCTCTTTGCAACCGAGGGGAGCACGGCAGGCATGTGCTACGTTTTCAACTCCCTGAAGGCAAACCACCTGATGGAGAAGGGCGACAAGGTCGCTCTGTTCACTCCCTGTTTCACCCCCTACCTGGAGATTCCCGAGCTTGACGAATTCGGCTTCGAAATCGTTAACGTCAGCGCCAACAAGGTCGAGAAGAACGGCTACCACGACTGGCAGTACCCCAAGGAGGAAATCGACAAGCTGCGCGACCCGCAGGTTAAGGCGGTTTGCATAACCAATCCGTCGAACCCGCCGAGCGTGGCCCTTTCGGCCGAGGTGCTCGACGCGCTGGTCGACGTTGTCAAACACGATAATCCGAACCTGATGATTATCACCGACGACGTTTACGGAACCTTTATCAAGGGCTTCAGGTCGCTGATGTATGTTTTGCCCTATAACACCATCTGCCTCTATTCCTACTCGAAATATTTCGGCGCNACCGGCTGGCGCGTGGCCGCTATGGCCCTGCGCCCCGACAATGTTTTCGATGCACGCCTGGCCGCTCTGCCCGCCGCCGAGAAGCGCGAGTTGGACAAGCGCTATAGTTCGCTGACCATGGAACCCGCCAAGCTAAAGTTCATCGACCGCCTGGTTGCCGACAGCCGCCTGGTTGCGCTGAACCACACTGCCGGCCTCTCTACTCCCCAGCAGATTCAGATGGCTCTGTTCTCGGCGTTCGCCCTGCTGAACCANTCCGAGCTGCAGCCGCGCCTGATTTCGATGATTCATCATCGNCTCGACAATCTCTGGAGCACCACCGGCTTCACNCTGCTGCCCGANGAAAACCGCGCCGGNTATTANAGCGAAATCGACATGATGGTCTGGGCCCGCAAGTTCTATGGCNATGACTTTGCGGCNTATCTGAAGAAGAACTACGAGCCGCTTGACTTCGTTATCCGCCTGGCCAACGAAACCGCCATCGTGTTGCTCAACGGCGATGGCTTCGACGGACCCGAATGGTCNGTGCGCGTGTCGCTCGCCAACCTCAACGACGACGATTACCTGAAAATCGGCACCGCAATCCGAAAGATTCTCGATCAATACCATGCCGACTATCTCGCCCAAGCCAAAGGNAAGTAACCCCTCTTCCATATAAAATGACCCCCGGAGCCTGTCCAGGTTCCGNGGGTTCGCTTTGGATTATGAGGGGGGNGTGTTGTTGAAACGTGGCTGTCGATGCCNGGCGGGCTCTTAGTAGTAAATAGCGCAGAGCAGGCCGGCGTTTTCGCAGATGGTCAGAATTGAATTGTAGAAGCAGCTAACGAGGCCGAGGCCGATGATGCCGGCGGTGGTGACCCACATTGCAATGCGGTCGGAATCCGGGCTGCGGAAGTTTTCAATGATGGGCTCTTCGGTTGAGAGGAACATCGACTTAACGACCATCAGGTAGTAGAACAGGGAGATGATGGTGTTGATAAGGGCGATGAGCACCAGAACGTAGAGCGCAACGGAGCTGGTTCCGTTCAGTGCGCCGNTGAAGATGAAGAACTTCGAGAAGAANCCNGCGAAGGGAGGAATACCNGCGAGCGANAACATTGCGAGCATCATGACGAACGCCAGATGGGGGTTCGATTTATACAGGTTGCGGTAGTCGTTCATGTTGAGCTTGCCGGTCTTGTTCTCGATAGCCTGGATAACGCCGAAGGCGGCAAGGTTCGAGAAGATGTAGACCAGGATGTAGAACATCAGTGCGGCCATGCCCATAGCGTTGTTGCCGATGATGCCGAGCATAATGTAGCCGGCCTGCGAAATCGACGAGAAGGCAAGGAAGCGCTTCATGTTGTTCTGGCGCAGGGCAAAGAGGTTACCGACGGTGATAGTCAGGATAATGAGACCATAGAGCATCCATTCCCAAACCTGGCTGTAGACCGTGCCGAAGCACTGAACCAGGATTACCAGGAAGGCAAACGCGGCCGCACCCTTGGAAATTACGCTCAGGTAGGAGGTAACGGGGGTGGGAGCGCCCTGATAAACGTCGGCGGTCCAGAGGTGGAAGGGAACGAGCGACAGTTTGAAGCCCACGCCGGCAACCACGAAGGCGAGCGCAACGATGAGCATTACGGAAACGTCAGTTGAGCCGACAACGGCAGCGATGTTCTGGAAATAGAGGGAGCCGCAGAGCAGATAAACGTAGCTCAGACCCATCATGAAGATGGCGCTGGAGAAAACGGCGGTCAGAATGTACTTGATAGCGGCTTCGTGGCTCTCATATTTGTGCTTTTCGAAAGCAACCATTGCAGCCAGGGGGAGCGAGGCGCTTTCCAGGCCGATGACGAAGAGCAGAAAGTGGCGGGCCGAAATCATCAGATACATGCCGAAGAGAGTAACCAGCAGCAGTTCGTAGAACTCGCCGCGGCGGTTAATCTGGTTTTCGGAGTTGTTCCAGCTCCAGGATTGGAAAAGGATAATCAGAACGCCGACGTTGAGAATATTCTTGATGCACCAAACGACGGGAGAGGTAAAATACATGCCGTTGAAGGCCGTTGCGGTTTCGCCACATTCGAAGAGGCCGGTAACCGTGAAGAGGCCGAACAGTAGGGTTGTAATTCCCGTCAGGGCGCTTTGGGCCTTGCGCGGCATAAAGGTGTCGAAGAGGAACACCAACAGAAATATCACCAGAAGGGCGATTTCCTGTTTCATTACTAAGAATTGTGAGTAATCCATTGGTTTAAGCTGAATTTTTCAGAAATTAGAGGGAATTACATGCCGATAACCTTGAAGATTTCGGGCGAGAAGGTTGTTCGGATAAGCGATTCGAAGAAGTTGGGGAAGCAACCGATGGCGGCTACGCAGATAATGAGCGTAACGGTCGAGGTGCGTTCCCACCAGGTTGCGTCGGTCAGCTGCAGGTGGTGTTCGTCGTAGACCGGGCCGAGGAGCAGTTTGCCAACGACGCGGAGAATATAAACGGCCGTGATAACGATGGAGCAGCAGGCAATGATGGTCAGAACGCGGTTGAGGGTTGCGGTTTCCTGGAAGGAGCCTACGAAGATGGTCATTTCGGCAACGAAGCCCGACAGGCCGGGGAGGCCGAGGGAGGCGAAGCCGGCAATAACGTAGCAGACGGCCAGGAAGGGCATGATTTTCATCAGGCCGCCCATCTGGCGGATGTCGCGGGTGTGGGTGCGGCCGTAGATCATGCCGATGAGGGCGAAGAACAGGGCGGTCATCAGGCCGTGGGAGAGCATCTGCATGATGGCGCCGGTCATTGCGGTGGTGTTGAGCATCAGGATTGCGAAGAGAACCAGGCCGCAGTGGCTAACCGAGGAGTAGGCGTTGATATATTTGAGGTCGGTTTGAACGCAGGCCGAGAAGGCGCCGTAAACAACCGAGATGCCGGTCAGAATCAGGAAAATCCAGGCCAGTTCGTTGGCGGCATAGGGCATCAGGTAGATGGCAACGCGGAAGCAGCCGTAGCCGCCGAGCTTCATGAGAACGCCCGCGTGGAGCATCGAAACGGCGGTCGGAGCGCAGGCGTGGCCGTCGGGGCTCCAGGTGTGGAAGGGGAACATTGCGCCGAGAACGCCGAAGCCAACGAAGGCCATCGGGAAGAGGAACATCTGCCAGTCGTGGGGAATCTGGCCGTTTTCGGCGATTTCGAGCAGGTTCCAGGAGTTGAGGCCGGCGTTATAGTAAATGCCGATGAGCGAGAGCATCAGGAAGGCGGAGCCGCCCATGAGCATCAGGGTGAGCTTCATGGCGCTGTATTCCTTGCGGCCTGTGCCCCAGATGCCGATGAGCAGATACATGGGGATGAGCGCTACTTCATAGAACATGAACATCGTGAAGAGGTCGATCGAAATGAAGAAGCCAAACACTCCGACGCTCAGCAGCAGCAGCCAAAGGAAGAATTCCTTGGGCAGAGGGTTGATTTTCCACGATGCGATTGAGCCGGTCAGCAGAATGATGCTCGAAAGCAGGAGCATTGCGATTGAAATGCCGTCAACGCCTACGCTCAGCTGAATGTTGAGCGCGGAGAACCACATCCAGTCGCCGCGATAGAGCATGGGGGCGTCGGCGCCGGCGGCGCGCAGTCCCAGGTAGTCGACCAGAAGCCAAACGCTCAGGCCCAGCAGTGCCAGCGAGCCGGTAACGGCCACCGTGCGGATTTGCGCCATATTGCGCGATAGGTAGAGACCCAGCAGCATGATAACCGGGATAACTACGAAATATATCAGAGGATTGGTGAACATAGCTTTTTATGTTTCAGTGTGAATGCCTAATGAAATATTGGTTAGAGGGCCACGCAGGCAGCGGTTATTGCACCGAGCAGCAGGGCGCCGGCCAGGTAAACGTAGACGTAGGCCTGAACGGAACCGCTCTGGAGCGGACGAATGGTGATGCTCAGGCGCTGGGCCAGCCATGCCAGGCCGTTCATCGTGCCGTCAATAACGTTGCGGTCGAACCAGGCGATGGGGCGGCAGATGCCGTTGAAAATAATCTTGTGGGTTATGAAGATATAGATTTCGTCCCAGTAGAAGCGATGGTGGGCGGCAGTCCAGAGGCCACAGGAGGCTTTGGCGAACTTGTCGGGCAGGTCGTTCTTTTTGCGATACATAACCGTTGCCAGGGCAATGCCGGCGACTGCGATGATAATCGAGGGGGTTGCAACGCCGAGCCAGTCGATGTGGATGGTGTAGGGTTCGCCGTTCCAGGTAACGAAGTGGCCGAAGGGAATGAAGCCGGCAACGCAGCTGACTGCAGCGAGGAATACCAGCGGGGTAGCCATGGGCCAGGGTGCTTCGTGGGGTTTGTGGTGACCGTAGTCGGGTTCGTCCCACCAGAAAATCAGGTAGTAGAGGCGGAACATGTAGAAGGCGGTCAGGCCGGCAACGAAGCTCATCCAAACGCCCCAGAGGGTGCTGTTCATGTAGCAGGCGCTCAGGATTTCATCTTTCGAGAAGAAGCCCGAGAAGGGGGGAATGCCGGCGATTGCGAGGCAGCCGATCAGGAAGGTGATATGGGTGATGGGCATGTACTTGCGCAGGCCGCCCATTGCGGTGTAGTCGTTGGAGTGAACGGCGTGGATCAGGGCGCCGGCGCCGAGGAAGAGCAGAGCCTTGAACATTGCGTGGGTGAACAGGTGGAACATCGACGCCATGTAGCCGAGGCCTTCGTGGAACTCGGGGCGGGCAACGCCCAGGGAAACCATCATGAAGGCAATCTGCGAAATGGTCGAGAAGGCGAGAACGCGCTTGATGTCAACCTGGGTGCAGGCAACGACTGCGGCGTAGAGGGCGGTGATTGCGCCAACAACGGTTATGAACTGCAGGGCGGCTTCTTCCATCAGGTAGAGCGGGAAGAGGCGGGCAACCAGATATACGCCGGCAACAACCATCGTTGCGGCGTGGATGAGGGCCGAAACGGGGGTGGGGCCTTCCATTGCGTCGGGCAGCCAGATGTGGAGCGGCAGCATTGCCGACTTACCCATGCCGCCCATGAAGATGAGCACCAGAGCCCAGGTCAGCAGCGAGCAGCCCATGAAGGTTGCACCCTGGAACTGGGCAACGACGCCGAGAGCCGAGTCGGTCGTAACGGCCCAGCTTGCGCCTTCCTGAATGGAGGTGAAGTCGGTGAAGTTAAAGGTTCCGGTGTAGTAGCTCAGAACCAGAATACCCAGCAGGAAGCCGAGGTCGGCGAAGCGGGTAACGATGAATGCTTTCTTGGAGGCGCTGACTGCCGAGGGGCGGGTGTAGTAGAAGCCGATGAGCAGATAGGAGGATGCGCCCACGAGTTCCCAGAAGATATACATCTGGAAAATGTTGGTTGCAACGACCAGGCCGAGCATCGAGAAGCTGAAGAGCTGCAGGAACGCATAGTAGCGCTGGAAGCCCTTTTCGCCTTCCATGTAGCCCAGCGAGTAGAGGTGGACGCAGAAGCTGATGGTCGTGATAACTACCAGCAGCAGGGCCGAAATCGGGTCGAGCAGGAAGCCCAGGCGGATAATGAGGCTTTCAGTGAAAGCGAGCCAGTCCTGGTTGAATACGATGAATTGCAAACGGTCGCCGCCTTCGGTAATGAAGTCGGGTTGGCCGCTGAAGAAGTAGGTGTAGGCGGTAATGTAGGCCAGCACCATGGTGGTGCCCATCGAGAGGATGCCATACCAGCCTGCGCACTTATGGCTCATTTTCGGGCCGAGAAGGCCGAGCACAAGGAATCCCAGCAGGGGGAGACACAGAATCAGAAGGGGAATGATCGCGTTCATGTCGGTTAGCCTTTCAGTTCGTTGGCGTCGCGCACGTCAACTGTTTTGTTAGCGCGATAGAGGTTGATGATGATTGCGATAGCCAGCGCTGTTTCGGCAGCGGCAATGGCGATTGCGAAAAGAGTAAAGAACATGCCCTCGCCGGTTTCGGGGTAGAGGTAGCGGTTAATAACGGTGAAGTTAATGTCGACCGCGTTGAGCATGAGCTCCAGCGAAATGAGCATTGCAATCATGTTTTTGCGGGTCAGAAAACCATAAACGCCGCAGCAAAACATAACCAGGCTCGGGAGCAGGTAATATAGCACGTTGATTTCCATAATCTTACTTTGCGGTTTGGGGCATGTTAACGTTTGCGGGCCACGGCAACGCCGCCGATGATGCAGGCGAGCAGCAGAACCGAAACTGCTTCGAACGGCAGCAGGTAGCCGTTGCTCGAAAGCATTTCAAGACCGAGTTTTTTCATTGTGAGGAACTCCATTTCGGGTTTGGTGCCCATCAGCGAGCAGCAGCGGCTGATGAGGGCCCAGCCCGTAACGCAGGCGGTTGCAACTGCGGCGAGCACGCCCCAGCCTTTGCGGCGGCTTTCGAGGGCTTCGGAGTTCTTGCCGGGTTGGCAGGTCAGCATAATCGCAAATACGAAGAGCACAACGATGCCGCCGGCATACACGGCGATTTGAACGGCTCCGAGGAATTCATAGTCCATCATGAAGTAGATGATGGCGGCGCCGAACAGGGTGAACAGCAGGTAGGTTGCTGAACGCAGGATTTTGCGGGTGGTTACCGTCAGAATCGAGCAGATAATGATGGCCAGGGCCACGATAGTATAGAGAATTTCCATAGCGCTTGGTTTATTTTGCGGGTTCGGAAGGAGCGGCTGCCGGGGCGGCGGGTGCGGCGGGAGCGGCGGCAGTCAGGTCGGGTTCGGGCAGATAGTTGAGTTTCTTTACCAGCAGCTGGCGGGTGAACACGGCCTGCTCGAAGTCGTTGCTGAACTCAATGGCGCCGGTCGGGCAGTTGGTAACGCAGAGTTCGCAGAACGTACACGAACCGAGGTCATACATCCAGTTAACGAGTTGTTTTTTCTTTTTGCCGTCGGACAGTTCAACCATTTTGCTTTCAATGTTGATGGTGCCGTTGGGGCAGGAGCGCTGACACATTCCGCAGCTGATGCACTTGTGGTGGCCTTCGGCGTCGTAAGTCAGCGTCAGAACGGCGCGGAAACGCGGTGCGGCGGGATTGTCGAGGCGGTTGTCGGGATATTGTTCCGTGATTTTCTTTGTCAGGAACTCTTTGCCGGTAACCTGCATGCCCTGAACCAGGGATGAGAGGCCGGAGGCAAAGCCCTTGAAGTAATCTTTTACGCTACCCATAGAAATGGAGAATATTGATTGGTTTTTTTGTTTGAATTTATTATTTGACTTGGCCGCCGAGAATGTCGAGCAGTTCGGCGGTGATGGAGTATTGTCGCAGTTTGTTGTATTCCAGTTGCAGTTGTTCGAGCAGCTTGGTCGCGTTGTCGTTGGCGCTTTGCATTGCCATTACGCGCGCGGCCTGCTCCGAGGCCCGGTTTTCGCAGAATACTTCCTGAACGGTCGACAGCAGCATCAGCGGCAGGGCGGTCCGGAAAATAGTTTGCGCGTCGGGTTCGAAGATGTAGAGCCCCGGGGCTTTTTCCCGGTCGTCGGCTTCTGCGGGCTTGACAGGAAGGAGCTGCTCGGCAACCAGGCGCTGGCGGCCGGCCGAGATGAAGTGCATGTAAACAACGTTGACCAAATCGGTTTCGCCGCGCTCAAAGGCGGTGCGGACCGTTGCGGTGAAGTTCTTGACTGTCTCGGCGTCGGCCTTGGAGTTCACTCCCTCGGCGGCATGGGCAACCTTGATGTTGCCGGAGGCGAGGGTCAGGCAGGCGCGATAGAGTTTCTGACCGATGGGAACGATGGTTATTTCAACCGTTTCGCCATAGGCTTCGCGCAGGCCGTTGACGTGTTCGAGCAGCTGCTTGAAGATGTTAACGTTGTAGGCGCCGCAGAGGCCGTCGTCGCTACCCCAGGCCAGCACTGTGGCGTGCTTAACGGGGCGCGAGGCGGTCAGCGGCGACTGAAACTCCGCGTCGGCGCCGAGCAGGTTGCCTATGATGCTTTCCAGCTGAGTGCGGAAGGGGAGCAGGCGCTTGATTTCGCGGGTGGCCTTGCTCATTTTGGCCGACGAAATCATTTTCATCGCTCCGGTGATTTTTTCGGAGGATGACACGGAGCCGATTCGCCCTTTTAGGTCGCGGAGGGTTGCCATTGGTCAGTTGGTCGGTTGTGGAGTTGGGGTTATTTGGTAGGTTTTGTTAGTTCTTATATTGTGCGGCGGTTTCCTGAGCCACTTTGGTCAGCGTTTCGGCGATTTCGTCGGTCAGCTGGCCGTTGCGGATGGGCTCGAGAACGTCGGCCTGGTGCGATGAGCGCAGAACCATCAGCAGGCGCTGCTGGAATTCGCCGACCTTGTCCATCGGAACTGCTTCGAGCAGACCTTTGGTGCCGCAGAAAATAACGGCAACCTGTTCTTCAACGGGCCAGGGCTGATATTGCGGCTGAATGAGCAGGCGTTCGTTCTTGCGGCCTTTGTCGATAACGCGCGCGGTAACGGCGTCCATGTCGCCGCCGAATTTGGTGAACGATTCCAGTTCGCGGAACTGCGCCTGGTCGATTTTCAGCGTGCCGGCAACCTTTTTCATTGATTTGATCTGGGCGTTGCCGCCGACGCGGCTAACCGAGATACCAACGTTGATGGCCGGGCGGATGCCGCGGTTGAACAGCGAGGTTTCAAGGAAGATCTGGCCGTCGGTAATGGAGATTACGTTGGTCGGAATGTAGGCCGACACGTCGCCCGCTTGAGTTTCAATGATGGGGAGCGCGGTCAGCGAGCCGCCGCCCTTAACCAGGGGTTTCAGCGCTTCGGGCAGGTCGTTCATTTTCGAGGCTACCTCCTGCGAGTCGATGATGCGCGCGGCGCGTTCGAGCAGGCGCGAGTGGAGGTAGAAAATGTCGCCCGGATATGCTTCGCGGCCCGACGGACGCTTCAGAATCAGCGAGATTTCGCGGTAGCTGACAGCCTGTTTCGACAGGTCATCGTAGACGATGAGCGCGTCGCGGCCCGTGTCGCGGAAATATTCGCCGATGGCAACGCCGGCAAAGGGCGAATAGTAGCGCATGGCGGCGGAGTCGGAGGCCGAAGCGGCAACAACGACCGTGTAGTCCATAGCGCCGTTCTTGCGCAGGGTTTCAACGGTTGCGGCGATGCTGGAGGCTTTCTGGCCGATTGCAACGTAGATGCAGTAGACCGGTTTGCCGGCCTTGTAGTTCTCGCGCTGGTTAATGATGGTGTCGATGGCGATGGCGGTCTTGCCGATCTGGCGGTCGCCGATAATCAGCTCGCGCTGGCCGCGGCCGATGGGAACCATCGAGTCAACGGCCTTGATGCCGGTTTGGAGCGGGGTTTTTACCGGCTGGCGGTAAATAACGCCCGGAGCCTTGCGTTCCAGGGGCAGGTGAATGCGTTCGCCCTGGATTTCGCCGCGACCGTCGACGGGCTCGCCCAGAACGTTGATGACGCGTCCAAGGAGTCCTTCGCCAACGGGGATGGAGGCGATTTCGCCGGTTCGACGCACCTTCATGCCTTCGGTCACGCGGTCAACGTTGTTGAGCAGAATAACGCCGACGTTGCTTTCCTCGAGGTTGAGCGCAACGCCTTTAACGCCGTTTTCGAACTCAACGAGTTCGTTGGCGCAAACGTTGTCGAGGCCGTAAACGTGGGCAACGCCGTCGCCGACTTCCAGAACGGAGCCGGTTTCCTCGAATTCGACCTTGCGGTTAATGTTTTCGAGTTGCTGCTTGAGAATTTGAGAAACTTCGCTTGGATTAGTCATTTGTTCAATGGCTTAAAAGTTTTAATCGGAGTTGTTTGAGGTCGCTGGCAACTGAAGCGTCGAGCAGTTCGTTGTCGATGGCGATAGTGAAGCCGCCGATGAGGGCGGGGTCTACCGTTTCGGTGAACTCGGCTGTTGAGTTGGCCGGCAGGTGGTTGTTAACCAGGTTCTGTATGCGCCGTAGCTCGGGCTGCTGCAGGGGTGAGGCCGAGGTGATGTCGACCTTGAAGATTCGATGTTCGCTGCGATAGAGGGCAACGTAGCTCAGGGCAATCTGTCGCAGCTGGTCGAGCCGACGGTTGCGGGCCAGCAGGCTGACCATGTCGGCCACCAGGGCGTTCGAGCCGGTTGCTGCGGCAACGAGGCTTTCCTTGTCGGCCAGCTCAACGTGGGGGTTGGCGATTGCTTTCTGCATTTCGGGCTCGGAGTCGAAGGCGGCAGTCAGTTTCTGCATTGCTTCATAGACTTCGGCGTCGCTTCCTTTTTCGGCAGCGAGCAGATAGAGCGCTTTAGCGTAGCGGCGAGGTATGAGTCCCTGGTCCATCAGTTGGCGTTTTCGATGTTGTCAAGAATGTTGTCAACGAGTTTTGCCTGGGCCTGCGGGTCGGCCAATTGCTGGCCGACTACCTGCTGCGCAATCGTCAGGGCGGCTGCGCTGACTTCGTCGCGGAAGCTCTGGCGGGCTTCTTTGCGGGCCTGTTCAATGGCAACCTTGGCGGCTTCCATTTCTTTTTTGGCTTCGCGAGAGGCTTCGCTGCGTGCTTCTTCAATGATTTGCGACTTCATGCGGTCGGCTTCGCGCAGAATTTCGGCCTGACGGGCACGGGCCTGCGCTTCGAATTCTTCGGCTTGTTGCTTGGCGTTGTCGAGCTGCTCTTTGGCCTCGCGGGCATACAGCACACCCTGGTCGATGAGTTCGGCGCGGCTGTCGACTCCTTTCATTATCGCGGGCCACGCGAACTTCCACAACAGCAGGAAGAGCACGGCAAAGGCCACGAACATCCAGAATATCAGGCCGAAGTCAGGGGTGAAGAGTTCCATTGAGGTTCTTTAGGGGGAGTAGCGATTTTTTTTATACGAAAAGACAGAGCAGGCAAACGATAACGGCGAACAGCGCAACGCCTTCGATAAGGGCGGCGATAACGATCATGTTCGAGCGGATGTCGTTGGCAGCTTCAGGCTGGCGGGCAATTGCTTCCATTGCGGAGGAACCGATTTTGCCGATACCGATGCCGGCACCGATTGCTGCGATGGCTGCGCCAAAGCCGGCGCCGAGATACTGAATTGCAATGTCAAGAATAAGAGCTAACATAGTTTGTTGGTTTTGATATGGTTTATTTTACTTTTTTAATTTGCTGAGGGGGCGGGAGCGGAGGCGGGGTGGTGTTCTTCGTGGCCCTGCTCGCGGGCCATGGCGATGAACGTTGTGCTGAGCATGGTGAAGACGAATGCCTGGATGAAGCTGACAAGAACGTCGAGCAGCAACATGAACAGCGAGAATATCAGGCTGACGCCGGTTGCCATGCCGGTTGCGGCGGTGCCGAAGTCGGCCATGATGAAGATAATGAGAGTCAGAACTATTACTATCATGTGGCCGCCCATCATGTTGGCGAAGAGGCGGACCGTCAGCGAGGCCGGTTTGGTCAGGGCGCCGAACAGCTCGATAACCTGCATGATCGGAATCGGGCATTTGAGCCAGATGGGCACGTCGGGCCAGAAGATTTCCTTCCAGTAGTGTTTGCGGGCAAACAGGTTCGTGCAGAAAAAGGTTATCAGCGAGAGCACCAGCGTTACGGCGATGTTGCCGGTCAGGTTGGCGCCGCCGGGGAAGATTACCATCAGGCCGAGCAGGTTCATTATGAAGATGAACATGAAAACCGTCAGCAGATAGGGGGCGAAGCGGCGGGAGTCTTCCTTGAGGGTCGGTTTGATAACGCCTTTATAGACGAACTCAATCAACTCCTCGACTGCGCCGACAAAGCCGCGCGGAGCCTTGAAGCCATGTTTTTTGTGCCAGCTGGCAACGGGCAGGCAGACTGCCAGAGTAACCAGCACCGCAATCCAGAGGGCGCAGACGTTTTTGGTAATCGAAATGTCGAAGGCGGGTTTCAGTTCCGAGCCGTCGGCAAGAATCTGAACTACCTTGCCCTTATTGTCGCCCTCGGCGGGGACGGTCCAGGTGTAGTCGCCGTCGGAATAAACGGCGTGGTGGTCCAGGTGGGCCGAGCTGAAGCAGTGGAACGAGCCGTCGTTGGCCCAGACCATTACCGGCAGCGGAATGCGGTGGTGGTGGTCGAAGGGCACTTCCCAGCCGTAGCCGTCGCCGAGGTGGTCGAAAATAATCTCTTTGGGGTCGAACTTGCGCTCGGAGTCGCCGGCGCTTGCCGGAGCAACGCCGAGGCTGAGGGCGCAGACCAAAAAGATAATGAATGCCTTGAGTTGGTTCATAGGTGGCCGGGTTAATAGATGCAGACAGACACTACGTCGTTCAACACGTCGACCAGGCCGCCGTCGGTGGCAACCTCGTGGTCCTGACCGTTGCTCGAATAAACGATGCGGCCCTTAACCAGGGTTGAAATCAGAGCGGCGTGGCGCGGAAGCACGGTAAACGAGCCCAGTGAGCCGGGAAGCGTCACGGAGTCGACCGTTCCTTCGAAAACGACGTCGGAGGGTGAGATTAGGCGCAGTGTCATTGCTGTTGCGGGTTCTTGGGTTAGTGTTATTTAACTTCGGCGAGCAGCTTTTTGCCTTTGGCAATGGCGTCGTCGATGGTGCCTACGTTGAGGAATGCCTGTTCGGGATACTGGTCCATTTCGCCGGAGAGAATCATCTTGAAGCCGCGAATGGTTTCGTTCAGCGGAACCATAACGCCGGGCAGGCCGGTGAACTGTTCGGCAACGTTGAAGGGCTGCGAAAGGAATCGCTGGGCGCGGCGTGCGCGGGCAACTACGAGTTTGTCGTCGTCCGACAGTTCGTCAACGCCGAGAATTGCAATGATGTCTTGCAGTTCGTTGTATTTCTGCAGCAGCTGCTTAACGGCCTGGGCAGTATTGTAGTGGTCTTCGCCGATGATGTTCGGGTCGAGGATTCGCGAGGTGGATTCCAGCGGGTCAACGGCAGGGTAGATGCCGAGCTCGGCGATTTTACGCGAAAGCACGGTCGTTGCGTCGAGGAAGCTGAAGGTGGTTGCCGGAGCCGGGTCGGTCAAGTCGTCGGCGGGAACGTAGATTGCCTGAACCGAGGTGATTGAACCGTTTTTGGTCGAGGTGATGCGTTCCTGGAGCGAACCCATTTCCGAGGCCAGCGTGGGCTGGTAGCCTACGGCAGAGGGCATGCGGCCCAGCAGCGCCGACACTTCCGAGCCGGCCTGGGTGAAGCGGAAAATGTTGTCGATAAAGAGCAGAATGTCCTTGCCGCCGCCATCCTGGTCGCGGAACTGCTCGGCAACGGTCAGGCCGGTGAGCGCCACGCGCAGACGTGCGCCCGGAGGCTCGTTCATCTGGCCGAACACCAGGGCTGCCTGGCTCTCCTTAACCTTTTCCATGTCAACGTCGGCCAGATTCCATTGGCCGGCTTCCATGCCCTTTTCGAAGGCATCGCCATATTTGATTACACCCGACTCAATCATTTCGCGCAGAAGGTCGTTGCCTTCGCGGGTGCGTTCGCCAACGCCGGTAAACACCGAGAAGCCGTTGTGGCCTTTGGCGATGTTGTTGATGAGCTCCATGATGAGCACGGTCTTGCCAACGCCTGCACCACCGAACAAACCGATTTTGCCACCCTTGGAGTAGGGTTCCAGAAGGTCAATAACCTTGATGCCGGTCTGGAGAATTTCGGTTGAGATGGTCAGATCCTCGAACTTCGGGGCGGGTTGGTGGATGGGGCGCAGGTCGGTTCGCTGCAGCGCCGGGAGGTTATCGATGGTTTGGCCGATAACGTTCATCAGGCGTCCTTTGACCTGGTCGCCGGTCGGAACTGCGATCGGGTGGCCGAGGTTTTCAACCCGGATTCCGCGCTGAAGGCCGTCGGTGCTCTCCATTGCAACGCAGCGAACGGTTTGTTCGCCGATGTGTTGTTCAACTTCGAGAATCAGTTCCGAGCCGTCGGGGCGGGTTATTTTCAGGGCGCTGTAGATTGGGGGCAGCTGCGAGGCGTCGCCGCTGAAGGCAACGTCGACTACGGGGCCGATGACCTGGGCTACCTTGCCGTATTGTTCGCTCATTGGTTGGGTGAGTTGGAGGTTTAACGGGAATTAGAAGTGAAAGCCGGTGGTGATAATCAGAACCATCAGAACCAGGTTAACCAGGCTCAGGGGCATCAGATATTTCCACTCGAAGGAGAGGAGCTGGTCGATTCGCAGGCGGGGGAAGGTCCACTTGAACCAAATCATCACGAAAGTGACAACAACGGCCTTTGCCAGGAACCAGAGGAAGGAGGGAATATAGTCCATAACGGCATTGAAACCGTCCCAGCCGGGAATATGGAGGGGCATCCAGCCGCCGAAGAAGAGCAGGGCTGCAACGCCGCCGATGATGAACAGGTTCAGATATTCGGCCAGGTAGAAGAAGCCGAAGTGCATGCCGGAGTACTCGGTGTGGTAGCCGGCGGTCAGTTCGCTTTCGGCTTCCGGAAGGTCAAACGGGCCGCGGTTGGTTTCGGCGGTGCCGGCAACGATGTAGATCAGGCAGGCGATGATTGCGGGGATGTGGCCCTTGAAGATGAACCAGCCGTTGGCCTGCTGGGCAACGATTTCGCTGACGCTCATGGTGCCGGCCAGGCAAACCATCGTAACGACGCAGAGCGAAATCGAAATCTCGTAGCTGACCATCTGGGCGCCCGAGCGGAGTGCGCCGATGAGGGTGAACTTATTGTTTGACGACCAACCGGCCAGCAGAATGCCGAGAACGCCGATTGAGCTGGTTGCCAGCAGGAAGAAGATGCCGATGTTGAAGTCGATTACCTGCAGGCCGTTGCCCCAGGGCAGAACGGCGAACGCAAGCATCGAGGCCAGAATCACCAGGAAGGGAGCCAGGCCGAACAGGAACTTGTCGGCATGGTTCAGCGGAATGATTTCCTTGATGAGCATCTTGAACATGTCGGCAAACGACTGCAGCAGGCCGAAGGGGCCTACGCGGTTCGGGCCGAGGCGACACTGGAAGGCGGCGCAGACCTTACGCTCGAAGTAGATGTAGAACAGAGCCAGCAGGGCGTAGAGTAGCAGCAGACCCAGGCCGATGAGCACACACTCAACGGTTACGGTCAGCCAGGGGGCCAGGCCGCAGGTAACGCTCAGGAAATTATCAATCCAGCCGGTTATAAAGGATAAGTCTTGCATAATCGTGAATGAGGGATGTGGATGATGAATGGAGTCAGAGAGGCTTTATCGGTCAATGTCGGGGACGATATAGTCGAGCGAACCGCCAATGGTGATGAGGTCGGCGATTTTGTTGCCGCTGACCAGGTGGTCAACGACTGCGGCCAGCGGGAAGCAGGGCGAGTTCAGTTTCAGGCGGAAGGGCTGGGCGGTGCCGGTGCTTTCGATGTAGCAGCCGAATGCGCCTTTGCCGGTTTCCACTTCCTGGAACCAGTGGCCTTCGGGGAGCTTGATGATTTTGGGCACCTTGGCGCAGATGTCGCCTTCGGGAATGTTGTCGATGAGCTGGGCAATAATCTTGCAGCTCTCTTCCATTTCGGTGATGCGCGCCTTGAAGCGGTCCATAGAGTCGCCGCCGGTGCGGGTAACGACGTTGAAGTCAAGCTCGTTGTAGATGCCATAGGGGCGAGCGCGGCGAACGTCGTAGTTCCAGCCTGCGGCGCGGGCGGTGGGGCCGGTGATGTTGTAGCTGATGGCGTCTTCCTTTGACAGGGCGCCAACGCCTTCCATGCGGTTCTTGGCGATGATGTTGCCGGTGAACACCTTGTTGTATTCCTTAATCGCCTTGGGCATCACTTCCAGCAGCGCCTTAACGTCGCTGACGAAGTTTGCGTCGAGGTCGGCCATAACGCCGCCGATGGTGTTGTAGTTAAACGTCATGCGGGCGCCGGTGGTCTTTTCGAAGATGTCGAGAATGCGTTCGCGTTCGCGCAGCGGGTAGAAGAGCATGGTCGTCGCACCGAGGTCCATGCAGAAAGTGCCCATTGCCAGCAGGTGGGAGTTGATGCGGTTCAGCTCGTCCATGATAACGCGGATAACCTGTGCGCGGCGGGGGATTTCCAGGCCCATAGCCTTTTCGATGCAGAGGCAGAGGCCGTGGCGGTTAATCATTGCCGACAGGTAGTCGAGGCGGTCGGTGTAGTGGAGAGTCTGGGGGTAACCCTGGCCTTCACAGAGTTTTTCGATGCCTCGGTGGATATAGCCGAGATAGAGGTCGATTTTGGTGATGGTTTCGCCGTCGACGGCAGTGCGCAGGCGCAGAACGCCGTGGGTTGCGGGGTGCTGCGGGCCGATGTTAACGACGAACTGTTCGGGCGAGAAGATTACGCGCTGTTTTTCAACGATGTTGCCGTTGGCGTCTTCTTCGTAGTAAACGGTTGTGTCTTCAACCTCTTCGTGGTCGAGGCGCACGGGGTTTACCTGCGGGTCGGCGTTGTAGTCCTTGCGGAAGGGGAAGCCAACCCAGTCGTTGCGCAGGAAGAGGCGGCGCATGTCGGGGTTGCCGATGAACTTTATGCCATAGAAGTCATAGACTTCGCGTTCATAAACGCCGGCAATGGCGTAGAGGTCGCTGATTGAGTGGAGGAAAGGGTTTTCGCGGCTGTCGGCAACGGTTTTGAGGCGAATCATTTCATAGGTGGCGGAGTTAACGATGTAGTAAACAACGCCGAGCTGTTCGCCCCAGTCCATGCCGATGAGGGCGCGGAGGTTGTCGTAGCCGAATTCGTTGCGCAGGGTGGTTACCAGGTCGTGGAGCTGTTTGTCAGACACGTTCAGTTCCAGGGTTTCGCCCTGGGCCATTTCCACGTCGGGGAATCGTTTGGCCACGGTTTCCTGTAAGTTTGCCATACTCTGGGGGTATCTGTGAATGGTTGTTTGAAAGCAAATGGATGAATTAGTTGGTCATCTCGTCGACCGGGTGGTTCTTCAGGAATTCCTTTTGGTTTTCCTTGCGGTTAACACCGCCGAAGAATTTTTCTACCTTCATTTTGCGGCTGAGCTGCATAATCGAGTAGATCATGGCTTCGGGGCGCGGGGGGCATCCGGGGCAGTAAACGTCGACGGGAATGATTTCGCCAACGCCTTTAACAACGTGGTAGCTGTTCTTGAACGGGCCGCCGCTGATTGCGCAGCCGCCGCAGGCGATAACATATTTCGGTTCGGCGAGCTGGTCGTAGAGTCGGCGCACGACGGGAGCCATGCGGTGCACGATAGTGCCGGCAACCATCATGAAGTCGGCCTGGCGTGGCGACGAACGGGCAACTTCCCAGCCGAAGCGGGCAAAGTCATAGCGGGCGGCGCCGAGCGAGATGAACTCGATGCCGCAGCAGGAGGTTGCAAACGTCAGAGGCCAGATTGAGTTCGAACGGCCCCAGTTGATGAGCTTGTCGAGCGAGCCGACGATAACGTTGGTTCCGTTGGCTTGCAGCTCGTTGATGAGCGACTCGATGTATTCGTTGTCCTTAAATGCCTCGTAGGGCACTCCTTGAGTTGTTACTTCCATTGCAAAGCTCCTTTCCGCCAGGCATAAACGAGGCCCAGCACGAGAATTGAGAAAAATACGGCGATGCAGAGAATGCCTTGACCGCCAAGGTCGCGCATGTTAACGGCCCAGGGGAACAGGAAGACGCATTCAACGTCGAACATCAGGAAGAGGATGGCATAGAGATAGTAGCCAATCTTGAACTGAGCCATGGACTCGCCACGGGTAGGAATGCCGCATTCATACGGCTCGCCCTTCTGCACGTTGTAGGAGCGGGGCGACAGCAGTTTGGCAACAACCAGCGCGAGCGCAACGAGGGCAATGCCCGTCACTGCGGCGGTGATGGCCAGAACACCGTTAGAGATGGATAACGTTATCATACAGTTTTTTATGCGAACAAAACAATGTGTTTTGGGTCTATTATAGGCGCAAATTTACGAAAAAAATCTTAAACCTTCTCCAAAAATGCAAAAAAAATATAAATATACGGGTTTGGATGCGGTTAAAATGAAAGGCGCTGCGTTTTTTCGGTGAACGCAGCGCCTTGGGGGTTAGTCAGGGTCGGGGGAGGAATCAGGCCTGATAGCAGGCGATTTCGGCGGGGTCGAAAGCGGCGATGAAGTCGCAGTGCTGGTTAACGAGGGCCTGGGCCATGTTGTTGTAAACCACGGCCGATTTGGTGAACGATGCGGTGCGCTGGGCATCGAGCAGCAGCAGGTAGCTCATAACGATGTTGCCGGCCATTTCAACGAGGCGACGGGCCATGAAGTCGATATAGGGCTGATCCTTTGTCGAGGCAACGTTGGTAACGGCCTGCTGGAACTTCTCGGTCATGGTTTCGAGGTTTGCCTTGATGCGGGCGAGTTCGGGGGTCAGTTCCGCGCCGGCGGCGAGCTGCTCGCGATAGGATTCGATGAGCAGGTTGATGGTGCCGGAGGTGACGTGGCGGATAGCCGCAACTACCTGGAGCTGAGTGGTTCCTTCGTAGATGGAGGTGATGCGGGCGTCGCGATAGAGGCGTTCGCAGGCATATTCCTTCATGAAGCCCGAGCCGCCATGAACCTGAATGCAGTCGTAGGCGTTCTGGTTTGCATATTCCGAGCCGAGGCCTTTTGCCAGCGGGGTGCAGGCGTCGGCGAGCTTGGAGTAGTATTTGCACTCTTTCTTTTCTTCGAGAGTCAGCGGGCGCTCTTTNGCNATGTCTTCGTAGGCCTTGTANAGGTCAACGTAGCGCGAGGTTTCGTAGAGCAGCGAGCGCGATGCGTCGAGGCGGGCTTTCATAACGGCAATCATTTCGTAAACGGCGGGGAACTCGATGATTGCCTTGCCGAACTGGCGACGNTCGTTGGCATAGGCCAGGGCTTCGCGGTAGGCGAGTTCGCTAACGCCGACGCTCTGGGCGGCGATGCCGAGGCGGGCGCCGTTCATCAGGGCCATAACATACTTGATGAGGCCCATGCGGCGCGAGCCGCAGAGTTCGGCTTTGGCGTTTTTGTAGACCAGTTCGCAGGTCGGCGAGCCTTTGATGCCCATTTTGTTCTCGATGCGGCGAACGGTAACGCCNCCGTCGCGCTTGTCGTAGATGAACATCGACAGGCCGCGGCCGTCGCGGGTGCCCTCTTCGGAGCGGGCCAGAACGAGGTGAATGTCGGCGTCGCCGTTGGTAATGAAGCGCTTAACGCCGTTGAGGCGCCAGGTGCCGTCGGGCATTTCGGTTGCCTTGAGCATTACGGACTGAAGGTCGGANCCGGCNTCGGGCTCGGTCAGGTCCATCGACATGGTTTCGCCTTCGCAAACGCGGGGAATGTATTTTTCTTTCTGTTCTTCCGAGCCGAACTCATAGATGGTTTCGGCGCAGTCCTGCANGCCCCAGAGGTTTTCGAAGCCGCAGTCGGCGCGGCTAACGATGTCGGCGGCCATGATGTAGGGCGTGATCGGGAAGTTCAGACCGCCCAGGCGGCGGGGCATCGACATGCCCATGAGGCCGGCTTTGCGGCAGGCGTCGAGGTTAACCTGAGTGCCGTCGGCATAGATTACNCGGCCGTTTTCAACGCGGGGACCCTGNTGGTCAACGTCTTCGGCGTTGGGGGCAACGATTTCGCCACACATTTCGCCAACGATTTCCAACACGCGGTCGTAGTTGTCCATGGCGTCGTCGAAGTTATAGGGAGCATAGTCGAACTTGGCGGCGTCGGTGTAGTCGCGTTCTTTGAGCGCAACGATTTTCTGCATCAGCGGGTGGGAGAGGTGATGCTTCAAATCGGGATTGTCGGTATAGAAGTTTGCCATGGTTACTTGGAGTTCTTTTTGTAGTACTTAATCAACTTGGGCACGATGTCTTCAACGTTGCCGGTNATAACATAGTCGGCGATGGCGTTGATGGGTGCGTTGGGGTCGTTGTTGATGGAGATGATAATCGAGGAGTCCTGCATGCCGGCNATGTGCTGAATCTGGCCGGAGATGCCGCAGGCGATGTAGAGTTTGGGGCGCACGGTGGTGCCGGTCTGGCCGATCTGGCGAGCGTGGTCGGTCCAGCCTGCGTCGACTGCGGCGCGGGTTGCGCCGACTTCGCCGTTGAGCACCTGTGCGAGCTCGTGGAGCTGGTCGAAGCCCTCCTTGGAGCCAACGCCGTAGCCGCCGGCAACGATGATGGGCGAGTTCTTGATGTTGATTTTCGACTTTTCGATGTGNCGGTCGATGATTTCAACAACGTAGTCTTCCGGAGCGATATAGTCATCGGCCTTGAGCTCAACGACTTCGGCTTTGTGGTTGGGNTCGTAGATTTCCTTCTTCATAACGCCTTCGCGAACGGTTGCCATCTGGGGGCGNCACTCGGGGTTCACGATGGTAGCAACGATGTTGCCGCCNAAGGCAGGACGAATCTGATAGAGCAGGTCGGAGTAGCTCTTGCCGGTCTTGGCGTCGGTGTGGTCGCCGATTTCCAGCGAGGTGCAGTCGGCGGTCAGGCCGCTGTGGAGGCAGGAGCTGACGCGCGGACCCAGGTCGCGGCCGATGCAGGTTGCGCCCATCAGGCAGATTTGCGGTTTGATCTGCTTGAANAGGTTGATGAGCAGGGCTGCGTGGGGGTTGGTGGTGTAGGGGAANAGGCGGTCGTCGTCGACTTTATAGATGAGGTCAACGCCATAGGGGGCGAGAACCTTTTCAACGTCGCCGAGGTTCTTGCCGGCCACGACGGCTTCCAGCTTAACGCCGAGCTTGTCGGCGAGGGCGCGACCCTTGGTGAGCAGCTCGAGGCTGACGTCGGCAATGTGGTCTTCAGCCCATTCGCAATAGACGATGAGGTTGTTGTTGTCTTGTGTCATAATGGTTTAGCCGATGGTGTGGTTGGCAATGAGTTCTTTGATGAGTTCTTCAATCTGGGCGTCGTCGTTGTCGAGGCGGCGGGCATCCTTTGCGGTGAACACTACGTTAACAACGTTTTTCACCTTGGTCGGCGAGCCGGGGAAGCCAATCTGTTCGGGGTCGGCTTCAACGAAGGCTGCGCCCCATTCAACGATTGCTTCGGGGCAACGCTCGTCGGCACGCTTCTGAGCCTCTTCGCTGAGGGCGGCGCGCTCGGTGGGAGAGGCGGCGTATTTATATTTGCAGACGCGGCGACCGTTGCGCGGGCGNCATTCGTCGGCCGAGCTGCCAACGGTCACGAGGCAAGGCAGCGGAGCCTTAACCGTTTCAACGCCGTTTTCGAGGCGGCGNTTAACCGTTACATAACCGTCTTTCAGGTCAATGATTTCTTCGGCATAGGTNATCTGCGGAATGCCGAGCTTTTCGGCAATCTGGGGNCCTACCTGGGCNGTGTCGCCGTCAATTGCCTGGCGACCGCCGAGAATGATGTCGTAGCCATCCATTTTGCGGATAGCCTGGGAGAGGGAATAGCTCGTTGCCAGAGTGTCGGCGCCGCCAAGGGCGCGGTCGGTCAAAACAACGCCGCGGTCAGCACCGCGATAGATTGCTTCACGAATGATTTCAGAGGCGCGCGGAAGACCCATCGTCAGAACGGTAACCGTGGAGCCGGGATTTGCATCCTTCAGGCGCAGGGCCTGCTCCAGGGCGTTGAGGTCTTCGGGATTGAAAATGGCCGGCAACACGGCGCGGTTGATTGTGCCATCTTCTTTCATTGCATCTTTGCCCACGTTGCGGGTGTCGGGCACCTGCTTGGCAAGCACGATGATATTAAGGCTCATACTGTAATGTTATTTAGTGAATGATTTGATTGGCGTTTATAAAAGCGCATAATGCAGGCTGCAAAGATACCAAATTTTTTTGAATTTCAAAAAACTTTTGTCCGATTTGCTTTCTTTTTGACCAAATTTGCGGCAAATTGTGCTAATTTGATTAATGCAAACNGCCCGCGCCGATTTTCTCGGTGCGGGCCGGCAGATNGTGTCGGNGTCAATTATTTCGCGGCCTTGAAGCTCATGTCGAGCCCCTTGACCGAGTGGGTCAGCGCGCCGACCGAGATGAAGTCAACGCCCGCTTCGCCATAGCTGCGAAGGGTTTCGAGGGTAATGCCGCCCGACGATTCTATTTCCGTTGCGCCGTTGATGCGCTTAACGGCCTCGGCNGTGCGCTCGGGNGTGAANTTGTCGAGCATGATGCGGTCAACGCCTGCGGCCAGCGCCTGGTCAATCTCTTCGGTGTTGCGNACCTCAACCTCGATTTTCAGGTTGCGGCCCGTGCGCTTGCAGTAGTCCTTNGCCGCGTCGACCGCCTTTTGAATGCCGCCGGCGAAGTCAACGTGGTTGTCCTTAATCAGAATCATGTCGAACAGGCCGATGCGGTGGTTGCCGCCGCCGCCGAGCTTAACCGCCTCCTTGTCGAGCAGGCGCATGCCNGGTTCGGTCTTGCGGGTGTCGATAACCTTGGCCTTCAGGCCTTCGAGCTCCTGCTGGTAGCGGTGGGTGGTGGTTGCGATGCCGCTCATGCGCTGCATGATNTTGAGCATCGTGCGCTCCGTTTGCAGCAGCGAGCGAACGCTCCCTTCGACCTCAAACGCAACGTCGCCCGGCTTAACGGCGGTGCCGTCGGTCAGGAATACGGTCATTTTCAGCTCCGGNTCAAATTTCTCAAACACCTTGCGGGCCATTTCAACGCCGGCCAGAATGCCCGGCTCCTTAATTATGAGGCGCTGCTTGCCGCGGGCCTCGGCGGGAATGGTTGACAGGGTGGTGTGGTCGCCGTCGCCAACGTCTTCGGCAAAAGCGAGAGTCAGAAGGTCGTCGATAAGTTCTTCGCGCGATTTCATGTTTGTTTGCTTTTTGGAATGAATTTTTCGTAACTTTGCGGCAAAATTACGAAAAATCGCAGACGTATGAAAATTTTATTAATGGCCGTTGGTCGAACAACCATCGATTTCGTTCGCCGNGGCCTCGACGAATACCTCGACCGCCTCAAGCACTACGTTCCCGTCGAAACCAAAATCATTCCCGACCTCAAGCGCACCGCCGGCCTCACTCCCGCGCGCCAAAAGGAGCAGGAGGGCGACGCNATTCTCGCCGCNCTCCNGCCCAGCGACCGNGTTATTCTCCTCGACGAAAACGGCCGCGAATACACCTCCCGTGAGTTCGCGGCCTGGACCGAACGCCAAATGGCTTCCGGCGCAAAACGTTGTGTTTTCATAGTCGGCGGCCCCTATGGCTTCTCGCCCGCCGTTTACGATCGGGCCGACGCCAAGGTTAGCCTCTCAAAAATGACNTTCAACCATGAAATGGTTCGCCTCTTCTTCGTTGAGCAGCTCTATCGGGCTCAAACCATTTTGCGCGGCGAACCCTACCACCACGACTGACGCACNNCGTCNANNCAGAAAAACGCTGCCGCCAGGCCGCTGAAAAATACCGGCGCGCCGCCCCAGCCCATAAGCCCGGCCAGGGCAACCGCCCCGCCGGCCACGACGCCCAAAAGATTCAAAACCGCGGCGGTCGAAACCCCTGCCGCCTGCTTGACGCGCCCGGAGGCCGNCGTTCGTAGAGTCGAAGTAGTCATATGATTCGCAGATTTAATTTTCATAGCGCAAAGTTCGCCCCTCTGCGGGCAAACTCCTTGCCCGCATCTCTTAATTTATATTAAATTATTTACATGCGAAGGTGAAATAGAAGATTTTTTTTGCCTAACACTTGGTGTATTCTAAAATTTAGACTATATTTGCGATAAATATACAACACTTAGAGTAAAACAAACGTTGTAAAGTTGGATATATCATTCCATACATCGAAACTTATGAGGCAGGCCAACGATGATCGACTTGCCGCGCGCAAGATGGGAACATTGAGAGCGGAGCTTTTCAAAATAAGGCTTGATGACTTGCGAGCTGCCGACACTCTCGAAGATGTTAGGTATCTTCCCGGTAACTATCATGAGTTAACAGCTGATAGAAAAGGTCAGTGGGCTTGTGATCTTGATCANCCNTANNGNTTNATNTTTCANCCNCATGAGNANCCTATNCCNGAGGATGAAAATGGNAANTATATNTGGATTGAAATNANNGGAGTTGAGATTTTGGAAATAACGAATTATCATGGTAAATAATATGGCAAAAAAAAATCAATACACACCACGAAGCGTGTCGCATCCGGGTGCTACGCTCGGCGCGAAGATTCAGGAGATGGGGATGACCATACGCGAGTTTGCTGTTAGAGCCTCAAAACCTGAAAAGACTATTCTTGCCGTAATTCGGGGTGATAGCTCTATCACACCGGACATGTCCGTGATTTTTGAGAATGTTACTCAAATTCCGGCTCATTTCTGGATATCACGTCAACGCAACTATGACGAGTTTATGGCTAGGGAGCGAATGGCGCAGAGTATTGAGGAATCGGCAGAATGGGCTGATAAATTCCCTGTTAAGAAAATGGCTCAATATGGGTGGTTGCAGCCGTTTGTCGATACGGCGTCAAAGACTAAGTCTTTGTTTCAATTTTTTGCTGTTACATCCGCCGAGTCGTGGGAAAATTTTTATATGAACCAACAACTTAAAGTAGCTTTTCGCATATCGTTGCGTTCTACTATTGAACCATATGCCATCTCCGCGTGGCTCCGTCAGGGCGACCGTCAGGCTGAGTCAGTCGGAATTACAGCTGACTATTCAGATAAGAAATTGAAAGCGTCAGTTCCTGCAATGAAAACACTCATGGTTGAAATGCCGGAAAACTGGCCGTTGCATTTACAACAGATGTGTGCCGCATGTGGGGTCAAACTCGTATTTACTCCGGCGCTTCCTAAAGCTCCGATTAGTGGCGCTACGCGGTGGATAGCCAGTAAGTATCCATGCATTCAGATTTCATCGCATGAAAGGCGGTATGATATATTTTGGTTTACGTTCTTTCATGAGGTAGGCCATATTCTGCTCCATGGCAAAAAAGATTTCTTTCTCGAGAATGTAGAATATGATAATAAAGAGTTGTCAAAAGAGTCGGAGGCAGATGCGTTTGCCGCTGAAATATTGCTGTCGCATAAGGAAGAGGAAGAAATCATAAGGAATAGAGATTATTCGGTTAAGGCAATTATTTCTTATGCCGAAAGATTCGGAACTCATCCATCAATGATTGTTGGACGTTTGCAGCATCGCCGCATAATTCCAATAACTGTAGATGCAGAGTTGCTTAAAATAATAAATATAGCGTAATTATACCGGCGGCATAGTATCTGTTATGGTACTTTTGCCGCCGGCAGCATTGTGTCCTAAGTTAGTTAGAATGCGAAACCGAGTTTTAACTGGAAGCTGTTGGTATAGTAATTTCCAGCTTGCATTTTGTCGTTCTTACCATTTCCGACAGAAACCATTTTATCTCCGTCTACAAACATTGGGATAAATCCTCTTTGCCAGGAGAAATCAATATTGAAATGTCCAAACCAATATCCGACTCCTAAATTAATGCCGGCATCATATTTGTGCATATTGTCGTCGTCCTTGATATCATATTTGCTTTCATTTTCTTCAGTGCGATTTAGATATAGCAGCCCGTCTTGCCAATCTTTTTTGTGCTTCGAGGTATATGCTTTGCCTTTACCTGCAAAGTCGTAGCTGGCATAAATCCCCAAATGAATATCAGCAGCCATCCGTTCAAGGAAAGTGTAGCGATAGCCAAAAGTGAAAGGAGAAAGATATACGTTATATGTAGTTAATGAGAAAGTCTCATTTATTGCTGTTTCAAATCTTATACCATATTTCTTAGTCTCATTTTTGTAATATTTAGCGTCAGTTCCATATCCTCGCGTTCCTAATTTTATATCCATTCCCCAATACATAGGACTCTTACCGAAAGATTTGTTGAATCCAAAAGACACATCGTAGCTGGTATTGTACTTGAATACTCCATCGTATTCATTATTTTCCCATCTTGTTTTGGTTGTTTTTGTTGCGCTACCTACTACGCTGTTAAAGCTAGCACCGGCTTTAATGATCCAAACGGGTTTACCTGACGAGAATTCCGGAAGTGCCAGAACGTTGTTCTCTGCTTGTGCTGATAAAACGGAAAATGATGACAGGCACAAAGCAATCATTTTGAATTTGAAATTCATAATTTGATTTGAATAATGTGGTTATGAGGCTCTATGATATATTAAGCATAATTCATTCGCTAAGAACCTCGATATAGCGAAGATTATGAATGAAAATAAAAGGTTATTATCGTCTGCCTGAACCAAAGCAGATGGAACATCTTCTCGAACCATGACACGATGGGCAATCGTGAATGGCTTGTGTGTCATGTCCGGTATAAGTCCCGGTGTCGACAATATAATATCCGCTCCCTCCGCAGCTTGTGCAAATTCCTGAGCCTCCGCAGCTGGTGCATGGGTTGTTTGTGATGGGGCTGCTGTTATTAATCATTATTGAACCCATATTGAAGGGATAGCCTAAATTTACAGTAGCATTGTTATGTTCAGATAGATTGGTTTTATTTGTTTCTTTCACAAACGTTAACCATTGGTCTTTATAATCTTGTGTCAGGTAGCCGGTTGTATGGATGCGATTAATACTTAATTTACATAGTGCGGATCCATAGTAATTTGCACCATATTCATAAATAGTTTTAGCAGTATTATGGTCAACATCGCATCCAAGGCCTATTTCTACCATTATGGCAACCCAATAATATGAGTCGGGAATTACTACGGCAGATTTGAGTATTTTGGCAAGGCCCTTGGAATAGCTGCCACTGCATAAATCTTGTATGCCATCCTGAAAAATCCGATTACCTACGCCTTTATTATAGCCTGATGTATAGCTCCATGATTTTCCCGGAATAGTCAGCTCATAACATGGTACATCATTTGATAATTCAGACATCCCTTCCTTCGTTTGGAAATTTATTAATAGCCTGATATAATCAGTTCTGGCTTTTGATATTTCAAAAGTCAATTTATCTACGTCCTCGAATTTGTTTGGATAGTAAGGCGCATTGATGAGCTCATCTCTTTTTTGGGTGAGATTTCTAACAAGTTGACCTGCCATAAGTTTGCCATGGGCTCCGGAAAGAAATCCTCCCGTGGCTTCGAACTGTACGATTGACACAATTAGTGCCATCATTAATGCATAGAATTTATTCATGCGTGTATACTGTGGTCGGGCAGTCCATCGGCCATTATAATAAAAAAAGAGGCGTGGACTGCTATGCCACACCATAAGATGAAGGTGGTAGGAATACCTTTGAGAATTGATGTGGAAATAACAGCTCCACGCCATATGGCATGGAGACAGTTACGACCTCTCTTGTTCTCGATGGTAAGTTTCCTACGCTTTTCATCTACAAGCAGAAGACATAACGCCTCTTGTGTTCAATAAGATAAATTGGGCTCTACCAATTTCGTTGCAAATTTACGGAATACTATTTAATCATGCAAATTTATTGTTAATAAATTTAATAAATTTAGTTCAGGTCGGTTGGGAGGCGGTAGGCGAGGAGGTTGAGTAGGAGGGCTATGGCGGCGAGGGCGATGAATACTATGGCGGTGGAGTGGAGGATGTTGCCGAGGCCTACCAGGGGGGCGACTATCGCGCCGACAACGTAGCCGCTGAGGCCGAGAATGGCCGATGCTTCGCCGGCGCGCTGACGGCCTTCGTTCATCGCCAGGGTGTTGGAGGCGGTGAAAATCATGCCGAGGCCGAAGAGCATTACGATCATCAGTGCTTCAAACACCCAGACGCTGTGGATGTTCCAGAGGGCGTAGGCCTGGCCGGCAACGGCGACGGCAACGATGAGAGTGGCAACGTGGGCGGCCTGTTTGAGCGTTTTGAAGCGCAGGGCGGCCATCGAGCCGGCGGCGGAGAAGAGGGCGTTGATGCCAACGATGACGCCATAGGCCGTTTGGCTGTAGCCATAGTGGTTCTGAAGAATGAAGGGCGACGCGGAAATGTAGGCAAACAGCATTCCGAGGCTGATGCCCTTGAAGCTGCAGTGGATTATGAACGGCTTGTTTTTCAGCAACACCTTGAAGCCGCCGAAGGAGCTGAGCAGGCTGCCGGGGGTGCGTCTTTCGGCGGGCAGTGACTCTTTCAGGCGGGGCGACAGCGCCAGGACTATGACCGCGAAAACAGCCAGACAAACGAATATCGCCTTCCAGCCCCAGTGGTCGGAAATAACGCCGCCAAGCACCGGCGCCGAGGCGGGGGCGAAGCCGTTGATGGCGCCGACCAGGGCCATGATTTTGGCGAGGGTGCGCCCCTGGAAGCGGTCAGCCGGAATTGTGCGCGCAAGGAAGTAGCCGCCGGCGGCGCCGAGTCCCTGGAAGAAGCGACACCAGATGAAGAAATGAATCGTCGGCGAGAAAACGCTGACAACTGCCGCCACGATGAACACGCAGAGCGACCCGACCAGCACCGGCTTGCGGCCATACTTATCGCTGACCGGCCCCAGAATTACCTGGCCCAGTCCGAGGCCACACATGCCGGCGGTCAGGCCCATCTGAACCGTGGGCACCGAGCAGCTGAAAAACTTACACATTGACGGCAGTGCCGGCGAGAACATGTCGTTGACAAACGACCCCAGGGCGCTGAGCACCACCAGGTAAAATACCAGAAAGCCATAGCCTCGGAGCGAGGCCGCGGGCGTTGAAGAATCTTGTTGCATATTCATTTAACATCCGTTGGCCGCCGAAAGTTGATTTTGCAAAACGGAAGAAAAGTGTTAAATTTGCCGATAGTTATGAAAAAGAACAGAATTTTTCTGATGCTCCTGGCCGCGGCGTCGGTCCGGGGCGCGGCTGATGCTCAGCCGGTGATTCACCCGACTCCGCAGTCGCTGGTAGTTAACGGCGGAATGCGCAAGGCCATCGAGCCCGAAACGCGCATCGGCGCGCCCGACGTTGAGCCGCGCTCGGGTGCATATAATATTACGATTTCGGCCGACGGCGCCCGCATCGATGCGTTCGATGACCGCGGCCTCTTCTATGGTCTCGAAACCTGGCGCCGGATTGCCGCGCAGTCGCCCGCCGATTCGCTGCCGCTGCTGACCCTGCGCGACTGGCCGGAACTGGAGCGACGCGGGGTGGTTGAGGGTTTCTACGGAACGCCCTGGAGCCACGATGTTCGCCTGTCGCTGATTGATTTCTATGGCCGCAACAAGCTGAACACCTATATCTATGGACCCAAGGACGACCCCTACCACTCGTCGCCGAACTGGCGCAAACCCTATCCGCCGGAGCAGGCGCGCCAGATTCGCGAGCTGGTTGAGGCGTGTCGCCGCAACTATGTTGACTTCGTGTGGGCCATCCATCCGGGAAAGGACATTCGCTGGACCGAAGAGGATCGCAACAATCTGGTTCGCAAGTTTGAAAACATGTATGACCTTGGCGTGCGCTCGTTTGCCATTCATTTCGACGACATCGAGGGCGAGGGCACGAATCCCTATCGCCAGTGTGACCTTGTTAACTACCTGACCGAGAATTTTGTCAACACCCATCCCGGAGTGCAGCCGCTCGCTGTTTGCCCGACGGATTATTCGCGCCTCTGGGCCAATCCGACCGAAAACGGAGCCAGCGCAATCTATGGCCGCACGCTCGACCCGCAGGTTCAGGTAATGTACACCGGCGACGTTGTTTGCTCCGACCTCACGGCCGAAACCATGCAGTGGTTCAATGCCTTGATTCGCAGGCCCGGCTTCTACTGGTGGAACTGGCCTGTTACGGACTATGCGCGCAACCACCTGCTGATGGGACCCGCCCTGGGGCTGGACACCACACTGACGCGCGCCGACGTGGCCGCCCTGGTGAGCAACCCGATGGAGCAGGGCGAGGCGTCGAAGCTCGGCCTCTATGGCGTTGCCGACTATGCGTGGAACCCCGCCGCCTATGTGCCCGAGAGGGCATGGGAGTTCGGTCTGCGCGACCTGATGCCGGAGTGCGCCGACGCGTTCCGCACTTTTGCTATCCATAATGCCGACAGCGAAACCGGCTACCGTCGGCCCGAGTCATGGACGGTTGAGACCTTCCGCATCGGCGACGGCAAAGCCGCCAAGGGCTGGCAGCCGCTGATGGATGAGTTTCAGCGCATTGCCGCCGCTCCTGAGGCTATTCGCCGCGGATGCACCAATGAGCAGTTGCTCGCTGAGCTGGAGCCTTGGTTGGTGGAGTTTGAGAAATTAGGACGTCGCGGAATCGCGGTCATGGAGCTGATTCGCGACTATAAGACCATTGCGCCCGAGGAGTTTAACGAGCGCTGGCGCCGGGCCTACATGACTGCCGACGAGCGGCGCGCCTATCTGGCCCATAAATCGGGCTCGCTGCTTTTGCAGCCGTTTATTGACCGGGCGCTCGACGACCTGGCCGCAACCAATCAGATTCTCGCTCCGACCGCTAACTGACCTGAACGGGCAGGCCGGTTTCGGCGGCGATTCGGTCGCCGATGCGGCGGAGATCGTCGGGTTCTATGCGCCTGAGAGTTTCGTCGGGCGTCTTGCGGTCGATGGAGTAGATCATTATTTCGCGCGGAGCGATTGCTTTGTAGGCCTCGATCAGAGCGTTGACCTCCGCGTCGGTGGTGTTGTCGATGCCCGGGCCGCGCAAAAACATCGTTTGGATAATTCCGCTGCCGGCAAACTGCTTCAGCTGCTCAATGACTCCGGCAGCGGTAAATGATGCCGACACCGGGCGGTCGATTTTCCGCATCGTTGACTCGATTGCCGAGTCGAGCTTCAGAATGTTATTGTCAACGCGGCGCAGCGCATCGCAAACCTCGGACGAGCCCAGGCGCGTTGAATTGGTGAGCACCGAGATTTTCACCTCGGGGAAGAACTCGTTGCGCGCGGCTATCGTGTCGTCAACGATGCCCGCAAACTCCGGATGGAGCGTCGGCTCGCCGTTGCCCGAAAAAGTGATTACGTTCAGCGGCTCGCCGTTGGCGCGCATGGCGGCGAGCTTTTCGCGCAGCAGGCGGGCGACCTCCTCGCGCCGGGGCAGGCCGGTCGTGCCGGTGCCCTGGGCGTTGAAGCCGGCCTCGCAATAGAGGCAGTCGAAGGAACAGATTTTGCCGTCGAGCGGCGACAGGTTAACGCCGAGCGACGCGCCGAGCCTCCGGCTGCGTATCGGGCCGAAGATAGTTTCGTGAAATAAAACGCGTTGCACTTGCCGGTAGCTGGGTCAGTTCAGTTTTTTCAGTGCTGCGGCAATGCGCTCCATTGCGCGGCGAATGTTATCATCGCTTGTTGCGTAGCTCAGGCGAATGTAGCCGGGAGCGCAGAATGCGGCGCCGTCGACCGTTGCAACGTGGGCCTCTTCGAGCAGATAGAGCGCCAGGTCGCCGGAGGTTGCAATAACCTTGTCGCCGAACTTCTTGCCGAGGAAAGCGCTCACTTCGGGGAAGAGATAGAACGCGCCGGAGGGCTTGTTGACCTTCAGGCCGGGAATGGCCTTTGCCAGTTCAACGACCAGGTCGCGGCGACGCTCAAAGGCAACGCGCATATCTTCGACGCACTGCTGCGAGCCGGTGTAGGCCGCTTCGGCAGCTTTCTGGGCAATCGACGAGCTGCCGCTGGTGTACTGGCCCTGGAGCTTGTTGACCGCCTTGGCCAGCCAGAGCGGGGCGGCGCAGTAGCCGACGCGCCAGCCGGTCATGGCATAGGCTTTCGAAACGCCGTTGATAATAACCACGCGGTCAGCAATTTCGGGAAACGATCCGAGCGAGCGGATGGGGGAGCCCGTGTAATTGATATGCTCGTAGATTTCGTCGGCCATCACGATGATTTGCGGGTGGGCGGTGATAACGTCGACCAGTCCCTGCAGCTCTTCGGCCGAGTAAACGGCGCCGGTGGGGTTCGACGGCGAGCAGAGCAGAATCATGCGCGTTTTGTCGGTAATTGCGCCGCGGAGCTGCTCGGGAGTGATTTTGAAATCGTTTTCAATGCCGGCGGGGAGCTCAACAACCGAGCCTTCGGCGAGCTTGACCATTTCAACGTAGCTGACCCATGCCGGAGTAGGGATAATAACCTCGTCGCCGGGGTTGATGGATGCAAGGATAACGTTGCAGAGGGCCTGCTTGGCGCCGTTGCCGACAACGATCTGTTCCGGCTGCATGGCAACGCCGTTTTCCTTTTGCAGCTTTTCGGCGATTGCCTTGCGCAGCGAAAGGTAGCCGGCAACGGGAGTGTAGAACGTAAAGTTATCGTCGATTGCCTTCTTGGCGGCCTCTTTGATGTGGGCCGGCGTGGGGAAGTCGGGTTCGCCTACGCTGAGATTTATAACGTCAACGCCCTGAGCTTTGAGCTCGGCGCTTTTCTGGCTCATTGCGAGAGTCGCCGATGTTGCCAGCGACTGAACGCGCTCTGAAATGTGCTGTTCCATTTATATTGTTGATGAATTAGTTGCGTGCGTTGCGGAAAATGCGGTTCCAGCGAATGCCAAGGAATCCTTTGCCGTCGGGGTCGAAGCTGATAATGACGCGTTCGGGGCGGCCAACGACGTGGTCTTCGGGAACAAAGCCCCAGAAGCGCGAGTCGAGCGACTTATGGCGGTTGTCGCCCATCATGAAATAGTAGTCCATCTCGAACGTGTAGTCCTCGGCGGGATTGCCGTCGATATAGGCGCGACCGTTGCGCCACTCGGCCTTGTGGGGCTCGTAGTGGTCAATCGTGTGGCCATACGTTGCCCATCCGGCGGCGTCGAGCTTAACGGTCATCCCCTTGGCCGGGATGGTGATGGGGCCGTAGTCGTCGAGTGTCCAGGCCGAATCCATCGCCGTTGCCAGCGGGAAGAGGAAATTATCGTAGGGTGAGAAGCGGCAGCGGGCAATGTTGCTGACTGCCGGGTTGTTTTTCAGCTGCTCGAGGGCGGCTGCGGTCAGCGGCACTCCCTGGCCAGCGAGCGAGGGGTCGTCGACGCGGTCGGCCTCGCTGACGTCGAGCGCAAGCCAGAAGTCGGCCCGCTGTTCGTCGGTCATTTGGCGCCATTGGGCGTGCTTGAACGTGTAGTTGAACTGAACGTGCTCGGGCGTCGGCATCAGTTGGCCGTCGTTGTAGATTTCGCCGTTGCGGATTTCAAACGTCTGACCGGGCAGGCCAACGGTGCGCTTAACGTAGTTTTCGCGGCGGTCGATCGGGCGCCAGATAACCTCGCCGAAAACGTCGGGGTGCTGTTTGATGTAGGCCATGCCATAGGCGCGGGCCGCGGCGTCGCGGCTAATGGCGTCGCCCGTCGGAGCCTGAACGACTCCCTGGGCAATCATCTGCTCGCCAACCATGCGCGACAGCGCATAAATGTCGGGATTCTGCTGCTTCAGGGCAACCGTGTCGCCCGCCGGGAAGTTGAACACGACGATGTCGCCGACCTTGATGGTGTCGTAGCCGGCCAGGCGATGGTATTTCCACTGTGGCTGCTCCAGGTAGCTGCGGGTGTTGACAAGAGGCAGCGTGTTTTGCGTCAGCGGGAAGTGGATCGGCGTCATCGGAACGCGCGGACCGTAGGCCATTTTGTTGACCCACAGGAAGTCGCCGGTCAGCAGCGTCTTTTCGAGCGACGATGACGGAATCTGGTAGTTCTGGCCAACGAAGGCAAACACGAAGTAGACCAGCACCAGGGCATAGACTATCGCGTCGACCCAGCCCATCACGGTGCGCACGGCGGCCGACTTTGATGTCTTCCACCAGCTGAAGGGGATGTAGCCGGTGATATATATGTCGAACAGCAGGAGCCACCAAAGCAGCACCCACCAGTTCTGAAGCCACACTACCCAGGCCAGAAACACCAGCGACACCAGCGAGAACCTCAGCCAGCGCGACGGCCTGTTGGCGCAAACCCGCGCCCAAAAATCATCAAAAAACTTTTTCATTTGATTAGTTCAATAAATTTCGACCATTTTCATGGCGTTCCAGTATTTCCATCTGATGAATAGCGATTTGATTGAGTTTCATGAGTCGCTCAGACTGAGGAATACCCTGCTCAATGAAAACGGCATTCAGGTTTTCCATATTCGATAGGCAAATTAGCTCATTTATGGATGCGTAGTCGCGTATGTTCCCACTCAGTTCGGGGTGCGATGCTCTCCATTCCTTCGCTGTGGTTCCAAACATGGCAACGTTCAAGACGTCGGCCTCATTGGCATAGATTATGCTTGCCTGCGAGGTGGTAATTTGTGAGGGAATGAGGTTTTGTTTAATGGCGTCGGTATGTATGCGATAATTGATTTTAGTCAACTCGCGCTTTGCCGACCACCCGATTAGTTGTTGCTCTTCAGATTTGAGGCGCTGAAATTCTTCGATGAGGTAGAGTTTGAATGCTACGCTGATCGCCGAACCAAATTCGAAGGCAATGTCTTTATGGGCGTAGGTTCCGCCGTAGCGACCCTTTTTAACAATAAGTCCAATCGCATTTGTTTTGTCAATCCATTCGGACGCGCTCAAAACAAACGACGGAAGTCCGGCACTCATTCTAAAGTGGTCGAATTCGACCACTTTGAAATTGGGATTATGGATAATCTCCCAGGTGCCGAGAAATTCAATCGTATAGCGGTTTCTGATCCAATTCTTGATAACGTCGGCCGCTCTGCTATCGCCCTCTTTGGCAGTTGCCATATCAGTTAGGGAGATATAGTCCTGGTCGTCAATATTAAGGATTGTTACCGGGGTGTTTTGAACGGAAATCTGCGCCATTGAGGGACTATTTGATTAGTTCGGTCATCATTTCGTCGATGGAGTGGTAACCGCGGCGGCCGGCGAGCCATTCGGCGGCCATAACGGCGCCCAGGGCGAAGCCGGCGCGCGATTTGGCGGAGTGTTCGATGCTGATGCTGTCGACCGGGCTTTCCCAGGTGATGCGGTGAATGCCGGGCACTTCGCCGTGGCGCACATGGTTGATGAGCAGTTTGCCCGGGTCGGGCGCTTCGCTCCAGCCGTCGAGGCCCGGGAGTGCGTCGATAATCTGGTCGGCGAGCATCAGGGCCGTGCCGCTCGGGTGGTCGAGCTTGTGGATATGGTGCGTCTCGGTCATGTCGGGCGTGTAGTCGGGGAACTGCGCCATGATTTTTGCCAGATAGCGGTTCACGGCAAAGAAAATGTTGACGCCCAGCGAGTAGTTGCCGCTCCACATCAGTGCGCCGTCCGGGGGCATTGAGCCGCGCAGGCGTTCAAGACCCTCGGTCCAGCCGGTGGTGCCGCAAACAACCGGCACGCCCTGCTCCATGGCGGCCCTGACGTTGGCTTCGGCAGCCGAAGGCACCGTGAACTCGATGGCCGCATCGGCCGAGCGGAAGGCTTCGGAGTCGATTTTGCAGTCTGTGTTGCGGTCGATGACCGCAACGATTTCGTGCCCGCGCCGGCGGGCAATTTCTTCAATCATACGGCCCATTTTGCCGTATCCGATAATAGCAATTTTCATCAACGGCAAATTTACGCAAAATTCCGCCAACACGCAAATAAAAATTTAGCCCCGAAGGCGCTGAGGCCGTCGGGGCTAAGGGATTGTCGGATTCGGTTATTATGCTTTGCCGTTGGAGCCGAGCACGTTAACGATTTTGTGTTTGTAGAGTTTTTCCATTTCGTCGCGAGCCGGGCCGAGGTATTTGCGGGGATCGAATTCGCCGGGTTTGGTGGCGAACACTTCGCGAACGGCAGCGGTCATTGCCAGGCGCGAGTCAGAGTCGATGTTGATTTTGCAAACTGCGCTCTTTGCGGCTTTGCGGAGTTCTTCTTCGGGAATACCGATAGCGTCGGGGAGTTTGCCGCCATATTTGTTGATGGTGTCAACGTATTCCTGGGGAACGGAGCTGGAGCCGTGGAGAACGATGGGGAAGCCGGGGAGTTTTTCCATAACGGCGTCGAGAACGTTGAATGCCAGGGGCGGGGGAATGAGCTTGCCTTCGGCGTTGCGGGTGCACTGTTCGGGGGTGAACTTGTAGGCGCCGTGGCTGGTGCCGATGGAGATAGCGAGCGAGTCGCAGCCGGTGCGGGTTGCGAAGTCGATAACTTCTTCGGGGTCGGTGTAGGTGTGGTGGTCGGACGATACTTCGTCTTCAACGCCGGCGAGAACGCCGAGTTCGCCTTCAACGGTTACGTCGAACTGATGAGCGTAGTCAACGACCTGCTTGGTCAGGGCAACGTTTTCTTCGTAGGGGAGGTGAGAACCGTCGATCATAACGGACGAGAAGCCGTTGTCGATGCAGCTCTTGCAGAGTTCGAAGGAGTCGCCGTGGTCGAGGTGAAGAACGATCTGAGGATTTTCCCAGCCGAGTTCCTTGGCGTAGGCAACGGCACCCTGGGCCATGTAGCGCAGAAGGGTAGCGTTGGCGTAGTTACGGGCGCCTTTGGAAACCTGGAGGATAACGGGCGATTTTTCTTCGGCAGCGGCTTTGATAATAGCCTGGAGCTGCTCCATATTGTTGAAGTTGAAGGCGGGGATAGCGTAGCCGCCCTTGATGGCTTTGGCAAACATTTCTTTGGTGTTCACCAGGCCCAGTTCTTTGTAGCTTACCATTTTGGTTAGTTTAAGTATTGAAAGAATTGTTTAGGTGTTTTTTCGTTGGGGGCAAAGGTACGAAAATATTTTCAGACTGAAAAGTTAATGTTATAAAATTAGTCAAAAATATTATCTACCGTGGGGTCGTCGGAGCTCGTATCGGTCAGCACGCCGACGTCTTCGCCGCTGCAGAGGTCAACGTCGGCGGGGAAGACGAAGCGGGTGTCCTGAGAGTAGGGTAGCGAGCGGTCGGCATAGACTTTCGACAGGAATTTGCCCAGAATCGGCAGCGCCATTGCGGCGCCCTGGCCGTTGGCCATCGAGTTGAAGTGGA
This sequence comes from Bacteroides sp., assembly GCA_014801955.1. Taxonomy (GTDB): domain Bacteria; phylum Bacteroidota; class Bacteroidia; order Bacteroidales; family Muribaculaceae; genus UBA3263. The sequence continues at coordinate 129,237 of JAAVDE010000001.1, read as the reverse complement.
TCGGCTTTTCTTCGCCGCCGACCCAGGTTGCGGTTACCAGCTCGGGAGTGAAGCCCATGAACCAGCCGTCGGAGTTGGAGTTGGTCGTGCCGGTTTTGCCGCCCATCTGCGCCGTGAGGTTAAAGGGTGCGCGGCGCAGGCGGTTGCCGGTGCCGGAGTCAACGACGTTGAGCAGAATCGACAGAATGCGCCAGTAGGCACGCTCGGAAATCACCTCGGTGTGGGTCGTTGTGAACTCGGAAATAACGTTGCCGTTGGCGTCGGTTATCGAGGTAACGAACAGCGGGTCGGTTCTCATGCCCCGGTTGGCAAAGGCGGAGTAGGCGGTTACCATTTCCTTGACCGACACGTCGCAGATGCCCAGACAGAGCGAAACCACCGGGTCGATATGGTTGTTGATGCCGAACGAGTGGAGGTTATGGGCAAACGTTGCCGGCGAGAGCTGGTCCATCAGTCGGGCCGAAATCCAGTTGTTTGAGTTGGTCAGCGCCCAGCGCAGGTCAACCATTTCGCCAACGCGCGCGGTGCCGGCGTTGCGCGGCTGCCAGGGGCGGCCGTTGGCGTCGTAGATGGTTGGCTGCTCGTTGAGAAATTCGTCGCAGGGGGTGAAGCCCTCCTCCATCGCGTAGGTGTAGAGCAGCGGCTTGATGGTCGAGCCGACCTGTCGGCGGCCGGTGGACACCATGTCGTATTGAAACGCCGAGAAGTTCGGGCCGCCGACATAGGCTTTGACGTAGCCGTTGCGCGGGTCCATTGCCATGAAGCCGGCGCGCAGAAACGATTTGTGATACAGAATCGAGTCGCGCGGAGTCATCGTTGTGTCGGTCCAGCCCTGATAGGTGAATACCTTCATTTCGGTCGGCTCATTGAACGCGCGGTCGATTTCGGCCTGCGATTTGCCGGCGGCTTTCATTGCGCGATAGCGGTCAGAGTCGCGGACGGCATGGCTGATGAGCGACTGAATCGCGCTTTCGCCGATTTCGGAGCGGTTCGAGGAGTAGGGGGCATATTTCGAGCCTTTTTTCTCTTTCCAGAAGGCGGGCTGAAGGGTTTTCGACAGGTGGTCGACCATAGCGTCTTCGGCATACTGCTGCATGCGCGAGTCAATGGTCGTGTAGATTCTCAGGCCGTCGGCATAAATATCGTAGTGCGAGCCGTCGGGCTTGGGGTTCTTTTCAATCCAGCCAAACAGCGGATTCGTTGCCCAGGCAATCGAGTCGTCGACGAACTTCTGCTGGTCCCATTTCGGATATGACGAGCGCGAGGGCTTTTTGGCGCCGAGCATCCGGCGCAGCTCTTCGCGGAAATAGGGCGCGGGGCCGTCCTTGTGGTCAACCTTGTGGTAGTTGAGGGTCAGCGGCAGCGCCTGGAGCGAGTCGCGTTCGGCAGCGGTTATATAGCCGCCTTTTTCCATTTGGGAGAGCACCGTGTTGCGGCGGTCGCGGGTGCGTTCGGGTTTGCGGATGGGGTTGTAGAACGACGGGTTCTTGACCATGCCGACCAGCGTTGCGGCCTCTTCGACCGTCAGGTCCAGCGGGTCCTTGCCGAAATAAACCCAGGCGGCCGACTTGATGCCAACGGCATTATAGAGGAAGTCGAACTGGTTGAGATACATCTTAATGATTTCATCCTTCGAATAGAAGCGCTCGAGCTTAACGGCAATCATCCATTCAATCGGCTTTTGGATTGCGCGTTGCAGAAGGTTGGAGCTGCCGGGCGAGTAGAGCTGCTTGGCCAGCTGCTGGGTCAGGGTCGAGCCGCCGCCGGCCGACTTCTGGCCGAGCAGAACGGTCTTGGTCATTGCGCGCGCAATCGCCTTGGCGTCGATGCCGGAGTGGTCATAGAAGCGGGCGTCTTCGGTTGCGATGAGCGCGTCGATAACGTGTTGAGAAATATCGGAATAGTCGGCATATACGCGGTTGCCCGTGGGCCTGAAGTAGCGGCCGAGTTCCTGGCCGTCGGCGCTGTAGATTACCGAAGCATACTTGTCGGTCGGATTCTTGAGGCTTTCAATGTCGGGCATGTAGCCGATGATTCCGTTGTAGATAAGAACGAGGAGCAGGGCAACCAGCGTTACCCCGAGTCCGAACGCAACCCACAGCGCCTTGATAATGAAGCGCGTGCGGGTTGCGGAAGATTTCTGTTTCTGTTGGGTCATTTATCGGATAATGAGTTTCTGAGCTTTTGAGCCCTGCTGGCGGATGTAGATGCCCACAGCGGGAGCCCCGGAGGTTATGCGGCGGCCGGCCAGGTCATAGAGAGCAACGGGGCCGTCGGTCGGGTCGTCATCGTCGATGGTGATCTCGTCGATCGAGGAGCTGAAGGGGTTGTTGGTCGCCGGAACGTAGAAGTTCGGGTCGTCACCGTTGTTGCCCGAGGCGTTGGTGTAGACGCCGCCCTTTTTCTGATATGCGCGAACATAGTCGAACTGGGTCAGGTATTCGAAGTTAAGGTCGCGGTTTGCAGCCCACGAGCCGTTGCCGACGCTCTGGTTGGCAATAACGTAGAAGGGCTTGTTGAAGGGCCAGCAAACGTCTTCGACATAGTAGGGCGAACCGGGCTGGGAGTAGTGTACGTTCTTGTAGGTGAACACCAGAACGCCGTCGATTATGAAGCGGAGCTCTTCGGCATCCCATTCCAGGGCATAGACGTGCCAGAGGTCCATGTCGGCCGAAGTCTGGTGGGTCGACGTGGGCGAATACTGAGCCGGTGCGGGCCAGTGGTTATAATTGCTCCAGCCGGTCCAGCCTGAGTGGAGGGTGGTGTGGGCAATGTTCTGGTTGTCGATTTGTTCCCAGATGTCTATTTCGCCGTTGTTGGGCCAGCGGTTCAGGTCGTCGGGCAGGGTCGAGGTTGCGGGCATCATCCAGAATGCCGGGAAGTTGCCGGTGTGTTTGCGGGTTTTAACGCGGGCTTCCACCTTGCCGTAGGTCATGGTGAACTTGTTGATGGTGTTGATGGCGCCGGAAATCATTTCGCCGGTTTCGCCCGCGGCCTTAACGTCGTCGGGGGTCTTTACGCAGTAGGAATTATAGTAGCCGTCGTCGAAAACGTTTACCTTCTTTTGGCCTGCCGTGTTCATTGCGCAGTAGCGGTTCCAGGTTGAGTTGGCGCGGTTCTGGTAGCCCCAGCGGCGGGAGTTCATCGAGGTTCCGGTAAATTCGTCGCCCCAGATTTTAACCCATTCCGAGTCTTCCTGCTGGCCCATGAGGGCATAGACGGCAATGTCGCCGTTGACCAGGTTGGCGGGGATTACTACCTTGCCGTTGGCGTCGATGCGCAGAACGTCGTCGGCCCACTGGCGGTTGCCGCTGATAAATTCGTCGCCGGTCAGGTTCTGGCCGTGGCGAACAATAACGGTGTCGGTGCTGAAGCCCTCAAGGGTGGGCTTGACAGTAATCGAAATGGCCTGGAGCGCGGGGTAGGTCTCCTTCATCGGCTTGGAAGAGCCGTCGAGAATCATGCCGTTGAGGGCATAGGGGCGATAGTTGATTTTCGAGTTATAGACATTGATGAGGAAGTCGACCTCGCAGTCGCCCTGAGCCAGCACGCGGGCGCGGTAAACGCCGTTTTTCAGCGATGCGGGCAGCTTAACGTCGCCCATCTTGGCCAGGGTTTCGGCGGTTGCCAGCGGCTGGGTGAACTCGCCCGACTGGTCGGTGTCGACATAGAGCGCGAAGCAGGTTGCCGGGCCGCTGTAGGCGCAGCTCAGTTTCAGCGGCGCACCTGCGGCAACGTTGAAGGCGCGGTCGAGGAAGTAATGGCGCGTGGTTGCGTTGATTCCCATCATCGAATCGTTGACGGTCAGCGCGGTAATGCCTTCGTTGGCTGCCTTTTCGCCGTTGAGGTTGCTCGGGTAATCAAGAATGCCGCCTTGCTGGGTGGCGTCGATGAACTTGGCGGTCAGGGTTGCGCCGGCGGTCAGTGCGTCGGCGGGAATAATGGCCTCGCCTGCATTGGCGCTGAAGCTGACGGCGGCGCCCAGGGTCGGGTCGGCCAGACCAACGCCGGCGGGGAGCGCGATGCTATGCGTAACCTCAACTGCGTCGAGGAAATAGCCTTCGTCTTCGGCGCAGGCGATGGTAACCGTGCCGCGGACTTCATCGTAGGAAGCCTGCAGAGTGCCGTGGTCGCTGACCAGGTTCAGCTGGTTAACATTGCCGAAGGGCTCAACAACAACGACCGTTGCGTCGGCAATCGTGCCGCCGTAGGTTGCACAGTTCGGGTCGCCGGTCGAACCGCCGGGGTTAACGTTGTTGAAGTCGATTTTTACTCGGAAACGATAGGTGCCGGGCTTCGGTTCCGCAACGAAATCGGGGAGCAACACCGTGTTGCCGAGCTGGCCTTTGGCCGGGTCGATAGCTTCTTCGCCGGCTGAGTTCAGATTCTGATAGTTCGAGTAGCTGATGATGTCGGTGGGCTTCACGGGCATATTGTCCTCGCCCATCTCAACGTTGAACTCGCCGTCGTTGCCCCAGTCGATATAGGCATAGGAGTTCAGCCAGTTGCCGGCCCAGTCCACTTCGATTGCAGTCTGCTTGCCGGCTATAAGAACAATTGCCTCAGAGGTGCGATCCAGATATAGGTCACCGCCGGGGTTCTGACCAACGTTGAGATACTGCTCCGACAGCGAGCCGGCCAGAAAGCTGACGCCGTTGAGATAGCGTGCCGGGTTAGTTGCCGTTTGTTTGGTTCCGGCCGGAAAATTGATGGAATAATCTGCCGACGCCGAAAGGGCGGCAGCTCCCAAAAGAGAGAATAAGAAGAATCGCTTCATGATTGGCATTGATTTTAAGAAGTAAAGATTAACCGCAAAGTTACAAAAAATTTTCTAAACGACCTCTTTATAAGTCTTATAAAATTTATAAAACTTATAAATCGTATAATCGGACGCGGCGTCAGTTTTTGCGTCGGAACAGCCCGGGAATGAGGCCGATGAGGTAGATAATTAGGTTGCCCAGCAGAAAAATGGCGGTCAGCAGGCGGAACCATCGGGCGCCGTCGGTGGCATAGACTTCGGCGAGGTCGCCGTCGTTGAGGCGGTCGAGGTTAATGGAGCTCAGCGAGCGTTTCCAAACGACTATGCCGTTGCGCAGGTAAACCACCGCCATCGAGCCGCGCGCAACTGCCATTATCGCCTTTCGGTCAGCATAGTAGACGGGAAAGGTCGCCATCATTACGTCCAGCGCGCTATCAACCGCCCCGGTGTCGTCGCCGGCGGTTATGGCAACGAAGGCTCCCGCGCCGAAGCGCTGCTCCATTGCAGCCTGGAGCTCGTTGGCCGTGTAGCTGCCCGCGGCGCCCGCTTCCGACGGGAAGGGGAGCAACAGCAGCATGCGGTCGGTTTCACCGCACCCCTCGCCGATGATGGAGTCGGTCATATCCTCGCCCGAAATGCGGTCGAGCAGCGTCAGCTCCTTGCCCGACGCCGGGCTAACCGTTTGAATCTCTTTGAACTCCCAGCCGGAATCGTCGGCGGGCAGCTCCGAGTCGCTGAAAACCTTTTCCCGGCCGTTGCGGGTGTAGACGTAGAACGCCTCGGCCTCGTCGGTCGCAACCAGCGGTTCGCCAACGGGGTAGGGCCTGAAGTCGAGCAGCGGCTGCTCATTGTTGCCGATAATGGCGAGAATCATCATGAAGAGAATCGCCGCGGCGACCTGAACCCACTGAATCCACGGCGCAAAGAGCGTTGACGCGCGCCGGTTATAGCGAACAAGAAACAGGCTCAGGGCAAACAAAACAACGTTTTTCGCAAACGTGGCTCCGTTGCTGATAATAAGCAGGTCGCCGAAACATCCGCAGTCGTCGACCGGGTTGGCCAGAGCGATGTAGGCCGTCAGCGGCAACATTACGCACATCATCAGCAGCGCGCTCCAGGCAGCCGACCTCCTCAGCGACCCGGTTGCAAGCAGCCAGCCGGTAACGAACTCGAGGGTCGACAGCGCGCAACCGCCAACCACGACGAGCCCCGGGGCAATCGCCCCGTCGATATGCCAGGCGGCGAGATAGGCGGTGATTTTAATTGCAAATCCCGCGGGGTCAACCATTTTGCTGACGCCGCTAACAATAAATACGGCGCCGACAATCAGGCGCGCCAGCCAAACGGCGAGCTTCATAGCGTCAGCTTGATGAGCGCGAAAACCGAGTAGTTGACCATGTCCATATAGTTGGCGTTGATTCCCTCGCTGACAAGGGTTTCGCCGCCGAGGTCTTCAATCTGCTTGGTGCGCAGGATTTTCATCAGAATCAGGTCAACGTAGGAGCTGACGCGCATGTCGCGCCAGGCTTCGCCGTAGTCATGGTTTTTCGCAATCAGCAGGTCGCGGATAAGGCGCGCGTTGGCGTCGTAGAGCTCCAGGGCGCGGGCCTCGTCGATGTCGGGGGCGCAGGTCGGCTCCAGTTCGAGCTGAATCAGCCCGATGATGCCATAGTTGATAATGCCGATAAATTCCGGAACTATGCCTTCGCCAACGGCGCTCGCCGTGTCGCCGCCGAGCATCTGGAGCTGGCGGATACGCTTGGCCTTAATGTAGATTTGGTCGGTCAGCGATGCGGGGCGCAAAACGCGCCATGCGGGCCGGTAGTCATGGAGCTTCTTGGCGAATAGGGCGCGACATTGCGCCATAACCGCGTCGAACTGTTCGTTAGTAGTCATATTCCAGAGTTAAATCGTCGATGGTTAATATGCCGCCGTTGCCTCCAACGAAGTAGTCGCCATATTTGGAGCTGGTGCAAACGACCAGAATGTATTTCGGCACCCGGGAGGTTGACCTGTATTGCAGGTCGATGCTCAGCGGCGTCCATTGCTCAACGCTGCTGCCGTAGCTGACCTGGCCATAGGCGATAACCGACGGGTCGGCGGGGTTGAAAAGCTGTTGGTTCTTAGGGTTGGTGCGAATCTCCATCGGCGCGTTCCAGTCGGTCAGCGCAATGAAAATCTGGGCCGTGTCGGGCCGGCCTTTCCAGTCGGCGAAGCGCGAGTCGGTGCCTACATGTGAAATCGGGGCATTCTTATATTTGAACATGGCGCGCAGGCGGGTGGGGCGCTCCGAGAACTGGCGGCCGAAGTTGAGAATGCCGTTAGTTCCGTCGGTTCTGACGTAGACGCCCGAGAACACGCTGCCGGCGGCAATCTTGCCCAGCGGGCCGATGCCTTTGAACTCGGTTTTCAGTTGGGCTGCATAGCCGGTGCCGCTCTGAGTGTCGGCGGTTGGCTGCGAGTTTGATTCGCCCAGGGTTGTTGCGCCCTTGTTGCCGGTGTCCCAGAAGGGCGTTTGTCCTTCGCCCCAGGGGTTCCAGACCTTGTCGTCTTTCCACCACAGGTCCATCGTTGAGTTCGGCAGTTGTGCCTCAGTGCCGGTAGTGAACGGCTGCGAGGCGCTGACGTCGGTGCCGCAATAGGCGCGCACTTCGTAGGTCGTTGAGGGCGACAGGTGCAGCGCGCGAGCCGAAATAACGCCGCTGCCTTTCGTAACGTCCTCGACTTTGGTCCAATCCGTTGAGCCTTGCAGGCGATATTCGAATCCGGCGTCGGACTCCTTGGCCACCGAAGCGTAGAACCACGCAACGCGCGTCCAGGCGTCAACCCCGGTCAGAGTAACCGTTGCGTCAACCGTTTCGGCGAAAATCGTCCAAAGGCTTGAGCGGCCGTGGTCGGTAACGACCAGCTCCACCGGGCGGGTAAAATCAGTCGGCACCCCGACTATGGCGGGGCTAACCGTGGCCGCCGGGCTGCCTAACTTCAGCGACGTAACGGTCAGCTTCGTAAGGTCGGTTCCCTTTGGAACATAAACGATTACGCGTCGCCCCGGAACGTCGATTACCGGCTCGCCCATTTGCGGGTCAACGGTGATGTAGCGCTCGATGGTCTGGTCGGCGCGAATGGTCCAGACGTAGTCCTGATAGAGGCTGAGGGTCGCATAGGCCGGCCTGATGAGGTTCAGATTCCCCTTCAGTCCGTCAACGCGGCAGTTTTCAGGTTCAACCTTGAAGCTCAGGACCTCGACGCTCTGCAGGTCGGCTATTTCGCTCATGGTCAGCGTAACGGTGCGCGTTTGCGGGTCGATTACCGCCGGGGCGCTCTGGCCGTCGACCATGATGTCGGTAATGTTGCACTCGATGCGAGGGTAGGGCAGGTCATTCTTGATGCACCCTCCCAGGCCTATGGCAACAAGCGCGCCCGTTAATATCTTCTTAAATATTGACACCGATACCGAAATTAATGTTGAAAATATTGAATCGGAAGTTGGCGCCCGAGCTGGTGTGGGAGCCCTCGTCGATTCCGTTGGTTGACTGTTGTTCGCGCTTGAGTTTCAGACCGAAAACGCCAAACGACAGGTTGAAATTAACGTTCTCCATTATGTAGACGCAGACGCCCGGGCTGAAATTCAGCGCGATTTCGTTGATGCGCGTGTGGGTATGGCGCGGCTCCTGGTTATAGAGGCGCGTGAAATCGCTTGAGCCGGAGGTGAAACTCAAATCCGCTTCGTTAAACACCGCGAATCGCCCCTTGCGGTCCAGGCCGACGTAGTTGCGGTAGCTGATGGCGCCGGAATAGGTCGTTGAGTTATATTCAACGTCCGACAGATGAAAATTCATGTCGTCGTCGATGTCGATTCCCAGGCCGTTGAGCGCCGCATTGGAATGGGAGTAAACGATTTTCATGCCAACGCTCTGATTATGACGGAAAAAGTAGCTTATCGACGGGCGAATGGCATACATGTTGCCCTTGAAGCTCAGGTCGCTGAGAATCTGGAGCATCTCAATGTCGTTGGTGTTGAACTCGCCCCAGCTCGCCGTGAGCCCGAACTCCCACTGTCCTTTCGGAACGAACAAAATGTTCTTCAGCCCGCGGTCAAAGCGGCTCAGGTTGGCCGACGGCAGATAGATCGACAGCGTGTCGCCGCCGGCAATCACCAGGTCCTCGTCGAGCGGCTGCGCATTGTCGGCCCGGCCGCTGTTGACCGCGCCGGCCAGCATTGCCAGTGCTAAGGCCATGTGTTTCAAAACCTTCGTCATTATATGTAGAACACGGTGCCGAACGTGATGGAAAACAGGTTGATATTGAAATTGGCGCTCCGGCGCTTCATGTTGGCAATATATATCTGGTCGGTCGTCATCTTAACGTCCGAGAACGTCAGGCCCAGAACGCCGATGTTGACCTCGATGGCCGAATAGTTGTTGAGAAACATTGCCAGGCCGGGCGTCACGCCGATGTTGCAGTTCAGCGTTCGCGAATACGTTCCGCTGAGGGTTTCGCCGGCGCCGGTGGCGATTTTGCTCTGTCCGCCCGACACTCCTAACTGCAGCTCGGCAATCAGGCCGAAGCGGTTGCTGCCCCCCAGGGCAATGTAGTTGCGGAAAAGGGCGGTGCCGCCATAGCTGTGAGACAGCGAATACAGATGGTCAACGTCATAGCCCAGGTCGGAGCCCAAAACCAGCGAGGCATTATCTAACTTAATCAGCGAGCGCGAATAGCTGAAACGGCCGCCTGCAGCCAGGTCGTTGGCAAAGGCAAACATACACATCGGGCTCAACTTAAACGTATAGCCCGTGCCTTTCATTTTTTCAACAATCAGAAAGGTGTAGTTATTAAAACTTTCCGTTGAGTAGCTGACGCTGACGCCGGCAATCCATTGCCCCTTTGGCACGAACACCGTTTTCTCGCCCATTGCGCGGCCGAACTGAACCTGCGCGCGGGCGGGAGCCGCCGGCAATGCCAGCAACAAAATCAACGCCCAGAGCGTCTTTGTGATGAATCCGCGAATGCGCATAACGCCGCAAAGTTACAAAAAAAATCGCAAACCGCAATCAGAATTTGTAAAATAGCCGTTCGGTTTTATTTTTATGTTTGATTTAATTTGCGTATCTTTGCGGTCAATTATGGAATTGAAAGTCGACGTTGAAGAGTTGCTTCGCAAGCGTGCGGCCCGCTATTACCGATGGATACCGTCGGCGGCGGTGCGTGCGCTGGAGCGCTATGTTTGCCAGGATGAACTTAATCGACTGCTCCGCGTAACCGAGGGCCTGACCGGCTCGGCGTTTGCCGCGGGGCTGCTTGCCGAAATGGGCGTCAGCTATGAGGTCATCGGGCGCGAAAATCTGCCCGACCCGTCGCTGCCGCTGACCTACGTCAGCAATCATCCGCTCGGCGCGCTCGACGGCATTTGCCTGATTGACTGGGTTGCGCGGCGCCACGGCTGCGAGCCCGCCTTCGTTGTCAACGACCTGCTCAGCGTTGTTAAGCCGCTCGACAACGTGTTCATCCCAATCAACAAGCATGGCGGCCAGAGCCGGAGCGCCGCCGCCGACGTTGACGCGGCCTTTGCCGACCTCCGGCGCCCGGTAATCATGTTTCCGGCCGGAATGTGCTCGCGCCGCCAGCAGCCCGGAGGCGAGGTCTGCGACCTGCGCTGGAACAAGATGTTCGTGCAAAAAAGCTCCGAGGCGGGGCGCACTGTGGTGCCGCTGCGCTTCGTGGGCGAAAACTCCGAGGCATTCTATCGTCTGGCCCGCCGCCGCGAGCGCCTGGGGCTGAAGTTCAATGCCGAAATGATGCGCCTGCCGCGCGAGTTCGTTGGCGGCGCCGGAAAATCGTTTCAAATCAGGGTCGGAAAGCCGATTCCAAACAGTCAGCTGATGCGCGGCCACGAAGCCGTTGAGCAGGCCCGCGGCATCAGAGAGTATATCTACACCTTATAAATATAGTATTATGAACGCACCGGTAATCGACCCCGTTCCAACCGAACTGCTCAAAAGTGAACTGACCCCCGAGCGCTTTCTGCGCCATAGCAACCGCGGCGGCAACGACCTCTACGTTGTCGACGCCCATTGCGCGCCCAACGTTATGCGCGAAATCGGCCGCCTGCGCGAAATCGCCTTCCGCCTTGGCGGCGGCGGCACCGGCAAGGAGGTAGACATCGACGAGTTTGACCTCATGGACCCGCCGCTGAAGCAGCTCGTTGTCTGGGACCCGCGCAACGAACAGATCGTTGGCGGCTACCGCTATATCCTCGGCTCCGACGTCAGGACCGAGCCCGACGGCTCGCCGCGCATCGCAACCGCCCATATGTTTCGCTTCTCGCCCCGGTTCATGAGCGACTATATGCCATACACGATTGAGCTTGGCCGCTCGTTCGTTCGCGTCGAATTGCAGGCAACCCGCCGCAGCGGCGCCATTTTCGCCCTCGATAACCTCTGGGACGGCCTCGGAGCGCTGACCGTCAAGCATCCGGAAATCAAATATCTGTTCGGCAAGGTGACCATGTATCCGAGCTACGACGAAGAGTGTCGAAACATGATTCTCCACTTCTTCAACCTCCACTATGGCGACCCCGACAACCTTGTGCGCCCCATTATTCCGCTCGACACCCACTCCGATCTCAAGACTCTCGGCGAACTCCTGCCCGCCGGCGGTGACCTGCGCGAGGATTACGTTAAGCTCAATCACCTGGTGCGCGAACATGGCATCAACATTCCGCCGCTGGTCAACGCCTACATGACCCTTTCGCCGACGATGCGCTATTTCGGAACCGCCATCAATCCCGAGTTCGGCGACGTTGAGGAAAGCGCCATCCTCATAACCGTTGACGAAATCACAGAAGAAAAAAAACGACGTCATATCGACTCATATAATCCCGATGAACAACAGTAATCATTCAGCAGCTCCCGGTCGAGTGGTTTGCGACCTGACCGTGGAGTCCAACACCCCCCTGGGTCCGCTCTACGGCCTGCTCTCCCTGCGCGCTGACGGGCCGCTGCCCGCCGTTGCTGCCGGTCAGTTCGCCCAGGTGCGTATCGACCGTTCGAAAACAACCTTTCTGCGCCGCCCGATTTCGATCTGCACCGCCGACCCCGCCGCCGGCCGCATTGAGCTGCTGGTGCGCCGCGCCGGCGCCGGCACCGACGCCCTGCTGGCCGTTGAGCCCGGCGAGAAGGTCAACATGATGCTTCCGCTGGGCCGCGGATTCTCGCGTCCGGCCTCGACCGATGCCAAGCTGCTCCTCGTTGGCGGCGGTGTTGGCGTTGCGCCGATGCTTGCGCTCGGCCTCGAGCTCAAGGCCGCCGGCTATAGCCCCGAGTTTCTTCTCGGAGCCCGAACTGCCGCCGACCTGCTGCTGCTCGACCGCTTTGAGAAGCTCGGCCCCGTCCACGTTACGACCGACGACGGCTCGGCCGGCACCCGCGGCGTCGTTACCGCCCACGCCCGACTCAACCGCCCGGTCAACATGATTTACTGCTGCGGCCCCAAGCCGATGATGGTTGCCATTGCCGCCGCTGCCGCGCGCATCGGCGCCGAATGTGAGGTCAGCCTCGAAAATATGATGGCATGCGGCGTTGGCGCCTGCCTCTGCTGCGTTGAAAAAACAACCAAGGGCAATGTTTGTGTGTGTACCGAAGGCCCCGTTTTCAATATCAAACAACTGACATGGCAAGACTGAACGTTAACATCGGCTCCCTGCAGCTGAAAAATCCCGTTATGACCGCCAGCGGCACGTTTGGCTACGGTTCCGAATTTGCCGACTTCATGGACCTCTCCTCCCTGGGCGGCATAGTAGTTAAAGGAACGACCCTCCATGCCCGCGAAGGCAACGACTATCCGCGAATGGCCGAAACTCCCTCGGGAATGCTCAATGCCGTAGGCCTGCAAAACAAGGGCGTCAACTATTTCGCCGAGAAAATCTATCCGCAGATTAAAGACTGCGGCACCGAAGTGATTGTCAACGTCAGCGGTGCAACCGTCAGCGACTACGTCGGCGTTGCCGAGCGACTTCGCGAACTCGACCGCATCCGCGCCATCGAGGTCAACATTTCCTGCCCTAACGTTAAGCAGGGTGGCATGGCCTTCGGAACCACCGCCAAGGGCGCCGCCTCCGTTGCCGCCGCATTGCGCCGCGCCTGGGACCGCACTCTGATTGTTAAGCTCAGCCCCAACGTTACCGATATCACTGAAATTGCCCGCGCCGTTGAAGACGAAGGCGCCGACTCCGTCAGCCTGATCAACACTCTGATGGGCATGGCTATCGACGTTGAGCGCCGCCGTCCGTGCCTTTCGACCATTACCGGCGGCCTCTCCGGCCCGGCAGTGCGTCCCATTGCCGTCCGCATGGTCTGGCAGGTTGCAAAGGCGGTTAAGATTCCCGTTATCGGCCTCGGGGGCATCACTTGCGGCCGCGACGCCCTGGAGTTCCTGATGGCCGGCGCAACCGCCGTTCAGGTAGGCACCGCCAACTTCCTCGACCCCGCCGTCAGCGCCAAAATCGTCAACGAAATCCAAGACTATTGCACCCGCAATAAAATCGCCGACATCCGCGAGATTATCGGCATCATCTGATCCGCCTCCCCCCGCTCCTTCAGCTTCCCCGGAATTGCCGCTGCCGTTGCGCCGACGGCTTCCGGGGAATCTTAACACTTCGTCTTAACAAAGTTTAACACATGCGCCGCGCTCAGTTTTGTAGAATATTGTTAAATTTGCGGAGCATAAATGTTTATATTTCTCGTGATTTAGCGGGATTATTAACATTTTTAACTTAAATTTAATCAATAAACCATAAATATTCACCTTAAATCAGTCAATCCGCTGTAGATTTATTCCATCATCCATGTAATGCTTTGATTTCGAGCCCATTTTTGGCTCGCGATTCATCATTTTGTCATGGTCTGAATATCCGACAATCATAATCAATCACTATCATTAAATCACAGAATGAAGAAAAGTTCTTTACCTTGGCGCTATGCCCTTAGCGGGCTTGTTGCCATGACCATGATGGCCCCCGCGCCGGCATTTGCCGCCGCATCGCCGTCGGGCGCTCAGCAGGCCGAATCATCAACGGCCAAGCGCACCGTTACCGGCACGGTTGTCGATGCCGTTGACGGCGAGCCCCTTCCCGGCGCAACCGTTGCCGTTGTCGGCGACAAATCCGCAATCACCGCAACCGACATCGACGGTAACTTCAGCCTCTCCATTCCCGCAAAAAAGAATGTTACGCTGCTCGTTACCTACGTCGGCTATAAAGAAATGCGCGTTCCCATCGGCGACCTCGGTTTCGTTAAGGTCGAACTGAAGGGCGACGACAATACTCTCGACGAAGTCGTAGTCGTTGGCTCCGGCACTCAGAAACGCGTTTCCGTTACCGGCGCTATCACCTCGGTTAAGGGCGACGACCTGAAGCTCCCCTCGACCAACCTGACCAACGCGCTGGCCGGTAAAATCGCCGGCGTTATTGCGCAGACAACCTCCGGCGAACCCGGCTCGGCAGCTGAGTTCTACATTCGCGGTATCGGCACTTTCGGCGGCCGCGCAACCCCGCTGATTCTTCTCGACGACGTTGAAATCTCGGCCAACGACCTTAACTATGTTCCCGCCGAAAATATCGAATCGTTCTCGATTCTGAAAGACGCGTCCGCAACCGCTATCTACGGTTCCCGCGGTGCTAACGGCGTTATGATCGTAAAGACCAAGGGCGGCGACTATAACTCGCAGACCAAAATCGGCGTGAGCTTCGACGCTTCGTTCAACTTCCTCGACAAGTTCCCCGACTTCGTCGACGGCGCCCGCTACATGGAAATGTATAACATCGCCCGCGTTAGCCGCGGCAACGACCTGCGCTACACCAACGACGAAATCCGCTGGACCCGCAACGGCGTGAACCCCTATCTGTATCCCGACGTGAACTGGGGCGACATCCTTTTCCGCAACATGGCTTCGCGCCAGCGCGGCAACGTTAACGTCAGCGGCGGCGGCTCCAAGGTTAAATACTACATGGCTATCGACGTTCAGCACGAAGACGGCCTTCTGAACTCCGAAAAGCTCTACTCCTGGAATAACAACATCCAGCTGTATAACTACACGTTCCAGAACAACATCTCCTACAAGCTGACCTCGTCGACCACCATCAGCATGAACATGAATGCCCAGGTGCGCCAAAAGAGCGGCCCCAACGCCGGCGCAAAGGACATTTTCAACTACACGCTGACCACCACCCCGATCTCTTTCCCCGTTACCTGGCCCGCCCAGGAAGGCGACGAACACATCCGCTACGCTTCACGCCGCTACTCCGAACACGTTCTTCAGAACCCCTATGCCGTTCTGAACACCTCCTACTCCCAGACCAACGAAAC
This sequence comes from Bacteroides sp., assembly GCA_014801955.1. Lineage (GTDB taxonomy): Bacteria > Bacteroidota > Bacteroidia > Bacteroidales > Muribaculaceae > UBA3263. Next base: position 114,117 of record JAAVDE010000001.1, on the reverse strand, counting down.
CACCCTCAACACCGTTGTTAAACTCAACCAGGGTCTCGACTTCATTACCAAGGGTCTCCGCTTCGAAGCCTGGGTGAACCTCAAGAGCTGGAGCTCCATGAGCTTCAACCGCTCAATCACTCCTTACTACTATGAGCTCGCCGGCCGCGCAAGCAACTATATGACCAACGGCGAACTCAACCCCTACAAGGAGGGCGACATTTACCGCACCAACCAGATTCAGACCGGTACTGTCTATCTCAACGAATCCGCTCTGGGCCGCTCAACCGACCAGACCTTCGAACTCCAGGCCCGCTTTGACTGGAACCGCAAGTTCGGTCTCCACGATGTTGGCGCAATGGTTTCCTACCGCCAGTATGAGTTCCGCGACGCCGTTCTGCCCAACCGCAACCAGGGCTTCTCGTTCCGCGCAACCTACGACTACGCCCACCGCTACCTCGTTGAATTTAACGCCGGCTATAACGGCACCGAACGCCTGGCCAAGGGCGAACGCTTCGGCTTCTTCCCCGCAGGCTCTCTCGGCTGGGTTATCAGCAACGAACCCTGGTTCTCTCCCGCCTCGAACGTTATTACCAACCTGAAGGTTCGTGCCTCGCTCGGTATCGTCGGCTCCGACGATCTTTCCAAGCCCGGCGGCTCCTACTTCCTCTACATCGACAAAATCTCCGGCAACAACCCCTCCGCCCTGCAGTGGCGCTCGGGCGACTTCAACCAGTCGTTCCTCCAGCTCGGCGGCCCGATCGTTACCTACTATGCCGTTACCGGCCTGGGCTGGGAAAAATCGCGCAAAGCCGACGTCGGCGTCGAATTTACCCTCTTCGGCGACCTGACTGTTAATGCCGACCTTTTCTGGGAACACCGCTACGACATCTTCCTGCAGCGTCAGGCTTGGCCCGCATCGCTCGGCTATGACCAGGCAACCCCCTGGAGCTCCAAGGGCACGATGGAAAACCACGGCGGCGAACTCGCCCTCAGCTACAATAAGCGCATCAACAACGACTGGTCGTTTGGCCTGACCGGCACCTTCACCTACGCCGAAAACAAAGTCAGCGACTGGGACGAACCTATCTACCCCTACACCTGGATGATGGGCACCGGCATCCCCAACGCCTCCTCGCGCACACTGGGCTACATTGCCGAAGGCCTGTTCCGCAGCGACGACGAAATCGCCAACTCTCCGACCCAGAACATCGGCTCCAAGCCCCAGGTCGGCGACATCAAGTATCGCGACCTTAACGGCGACGGCGTTATCGACAACTCCGACCAGACCATGATCAGCGAATATGGCCGCGTGCCCCGCATCCAGTATGGTTTCGGCGCTACGCTCAACTGGCGTCAGTTCGACTTCGGCGTGCAGTTCACCGGCTCGGCCAAGCGCACCATCATGATGAGCGGCATGCACCCCTTCCAGGAAGGTGGCACCAACGCCGACGCCCGCAACATCCTCGGCTGGATTTCCGACTCTTTCTATGATCCCATCAATGACCCCGATAACTTCGACGTTGAATATCCCCGCCTCGGCACCGTTCAGACCGACGTTTCCAACAACTCGGTGAACTCCACCTGGTGGATGCGCGACGGTTCGCTGCTGCGCATGCGCAACATCGAGCTCGGCTGGCGCTTCCCCTATGGCCGCGTCTACGTTTCCGGTCAGAACCTCGTTACCTTCGCTCCCTTCAAGCACTGGGACCCCGAACTCGACGGCTGGAACTCCTATCCTATGCAGAAAACCGTTTCTATTGGCGTTCAGGTAACCATCTAATCCAATCTAATCACCTTAGAAAAGAAACATAATCATGAAACTCAAAAATAGCAATAAACTCGCTGCCGTAGCTCTGGCCGCCGCTTCTATGCTCGGCGTCAGCTCCTGCAACTACCTGGACGTCGTTCCCCCGGAACAGGCCGGCCTGGCTGACGCGATGAAGGACCACGACCATGCAAAGGGCTTCCTTTATTCCTGCTACGCCCAGACCTTCCACCGCGACATCCTTCCCCGCGACTACCGCTCGGTTATCAACTCCTCGACCGACGAATATCTGATTACCGAAACCTGGTATGCCAACGAAGGCGCTCCGGCCTATGCCGTTCTGCGCAACACCCAGACCACTACCGCCCCCGCCGGCTATGACCCCGCGTTCTGGAACACTTTCTATGCCGGTATCGGCCAGACCCTGCTGTTCGACCAGAAGCTCACGACCGAAGGCGACGCCAACGAAGTCTGCAACTCGGCCGACGAACGCACCGAATGGCTCGCCGAATCGCGCTTCTGTCGCGCGTTCTACCATTTCTCCCTGCTGCGCCTCTATGGTCCTATCCCCCTGACCAAGGAGCTCGCCAGCATGGACACCGACCTCGACCAGTATCCCGGCCGCTCCCACTTCGATGCCTGCGTTGACTGGATTGCCGGCGAGTTCGACGCCGCAGCCGCCAACCTGCCCCTGCGTCGCACCGAAAGCTCCGAAATGGGTCGCGCCGACCAGGTTGTGTGCAAGGCCCTGAAGGCCCGCCTGCTCCTCTATGCCGCCTCCGACCTCTGGAACGGCAAATTCCCCTCGGCCTACTCCGGCTGGAGAAACAACAACTATGAAACTCCCGGCTACGGCAAAGAACTCGTTTCGCGCCAGTTCAACCCCGAGAAATGGCAGCGCGCTCTCGTTGCCTGCCGCGAGGCTCTCGACATCGCCGTTAAGGCCGGCTACTGCCTCTTTGACCCCAGCTGGGCCGTTAAGACCGACTGCTTCGACGAAGGCGTTGCCCCCGAAAACATCTGGGTGCCCAACATGGCGCAGCTCACCTCGCGCATGACCCAGTCCGGCATTCAGTTCGTCAACACCAACATCAACGGCTATGACCCCGAAACCGCCGAGGACCGCACCCCCGACAATGACTTCGACGAAGAGGAATTCAAGCGCGCAGTCTGGAAGCTCCGCTACCTAAACACTACCACCCAGAGCGAAAAGAACACCGAAATCATCTGGGCTCAGTCGCCGACTTCCTATAATGGCGCTTATGGCCGCTACGAAGCCCGTATTCCCCGCCAGGCCTACCGCTACACCAAGAACAACACCGAATTTATCCCCGACTCCTGGGGCGGCGTTGCTCCGACGCTCTACTCCGTTGAGCACTTCCTCAACGCCGACGGCACTGTGCCCTCCGTTCAGTATGCCAAGGCCTTTGACCAGCTCAACAACGACGACTTCTACAAGACCCCCTCGACCCCCGTTACCAACGCTGACCACCCGAGCCTTCCCAGCGCAGACCGCAGCGAAATCGCCAACATCTGCCTCAACCGCGAACCGCGCTTCTATGCCTGGATCGGCTTCCACGGCGGCGACTACCTGACCCTGCTCTGCAACGGCACCCCCTGCGTGCTCAACATGCGCGAATCAACCAAGCAGGGCCGCAAGCTCTCCGACCGTAACTACTCGGCTTCCGGCTTCCTTTCGATGAAACACGTTGACCCCTACTTCCACTGGGACGACAACGGAACCAAGTCCGAAGGCAAAAACTCGCCCGAGGTGTTCATCCGCATGGCAGAGCTCTACCTGAACCTGGCTGAATGTCAGGCCGAGTGTGCGAAGCGCGGCGTGGCCGTTCCCGCAGGCTACGTTATGAAAGACGGCGCCACCCTCGAGGAGGAAGCAATGGCCAATGTCAACAAGCTGCGCGACCGCGCCTATGTTGGTCGTCTGACCGCCGACCACCTCAACAAAACCGAAATCCGCACCTCCGACGGCACCTCCAAAGTCTGGGACCTCGTTGAATGGGTTCGCAACGAACGCTTCATCGAACTCTGGGATGAAGGCCACCGCTACTACGACGTGCGCCGCTGGGTTGCCGGCGAGGAATACTTCGGCTACGGCAAGCGCCGCACCCTCAATGCCCTCAAGGAGAACCCCTCCAAGGACCTGTTCTACACCACCATGATGGCCAACCCGCAGTACACCTTCCACTACCGCGAATATCTCTATCCCATCTATGTTGACCAGGTTTACCGCAACCCCCAGATGGTTCAGAACCCCGGCTTCTAATCGCTTATTCAACTAATAGAATAAACAATCAATCGACAATCAAGTTATGAAAAAGATATATATTGCTTCGGCCCTGGTTGCCCTGCTTGCCGCCGCTACTTCCTGCGACAAGTACGACATCTACCCCGAACAGTATGGCAAGGTCCTCATGATTAAGGACGCCGGCGAACGCTCCGTTCAGATCTACGCAACCGAAGTTGCCGCGCCATACTATGTGTCCGTAATGAAAAACGGCCACACCCCCGAAGATCCCGCCCAGGCTACCCTCAAGGTCCTCAACGACGCTGAATTCGGCGAATACAAAGAACTCTACTACGGCAGCAAGGACTTCCAGGGTCTGGCTCCGCTGAAGCCCGAGTTCTACTATCTGGCCGACGTTGACACCGCCGCTGCTGAGAACAACACCATCAACCACACGTTTGCCACTGCCGACGACCGCTACTTCGGTGCCTACGTCGTTTTCAACGCCCAGGCCATCTCCGACTGGCTCGCCGACCTCGAAAACCGCGCCCGCGACAACAACAAGAACAAAAACCCCCAGGAATGGCAGGCCGCGAACGACACGCTCAACAACTACACCTTCGTAGCCCCCATCGGCCTCTACTCCGTTAACAAAAACGACTCCATCAACGCCGATAGCCGCTACCTGATGCTCACCCCGGTTGTTGAAAACCCCGTTGTTAACGTCAACGTCAGCAACGACGCCGTGTTCCTCGTTGACCAGACCCGCTCGCTGCTCAAAGACGAAGAATCCGCCTATCGCAACGACAGCATCGAACCGCAGATCATCTTCTCGATTCCCTGCCCGAACCCCTACGGATTCCAGATTAAGTACAACAACAACCCCGACACCGACATCAAGCGCTTCAACGACCACCACACCGACATGGTGCTCACCAAGCTCCCGCTCAAGGGTGCCGACGGCGGTGCGAACTTCACGACCGGTCGCCTTGCCGCAACCATCGAGTTCCCCGTCGGTGTTACCGAAGTTCGTCTGCCCTTCAAGTTCGCCCGCAAGCGTATTGACTACAACGACATGGAGCACAACTACGTTACCTCCGTGCAGCTCTCCAAGTTCAACTGGCCCGACAAAAACACCCCCACCAAGATCAAAAACTCGCTCAAACTCCCCCAGAGCGAACTGACCTGGAAGGATGGCAACGGCGTTGAACAGAAATATGACGGCTACACCTTCTTCGTTGGCTACCGCGTTGTTGAAGAACCCATGGACCTCGACGAAGGCTGCGTTCTCGGCGCAAATGACCCCGAGCTCACCGAAGGCTCCTTCGGCGCTCTGTTCGACGATGACCTCTCGACCTTCTATCACTCCGCCTGGTCGGCCAACTCGCTGAAAGAACGTCAGGCCCCCTATGGTTCCTACATCGACTTTGAAATGCCCACCAAGGAGCCCATCAACGCCGTGGCAATCAAGTTCACCGCCCGCGTTCACTCCAACCCCCACAGCCCCAAGCTCGTTTCGCTCTTCTACTCCAACGAAGACAACGAAGCCGAACGCAATGCTAACTGGAAAGAAATCTGCATTGAAAAGGAAGTGCCCGGCGTTGGCAAAAACCAGGCTGCATCGGGCCAGGTAACATGGCTCGGCGGCATCAAGAACGACAGCGAATGGATCAAGGCTCCCGAACCCTTCCGCTACCTGCGCATGAGCGTCGTTAAGAACAACCTCGACGAAAGCCTCTACTCAATCGGCTCTGCTGCCGCAGGCTACTGGAACCTTGCCGAACTCCGCATGTACGGCACCGTTATTGAATAACATCCCCCCTTACCATAAAGAAAGCGCGACCCCACCGGGTTGCGCTTTTTTTACCCTCTTTAACGACCCTAAAGCCCATGACTACCTTGAAACCCCTAAAAAAATACTAATTATTAATTGCTAATTACTAATAATTTTCGTAACTTTGCGGCGATTTTTGCAACTATCGTTTAATAGATGATAAACATAACTTTCCCCGACGGTAGCGTCAAACAATTCGAAACAGGCGTTACCCCCCTGCAAATAGCTGAGTCAATCAGCCCCCGGCTGGCACAGGACGTGCTCGCCTCTTCCGTCAACGGCAAAGAGTGGGACCTGACCCGTCCGATCGAAGCCGATGCCGCACTGAAACTGTTCAAATGGGACGACCCCGAAGGCAAACACGCCTTCTGGCACAGCTCCGCACACCTCCTTGCCGAAGCCCTTCAGGAACTCTATCCCGGCGTTAAATTCGGCATCGGCCCGGCCATTGAAAACGGTTTCTACTACGACATCGACACCAACGGCCACACCCTGACCGCCGCCGACTTCCCCGCCATCGAGAAGAAAATGCTCGAACTGGCCCGCAAAAAAGAAAACATCGTTCGCACCGAAATCTCCAAGGCCGACGCTCTCAAAGCCTTCGGCGACCGCGGCGAAATCTATAAGACCGAACTTATTTCCGAGCTCGAAGACGGCTCCATAACAACCTACACCCAGGGCGCGTTTACCGACCTTTGCCGCGGCCCGCACCTGCCCAACACCGGCGCCATCAAGGCTGTTAAAATCATGAGCCTCGCCGGCGCCTACTGGCGCGGCGACGAAAAGCGCCAGCAGCTCGTTCGCGTTTATGGCATAACCTTCCCCAAGCAGAAAATGCTCGATGAATATCTGGCCCTGCTCGAAGAAGCCAAAAAGCGCGACCACCGCAAACTCGGCAAAGAAATGGAACTCTTCGCCTTCTCGGCCAACGTTGGCCAGGGTCTGCCACTCTGGCTCCCCAAAGGCGCCGCCCTGCGCGACCGCCTCGAGCAGTTCCTGCGCAAAATTCAGAAACGCTATGGCTACCAGCAGGTAATAACTCCCCATATCGGCAACAAACAGCTCTATGTGACCTCGGGCCACTATGCAAAATACGGCAAGGACTCCTTCCAGCCTATCCACACTCCCGAGGAGGGCGAAGAATACCTGCTCAAGCCGATGAACTGCCCCCACCACTGCGAAATCTTCCGCGCCCTGCCCCGCAGCTACCGCGACCTGCCCCTGCGCCTGGCCGAGTTCGGCACCGTTTATCGCTACGAGCAGAGCGGCGAGCTCCACGGCCTGACCCGAGTTCGCGGCTTTACGCAAGACGACGCCCACATCTACTGCGCTCCCGACCAGATCAAAGACGAGTTCCTGAAGGTTATGGACATCATCCTCTATATCTTCAAGGCTCTCAAATTCGAAAACTACGAAGCTCAGATTTCGCTCCGCGACCCCAACAACCCCGCGAAGTATATCGGCTCCGACGAAAACTGGCACAAAGCCGAGCAGGCCATCATTGAAGCATGCGCCGAAAAAGGCATCAACGCCCGCCAGGAAACCGGCGAGGCAGCCTTCTATGGCCCCAAACTCGACTTCATGGTCAAGGACGCCCTCGGCCGTCGCTGGCAGCTCGGCACCATTCAGGTTGACTACAACCTGCCCGAGCGTTTCGAACTCGAATATACCGGCGCCGACAATGCCAAGCACCGTCCCGTTATGATTCACCGCGCCCCCTTCGGCTCGATGGAACGTTTCGTGGCCGTGTTGCTCGAACACACTGCCGGCCGCTTCCCCCTCTGGCTCGCCCCCGAGCAGGTTATCATCCTGCCCATTTCCGAGAAATTCAACGACTACGCCTACTCCGTCAAAGCCCAGCTCGAGGCCGCCGACATCCGCGTCAGCGTTGACGACCGAAACGAAAAAATCGGCCGCAAAATCCGCGACAACGAACTCAAACGCATCCCCTACATGCTTATCGTTGGCGAAAAAGAACAGGAAAATGGCGAAGTTTCTGTAAGAAAACAGGGCGAAGGTGATAAAGGTTCCGTAAAAATTGCTAACTTTGCAGCCGAGTTGACCGATGAAGTCAACCGTATGACTAACTTCTAATCCTTACTGAATGGCTAAAAAACCGGTCTACAGACCCCGTCCGGCGGCTCCTCGCCCTAACTCCGGCTCCCAGCGCCCTGCCCAGGCAGGCCAGCCCAAAGAGCAACATGCTATCAACGACCGCATCCGCGCCCAGCAGGTGCGCCTGGTCGGCGACAACGTTGAGCAAGGCATCTACTCCATTCAGCAAGCCCTGCGAATGGCCGACGAGCAGGAACTCGACCTCGTTGAAATCTCGCCCAACGCCGAGCCCCCCGTCTGCAAAATCCTTGACTACCAAAAGTTCCTCTACCAGCAGAAAAAGCACCAGAAGGAACAGAAAGCCAAGGCGGTCAAAGTCGTTGTTAAGGAAATCCGTTTCGGTCCGCAAACCGACGACCACGACTATAACTTCAAGCTCAAACACGCCATCGGCTTCCTCCAGGAAGGCGCCAAGGTAAAGGCCTACGTTTTCTTCAAAGGCCGCTCCATTCTGTTCAAAGAGCAAGGCGAAGTTCTTCTGCTCCGCTTTGCCAACGACCTCGAGGACTACGGCAAGGTCGAACAGATGCCCCTGCTTGAAGGCAAACGCATGATTATCATGCTCTCGCCCAAAAAGAAATAAAGCAACAAACATACATCTATTTTTTTACTAATCATTCTCAAAACAAATGCCTAAGATTAAGACTAACGCCGGTACCAAAAAGAGGTTCGCCCTTACCGGCTCAGGAAAAATCAAGAGAAAACACGCTTTCAAGAGCCACATTCTCACCAAAAAGACCACCAAGCAGAAACGTAACCTCACCCACTCCGGCGTAGTTTCTTCCTGCGACGAAAAGAGCGTTAAAAAGCTCCTTGGCCTGAAATAATCCTGATAGCATTTAGAGTTAATCAACCCATTTTTCTAACCGGACGGCTCAGCCGGTAAGTGCCTTGATGCAAGGCCGCTGACGTCCAACTAACACAATCGCATACAACTATGCCCAGATCAGTGAACCACGTCGCTTCGCGCGAACGTCGCAAGAAAATTCTGAAACTCACCCGCGGCTACTACGGTGCCCGCAAAAACGTTTGGACCGTTGCCAAAAACACTTGGGAAAAAGGTCTGACCTACGCCTACCGTGACCGCAAGGACAAAAAACACAACTTCCGCGCCCTCTGGATTCAGCGTATCAATGCTGCCGCTCGCGCCGAAGACCTCTCCTACTCCAAGCTCATGGGTCTGATCCACAAGGCCGGCATCGAAATCAACCGCAAAGTCCTCGCCGACCTCGCCCTCAACAACCCCGCAGCTTTCAAGGCCGTTTGCGACAAAGTTAAAAACGCCTAATCCCCATCCCCCTTTCCCCTGACTCCCCCGTTAGTCCGGTCGGCCCCGCCAACCGGACTAACTTTTTTGATATTTAGAATTTTATTCGTAACTTTGTTGTGCTTTCCAAAAATTAAAACTTTTCGAGTTTGGAAAGTGAACCTATATGAAACTGATAAATAGGCCGCATTATATCAATAGATTAAGGGATGTAATGAGTACTCTCGAAGTCAAAACAACCAGAACTTGTAGGGACGTGCCTTTGGCACGTTTAATCGGCCGTTGAGAATCACCCCATAATTCCCAAACAAAGCGGGAGCGACCCCCATGGAGCCGCGCCCGCCGATTTTTAAGAAAGATTCCTCGTGTTATTCGTCCTCTTCTTTGACGAGGTTGAATTTGGCGGAGATTTCTTTTTGGTCGATGGCTTGGCGCAGGTTGAAGCGTTTGCGTTGGGTAATGTAGCCGGGTTTTTCGCATGACACCTCGATCTGAACATTACCCGAATTGTTGTAGCTCAAACCTTTGATGTCGAACGCCTCAGTCGACTCATAAGGTGTGGTGCCAACATAGTTCGAGTTGGTGTTAGAAACGTCGGGCGTCGACGACACTACGCGCCAATAAACATCAGCTCCCTGCGGACGCGAAACGATGTTCCAGCGGATAACGGTATGTTCGAGCGCGGAATTGCCCATGCCCTCAACCTCCTTGTTTTTCTCCTGCTTAGCGGTCTTGGCGATTTTGAGCTGCGAGGCAATGCGGTCCCAGTCTATGCCTGCCAACGCCTGCTCAAAAGCCTGCGCCAGCGGGTGGGCAATAGCCTCCTTTGTATTGGCACTACCACGCCCGGTCGAAGTAGTCGCGGAGATCACCTGTTGATTTTCGGGGCTATACAGCTCCCAGCTGATAACAACAGCAGCCGACGACGAGAACACGCGTATTCTATGCTAAAATCCAAATATTTTTTGAATTTTTTTATGTTATGCGTGCGAAAATTGTTTATTTAGTCTGTTACTATATAATTTATATGCTTCAGGGTCATAAGTTGACTGTTTTTTCACTAGTGCCACGATTATTCTCAGTAGTTTGTTCTTGACGTTATTGATTGCGACGGAATGTTTCTTGCCTCGTTTTATCAGACGTTCGTAATATTCCTTTATTTCAGGGTTGAAGATCCGTGCAATTTGAGCGGCTTGGCTCAGTAGTGATTTGATAAGTTTATTGGCGAAGTGACTGGTATGCGCCGGGGAATGTACGCTCGAGCCTGATTCTTTGCCAAAAGGAGCTACACCGTAGTAGCAGGCGATTTTTCTGGCATCCATATCGAAGCGTTTGAAGTTGTTGGTATAAATCAGCAGACAGGCGCCGTTTTGTCTTGCCACTCCCTTTATGGAAGTTATTATGCGATAGTTCTCGGCCAGTTCAGGATTGTCTGAAATGATACGGTCTATCATTTCGTCGCATTCCTTTATCGCCTTGTCAATCTCAGCCATAAGATGTTTGCTTTTGCGGCAGATGAAAGCAGTAGCCTTTGCTATGGAGACCGTCTCCTTATCTTTCTTCCTTACTTCCATTGCAACGCGCTGCTGTACGAGTTTATGACGGTACAGAAATACCTCGCGAAGCTGCATAAGCGACTCACTCATCGGCTCGAAGAGTTTCGCCTTATCCTGATGGCGCCATGCATATTCGGCAATCATTGATGCGTCGGCCTTGTCGGTCTTTATGCGCTGTATGCCGCTGCTGTGTTTGATCGAGTATGCATTCTCTATCCATATGTCAAGCCCTTTGCCATACAGCCACTGACTAAGCCCAATGCTGCATGAACCGGTGTCCTCGCCACAGAACAGCCACTCGTCTTCAAGTGCAGAACCACAATTGGTATTTACCCACTTGATAAACTGACGGTAACCTTTCTTGTCATTGGGGAAGGTACCGTACTGACGGTTGCCGAACTCCTTCAACCCGCAGGCTTCGATGATGGCCACATCAAACTTTTCTTTGGCAAAATCTATGCCGATAAAGATTTTTTTCATAACTTCGTATCGTTTTTTGTATATCTATTGACTGATAATAAGCTGTAGGTGCTCTAAACTCTAAATAGGCTCGTAGCCTTAATATTCTATCGGAGCTTGCAGCCTTGGCAAGGAGGAACCATAACGTGGGCTAATCTCTTGTATTGGCTTTTTTCTGGTTTGTCCTCCTTGCCGTCAGTCTTTTTCCTTCAAACAACAAAGGTAATAAAAACTGACCTGACTTCCATAAGATCTCGGTTAAAATTTATACGCCTCTCTTGGCTTTTTTAAGATAAATTTTCCACTCTCTTATTTGGCCACTGCAAACTTAGAGTTTTTAATTTATGAGCAACCATTATTCATCTGTTATTCACCGAGTTGCTTCTGGGGCCGGCTCTCGCCGAAAAGTTGTGCCCGACACGTAAAAGGGTCTTAGTCTATGAATCTTAAAGCACTGCTGCTATTGGCGGCCGGAGTTGCTGTCGGACCTGTTGCTGGTTTTGCCGACGACAAAAATTCACAGGTTCTCTTTCAGGATTCTGAAATGCACATGAGCCAACCTGAACTCCGTATTTTCGTAACGCCTCAGGTTTGCGACATGGAAATGATCAACCCGGACAAGCCGCGTGCGGAATTCAGCTCCGTCTTTGAAATCCGTTCACTCGAATCGCTGACCGAAGCCGAATTCACCAACTTCAAGAACCGCACGCTCTATATGTTTGCCAAGGAACATGGCGCCGACATCATTATCGAACCGATTTTCAACTCCTACATAGTTGCCGGAGACAATAAACTGCTCCGGATCAACGTGACCGGCTTTCCCGCCCGCTACGTCAATTTCCGTCCGCTCGGCAAGAGTGACGTAGACCTCGAAATGGTTCGCGTCGTTTATCCCGCAGGTTACCAAAAAGTGGTCGAAAGCAAACAGCGCCAATAACCATATTAATAATACTAACAATTCCATCACAATTAAACAATGAAAAAGTCTTTTTTTGCACTGATTATGCTTTTGGCCTGTTCGCCCGCATATTCTCAGATTGTCCGTTCAACAACCTTTACCAAACAAGCTAAAGAAAAAAGCAAAATTGAATGGTTCGCGCGCCTCGGCCTATCCTGCAACAATCTCACCGGCGCGGCCATGAAAGAAGCAAAAAGCCAAATCGACGAAGACCAGCGCGAGTCCGACGAAAATGAGAATTGGAGTGCCAAATTCGGCACACGCGCAAACTATGAAATAGCAGGTGGTTTCAACAAATATTTCGGTAAGAGCAACGTTTACTGGGGCATGGAGCTCGGCTTAGGCAGCCGCGGTGGCTCGTATACCTACAAAGGAAAAGAAACCCATGGTGATAATAATTACGAAACGTGCGACAAAGCATACGTTAACTCCTATAACGTTAAATACACCCCCTTCGTTGTTGGTTATAAATACCCTGTGACAGACGACATTAAGGTTGACGCCCACCTGGGCATATACCTCTCCTACGACTTTGCCGGAACCTACACCGAAGATGAATGGAATAAAGTAAACGGTAAAATTGATGAAGAATACAAAGACAGTTGGAACTTTACCGACGACTACGTCGAGGGTTACGGTTTTGATTGCGGCCTGCAGCTTGGAATTGGTGTTTGGTATCGAAAAATTAACCTGAATTTCACCTGGCAACGCGGCTTCGCTCCCTACATTGGAGGATTCCCCTTTGGCGACAATTGGTATAACAAAAGCGGCGATCAAGTTTACTTCAACTCCAGCAATGCAGTCATCTCAATCGCCTACGCATTCTAATCTTCCAATACACACACTTTTTCTCAAGAAATCGGGTCCTCTGGGCCCGATTTTTCCTTGTGAGAAAAACAAGCCGCAAATAATCCGACGCAAACCACTGGGAGCGACGGCGTCCCGCCGTCGGCATCCGCGACGCGAAGCCCTTTGCCGACCGCTACGACGGCGAGACGCCGTCGCCCCCAACCTGCCACCAAGAAATTATTAGGCCCGAGTGGAAGCATCGCGCTTCGGCTCGGGTCTCTCTACTACTATTATGAATGATGATTGTGTGATTGGTTTTTACTCGACGAGGAGTGCTCTTGAACCGGGTCATTGTTCCGTGTTCGAAAGCAGAACACAGAAAGTTCGCAGAAGGTTGGCAATGTAACCGCATTGTAACCTCCTTTTCATCTCCCTGTAATATCGCCCCGTCGCCCCAAGCGCAAAAAAAGTTTGTCTGCGGGTGATTTTTTACTAACTTTGCACCCATGACTACGTTCTCGCTCAACCTCGACGGGCGCCTCGTTAGCTTCGACCGCCCGGCCATCATGGCAATAATCAACGCAACGCCCGACTCGTTCTATAGCGGCGCGCGCAACGCCTCGGCCTGCAACATCGAGCAAGCCATTGCCGACGGCGCCGACATTCTCGACATCGGCGCCTGCTCCACCCGCCCGGGCGCTCCCGATGTTTCGGCCGACGAAGAGTGGCGGCGCCTGCGACCCGTTCTCGAAGCAGCCCGGCGCCTGTCGCCCGAAATCCCCATCAGTATCGACACCTTCCGCGCCGACGTTGCCGCCCGCGCCCTCGACGCCGGCGCCGACATTATCAACGACATCAGCGGCGGCCTGATGGACCCGGAAATGGACAACGTCATTGCCCGCACCCGTGCCCCCTACATCATAATGCACATGCGCGGCACTCCGGCAACCATGCAGCAACTCACCGACTACGAACCCCTGGGCGGCGTAACCGCCGCGGTTATCCGCTTCCTGGCCGAGCGCATCAACGCCCTCGCCGCCAAAGGCATAAAAGACATAATTGTTGACCCGGGATTCGGATTTGCAAAAACCGTTGAACAGAACCACCGGCTGCTCCACGACCTCCCTCTGATTTGCAAAACCTTGAAACGCCCGCTCCTCGCAGGCCTTTCGCGCAAATCAATGTTCTATAAGCCTCTTGGCCTCTCTCCGGCCGACGTACTCCCCCAAACAACCGCCGCCAATCTCCTGGCCCTGCAGGCCGGCGCCGCCATTCTCCGCGTCCACGACCCCGCTCCGGCCCGCTCCCTGCTCAGCTTAGAACTTGCCTGAGGTGTTGACGGCGTCGGTCTCGGTCGTCTGGATTTCGTCTTTCATGAAGTTGCGGATAACGCGAACCGTTGAAAGCTGCGCAAAGTCGGTCAGCAGGTCAATGCGCAGGGAGTAGAAGTTATCGTCGGCGTCGCGCAGCTGCTCAACGATGGTGCCGACGGGAATCCCCTCGGGAAACACAACCGAGTAGCCGGAGGTGATGATAGTGTCGCCGGGCGAGAACTCAACGTGGCGCGGCAGCTCCTCGAGAGTTGCCTGGCGCGGCGAACGGCCATCCCAAACCAGCGAGCCGAAAGCATCGGAGCCCTTGACCTTACAGCTGAGGCGCAGGTCGGAGTTGAGCATCGAAATGATGCGCGAGGTGTGGGGGCCGACGACGTTGACAATGCCAACAATGCCGTTTTGGTCAACCACGCCCATTTCCGGCTCAATGCCGTCGAGATAGCCGCGGTCGAGCGTAATGAAGTTATTCGGGCGCGTAACCGAGTTATTAATAACGCGGGCAATAATGAACTCAAAGGGCATCAGAGCCGAGTCCGGGGCAACGGAGTCGGCAAAGACCTGCTCATCGAGCCGCTGCAGGCGCCGGCGAAGGCTGATGTTTTCGAGCTCCAGGTCGGCCAGACGCTGCTGAAGGTCGTCGTTGATTGAACGCAGATAGAAATAGCCGGTAACGGAATTTGCCGTTGAATAGACGCCCGAGGTCAACCGGCCGGCCGAGGTCATAAACACCGCCTGCTGGTAGGGGTTGCCTCTCAACAACATGAAGAGGCTGACCCCGGCCAGCAGCAGGAACATGAACCAGGCGCTATGGCGCAGAAAAAAATCGGCGAGAGTGCGCACCGGCTGTCAGTTATCGGATAAGGAACGAGAACTTGTCAACGTTTTTCAGAGCAACCGCAGTGCCGCGGGCAACCGACAGCAGCGGGTCGTCGGCAACATGGAACTGAATGCCGATTTTGTCGGTCAGGCGTTTGTCGAGGCCGCGGATCATTGCTCCGCCGCCGGCAAGCCAGATGCCGTTCTTAACAATGTCGGCATAGAGTTCCGGCGGAGTCTGCTCCAGGGCATTCAACACTGCGGTTTCAATCTTGGAGATAGATTTTTCCAGGCAGTGTGCAATTTCCTGATACGACACCGGAACCTCCATCGGCAGCGCCGTAACGTGGTTCGGGCCGTGAACAACATAATCCTCCGGCGGATTCTCCAGCTCGGTCAGCGCCGAACCGACGTGAATCTTAATCTGCTCGGCAGTGCGCTCGCCGACGCGCAGATTATGGGCGCGGCGCATGTGGCCGATAATATCCTCGGTCAGGTCGTCGCCGGCAATCTGAATAGACTTGTTGGTAACGATGCCGCCAAGCGAAATAACGGCGATTTCGGTGGTGCCGCCGCCTATGTCAACAATCATGTTGCCCGTCGGCGCCTCAACGTCCAGACCAATGCCGAGCGCGGCAGCCATAGGCTCATAAATCATGTAAACGTCGCGACCGCCGGCATGTTCGCTCGAGTCGCGCACCGCGCGGATCTGCACTTCGGTGGAACCCGAAGGAATGCCGACTACCATGCGCAGCGACGGCGAAAACCAGCCGCGCGACCCCGACGACTTCTTGACCAGACCGCGAATCATCATCTCGGCGGCGTTGAAGTCGGCGATAACGCCCTGACGCAGCGGGCGGATGGTTTGGATGTTGGGGTTTTCCTTACCCTGCATCATGTGCGCATCCTTGCCGACCGCGATGGGTTTGCCCGTATTTTTTTCGATTGCCACGATTGACGGCTCGTCGATAACGATCTTATCATTATGGAGAATGATGGTGTTCGCCGTTCCGAGGTCAATGGCAATTTCTTTTGTCAAACTGAAAAGACCCATAAAGGAGAAATTGAGAAATTAAAGGTGAACGATTCCTTTTTTTAGTGTTTGAAGTGACGGATGCCGGTCAGAACCATTGCCATGTCGTTGGCCGTGCAGTAGTCAACGGTTTCCTGGTCGCGGATAGAGCCGCCGGGCTGAATAACAGACTCGATGCCTGCTTCGTGGGCGATTTCAACGCAATCGGCAAACGGGAAGAAAGCATCCGAAGCCATAACCGCACCCTTGAGGTCGAAGTTAAACGAACGAGCCTTGGCGATTGCCTGCTTCAGCGCATCGACGCGCGAGGTCTGACCGACGCCTGATGCCAGCAGCTGGCGGTTCTTGGCGAGCACGATGGCATTCGACTTTGAATGTTTAACGATTTTGTTGGCAAACAGCAGATCCTCCACTTCAGCCGGACCGACGAGCTTAGGAGTTGCCGGAGTCAGGTCCTGAGCGGTTTCAACGCGCAGGTCGCGCTGCTGAACCAGTGCCCCGTTCAGACAGGAGCGATAGCTCAGGCGGGCATCATTCTTAGCCTTCTGAACCAAAATGATGCGGTTCTTCTTCGACTTCAGAACCTCCAGAGCCTCATCCGTGTAGGCCGGAGCAATGATAACCTCGAAGAAAATAGAGTTGATTTCCTTGGCAGCCTCGGCGTCAACAGTGCCGTTAGTAATCAGCACGCCGCCGAAAGCGCTGACCGGGTCGCCGGCCAGAGCGTCGCGCCAGGCCTCGACAACAGTCGCACGCGAAGCAACGCCGCAGGCATTATTATGCTTCAGCACCGCAAACGTCGTTTCGTTGAAATCAGCAATCAGGCTAACCGCCGCATCAATGTCGAGCAGATTATTATAAGAAATCTCCTTGCCGTGGAGCTGGGTAAACATCTCATCGAAATTGCCGAAGAAATAACCCTTCTGGTGGGGATTCTCGCCATAGCGCATCGGCTTGATGCCGTCAACGGCCACGCGAAGAGCCGACGGCTCCGAGCCCTCGCCATCGAAATAATTGAAAATAGCCGAATCATAGCTCGACGAAACAGCAAAAGCCTCCTTGGCGAACCAACGGCGCTGCGTAGCGTCGGTCTGCGCGCCCTGGGCAGCTAAGATGTCGCGCAGCGGAGCATACTGAGCCTTCGATGCAACGATAACAACATCGCGCCAATTCTTGGCCGCACCGCGAATCAGCGAAATGCCGCCAATATCAATCTTCTCGATAATATCCGCATCCGAAGCACCCGAAGCGACCGTGGCCTCAAAAGGATACAAGTCAACGATAACCAGGTCGATCGACGGAATCTCATAGCGGGCAATCTGCTCCTGGTCCCCCGAATTTTCGCGACGGTTCAGAATACCGCCGAAAACCTTGGGATGAAGCGTCTTTACGCGACCGCCGAGAATCGACGGATAGCCCGTCAGGTCCTCAACCGCCTGGCAGTCATAGCCAAGCTCCTGGATAAAAGCGCGCGTACCGCCGGTTGAAAGAAACTTAACGCCCTGAGCATTAAGCAACGAAAGGATTTCATCGAGACCGTCCTTATGATAAACGGAGATGAGAGCTGTTTGAATCTTGCGAATGTCGTTAGCCATATTTGGAAAAGAATGAAATAATGACCGCAAAAGTACGAAAAAAATGCGACATTTCCGCCGGTCACACCCACCAAAACGTCCAAAATCCCCAATTTATTTTCATTCCCGCCAAATTTTCCCTACCTTTGCACCTCAAACCACCACTCCAATGCAGCGTAAAATACCCCTTTGGCTCTTTTCGTTGATTGTTTGCGTATTTTATTGCGCAACCATAACGGTTATCGAATTTTCCGATCAGCCCGTCAACGATATTTTCAGTTTCGCGAAAACCGCAATGCTCTATTCGCTGGTGTCGGTTGCCTCATGGGGCGTGTTTTCTCTGCTGAGCGTGTCGCGACGCGTCTTTGCCCTGCTCTGTCCTCCGCTAATGGCCTTTTCGGGTGCTATGGGCTATTTAGGCCTCACGATAGGCAGCCGCGTGTCGGAAACGTCAATTGAAATTGCTCTCGGAAATGACGCGGAAATGTGGTTTTCAGTAATAACTCCCGGCCTGGCCGCCGCAATCCTCATTGGATTGGCTATCGGCATCTTCTTTGCGCGTATGCGGTGGAGAAACGTAGTATCAACCTCGCGTCAGCGCTGGGTAATGACTATTGCCGGCGTCATTATCACCATTGGCTCGATGACAGCGTCGCCCAAAATAATCTGGACCGTAGGCAATAGACTCCCCTACTCTCTTTATTACTGCTTCAATCTCTATCTGACAAATAAAAAGGAAGCGGCAGCCGTTCGAACCACCTATGAACACACTCCGGCCCTGGCAGCCGATAATGCTCCCGACGTAATCTTTGTTATCGGCGAATCGCTGCGTGCGGACCATCTGCCAATGAACGGCTACCACCGAAACACTCTCCCCAAAATATCTGACGACTCTCTGCTCATAAACTTCCCGGATATATACACGGGCCACACGAACACAAACATTGCAGTTCCCCACCTGCTGACACGCTATTCCGCCCAAAAGCCGAACCATGCCTTCTCCGACCAGTCATTCATTACGCTGTTCAAGAATGCCGGCTACAAAACCGCGTGGTTCGCCAACCAGAACCTGACAAAGTATTATTCCTATTTTGCCAACGAAGCCGACAGCCTGATTTACTGCAACGACGGCAAATCGATTTTTCACTACGAGCGCACGCTCGACACCGACATGATTCCGCCCTTCCGCCAATGGATAAACGAACCCGATTCCGCGCCGCGCCTTGCGATTCTCCACGCCATCGGCTCCCACTGGTGGTATCCCACCCACTACACGGAGGTTGACGAAACGTTCACTCCCGTTATCAAACACAAAGAGATTGCCGGCCTGAGCAACGAGGCCATCGTTAACTCCTACGATAACACGATACTCGCAACCGACCGATTCCTCGCGGAATTACGAGCGACGGTCAATCAGCGCAACGCCATTATCATCTACATGTCGGACCACGGCGAACTACTCGGCGAGGACGGCTGCTACCTCCACGACGGCAACCAGAAGCCGCTTCATCGCCCGGCGGCATTTGTGTTGCCAACGGCGACCTATGCTGCAAACTTCCCTCAGGTCGTGGATTCGCTGCGCATGTCGGCTTCCACTCCCATGTCTGCAACGTTGACGTTCCACACGCTGCTTTCCCTGGGCCGCATCTCAACGCCCGCCCTCAACCCGGACTCGACCTTTCTCAGCGGTCGCCCGTTAAGATAGCCAACGCCCGCGGAGCAAACCGCCGCATCAGCAGCCACGACAAAACCGAAACGCCAACCAAAGTCAAGAAGCTGAGCCCATACGACAGCAACGCCGTAAACCACTCGCTATCACCGACTACTGCCAACCAGAATTTGCGAACAAAGCTGCAGAAACACTGATGGAGCGCATAAATCCAAAATGTCGCACCAATCATAACGGCGCCCGGGCGTGTTGACCCGATATGTCTGAGCCGCAGGGCCGCATTGAGGAAAACAACAAATCCCGAAAGCACGAGAATATACCTTAGCGACATATACATGGTCGTGCAAACTTCGTAGAAAATCGCCAACGCGCAACCGACATAAATCGCCGTTATCATTACCAACCTCCAGCCGCGAAGTCGCATCTTCATCAAATCATAGCGATGGAGCGCCAGGCAAGCGCCGATTACAAAAAACTCCGCGCCAAAAAGCGGTTCATCCGTCAGTATGGTGACAGCAATAACCAGCACGGTAAGCAGCCAACTGCGCCCGATCCAAAACAACAGAGGCGAAACTGCAGCAATACACATCAAATTGCGTATAAACCAAAACGCAAAAGCAAATGGCATGTCGTCTATCTGAGGTATCATCCAAAAACCCTCGGCAAACCGAAGCCAATCGATTCTCCCCGCCTCATCTATTATTCCGAGGCCATTAAACCCCGCCATCCCGGCTTTTACAACAAACAGCAACGCACACAGAGTATTCCATGCCAAATATGGAATAAACAAGGTAGTGAAGCGTCGCTTCAGTTTCTGCCGGTACAAAGACAACGAAAACTTATCAACGCCCAGAAAAAACAGATAGCCCGACACTATAAAAAAAACCGGCACGCATGCTACGGCTAATCCCTCCGTAACAAAAGCCGAAAACTCTATGCCCCGATTGGCAAACGGGGCACTGCCGGTTGAAACATCGCTATGGATCAAAACAACCCCTAAAAGCAACAGCAGCTTCAGCGGGGCAATATACTCCAGCGATTTTTTCTGCATAATGAACGGGCGGCCTACATTCTGTTCAAGGGCGCAAGAATGGCAAACACGTCCGTTGCGTCCAGCATGCGGTCCGAACGCAGACGCGAGGCCAACGTGTCGGCCAGCTGGCAAACACCGGGGTGGGCAAACAGCCGCAGGCAATACGACAGTGACTGCCCATACAGGCGGCTGACTTCGTCGGGGTCGTAGCCACACAGATTTTCGCCCTCGTCGGCCAGCAACGAACGCAATTCCGAATCGATTTCGCCGTTGAGCGACGAGCGGTGGCGCAGGGCCATTTCGCGACAGGCAACGTTGGCAACCGTCATGGCCGCCGTCAGGCGGAATCGTTTCGACGCCTGCTCCCATACGGCTTTGGCCCCGACGCGCGGAGCCAAAGTCATATAAAAGTCTGCCGACATGCGCATAGCGCTATCCGCCGGCGCATCGATATTTATGGCATCAAGCCAATCTTCGGCATCCCACGCAAGCAGCGAGATTGCCATACCGGCAAGGCCATAGGCCTTGTCGGTTTCATCAGCATATTTAATCAATTGATTCTGAACTTTAACGTTACAACAATCAGTTAACAACAACAATCTTCGTAACCGCTGCGTTAGTAGCGGCTTCGTCGGCCTGAGAAGCGTAAACGAAATACACGCCGCTGCGAACTCTGCGCCCGGACGCGTCGCATCCGTTCCAAACACACATGCCGCCGTTGCTGCGACCCTCGTGAATAACATTGCCCGTTGCATCGGCAATCTTAACCAACGAGTTGTCCATCAGGCCGGTAATGGTTATATAACCGGTATAGTCAGGCGTAACGGGGTTGGGATAGGCATAAACATCATCATAAGAATCAGCGGCGGGAGCCGTTTCCGAATGATACACGGCAAAACCGGTCGGAGTGCCTACATAAATGTCGTTATTGGTCTCTGACGGAAGAATGGCAAAAATATCGTCCGACGGCAGCTGAGACGTTTCGGCAGTGATATGTTCCAGGATTTCATCACCGTTTGAAGTAACGCGATAAAGTCCCGAGCCTACAGTACCGATCCATTTTTGGTTGTTTGCATCAACGGCAATGGCATAGCATTCAACCTGCGACAACAGATAGTCAGCCAGATTCGTGCCGTCATTGCGGGGAACCTTCGGACGCATGGGTCGGAACGACGAATCAAACATCCGGTCAGAGTTCTTGATAACGAACACGCCCTGATTGTGCGGAGCCCATATCCAGCCGTTTTTGTCGATAACGGGCTTCTCGAAAATCCAGGGGCCGCCGGTGCTTGCACCATCCTCGTCATTATCCTTGTCGATTACCGCAAATTTAACGCCTTCGGTCAGCGGTTCGTTGGCTCCCGGCATCTTGACTACGGCCATGCCAGTACCTGTAACGATGGCATTGCCATTGGCTTCGTCGAGCAGGAGGCGGGTGGTGTGCTGCGGTCGCAGTCCTTCGATTTTAATATAGCTCCATTTCGACACGTCGGGAGTGCTACCCTCCCAGCTGCCTTTAAGAGCCTTCATTATCCACACGGGATTCTCATTATACACGCTCCACAGGTTACCGTCCTTATCGACCGCCAGGCCGGTAGCGGACGGGGCGGAAGGGAGCAGCGGAATATTGGTGCGGTTATATTCGGTATATTCACCGGTTGTCAGATCAACCACGCGGATACCCACACGGCGAATACCCGCAATAGCCTGGTTGGAGTTATGGGGATTAACGATAATGCTTCTCAGCGAAGGGCCGAGTTTGCTCGTGGGAACAGCGGTGAACGTCTTCGTTGTCGGGTCGAAGCGGTCAATATATATCGGCTTGCCATCTGAAAGATTATAGGGGGTGCCATACTGACCCGCCTCCACGGTTGACAGGTAGATTTTGCCGTCGGAGGTGGCGAGGATGTTGCCGGTGTTGGAGCCGGAGGTGCCCATCGGTTTCACTTTCGAAACCGCATATTTGCCGGCGGCTACGTCGTATTGTCCTACGCCGCCGGCATCGGCCAGCCAGGGCGTTGCGCCGTCGGCGCTCCAGTCGGCAATCTTCTGGCTCTTGAACGCTGTGTTTGCTGCCGAGGTAACGGTCGTGCCGTCGTTGGCAACATAAACCAACGTGTTGTCCGAGCCGGCGACCATTGCGCCCTTCGAGGTCGGAATCACCGAATTAAGCGAATAGCGGTTGGCGGAGTTGGTCTTAACGAACGTGCGCACCGGAGTAGCCTCCGAGAAGTCAAACGTAGTGATATTCTGTTCATTACCTGCCAGCAGCAGATTTTCGCCCAGGCGAATCATGCCGCTCTTGGGAGCGAAGCCGCCGGTGAGAGTCTGGAAATTCTCGGTCAGATTATGATGGGGGCCATCGATGGGCGAATAGCGGAGAGCGCTCTCGCCGTTGGTGTTAACAACAACGTGATGGTCCGTAACGCCGATATAGCCGACATTGCGGTTCCAGATACTGCTCTCAACAACCGCGCCATGGTCGGCGTCAATAACCAGCATGCCGCTGCCGAAGCCAACATAGGCGTTGCCCAGCGCAAAGTCAACGTCGTTAATCGTCTTGGTCTGCGTAATGGCCGCATCCTTGAGGTCAGGCACGTTGATGGTGCGACCGTCGTCAAAGAGCAGGTCAATGTTGAAATCATCATAGGCCACGAAAAGATACTTCTTCTGGCGGTCATACCAGATTCCCGTAACCTTATTGCCATTGAGGCGGTTAATCGACGTCAGAGCCTGGATTTCGCCCGTTGACTTATCGACGACGCTCAGCGAGTTTTCAGCAAGAGTATAAACGAACTCCGGCGTTTCAATAACCTTGGTCGGAGCCGGAAAGCTCGAAAAAAGCTCCCAGTTACCAACAAAACTTTGTGCGCCGGCGCCGAACACCGTGCCGACGGCAGTGAGAAGGAGTATTAGTAGTTGTTTCATAATTCAGAGTATTTCAAGTAGTTTCTTCATAGCACGTCCGCGATGCGAAATCGCGTTTTTCTCGTCGGGAGCCATCTCCGCGAAACTGCGTCCATCAGCCTCCGACGGAATAAATACGGGGTCATAGCCAAAGCCGTCGCTGCCGGTCGCCTCGCGCGCAATGGAGCCCTCAACGACTCCCTCAACGCACTCCATCCGGCCTCCGCGACATAGCGCGATAACCGTTCGGAATCGCGCCGAGCGGTCGTCGCGCCCGCCCAGGGCGCCAAGCAACTTGGCAACGTTGGCCGCCGAGTCGCACTCCGGCCCCGCATAGCGCGCCGAATAGACTCCCGGCGCCCCATTGAGCGCGTCAACCTCCAGGCCGGTGTCGTCGGCAAAGCAGTCAACGCCGTAGTGCTCACTAACATAGCGAGCCTTCAGCTCGGCATTTCCCTGAATCGTCGACGCCGTTTCCGGAATTTCTTCGCAACACCCAATCTCGGCGAGCGAGCGAATCTCCAGGCGGTCGCCAACGATGCGGCGCACCTCCTGAAGCTTATGGGCATTATTTGTGGCAAAGACTATCACACTCATTTAACGCAACATATAGCCGTTTTATTATTTCACAACAAGATTCACAATCTTGCCGGGCACGAAAATCGTCTTAACGACCTCTTTACCCTCCAGCCATTTCGCAGCGTTTTCATTAGCCAATGCGGCCGCAATGACGTCGTCCTTGCCCATAGCCGCCGGAACGGTCAGATTGAAACGGGCCTTGCCGTTAAAGCTGACCGGATAGGTTACTTCCTGCTCAACCAGGTGCGACTCATCGTGAGTCGGCCAGGTTGCGTCGCAAACCGTCGTGTCGTGGCCAAGCGCCGTATGCCAGAGTTCCTCGGCAATATGCGGTGCAAACGGAGCCAGCACAATAACCAGCGGCTCCAGAGCCTCACGCGACCGACACTTCTGCGCCGTCAGCTCATTGACGCAAATCATAAACGCCGCAACCGACGTGTTGTAGCTGAAATTCTCAATATCAGCCGTAACCTTCTTAATCAGTGTGTGAATCGTTTTCAGCGAAGCAGCCGATGCCGGCTCGTCGCTAACGCCATCGGCATAGAGCTTCCAGAGCTTCTTCAGGAAGCGGTTAACGCCGTCGATGCCGTTCGTGTCCCACGGCTTACTCTGCTCCAGCGGACCCAGGAACATTTCATACAGGCGCAACGTGTCGGCGCCGTAGCGCTCAACAATATCGTCGGGGTTAACAACATTAAACATCGATTTCGACATTTTCTCAACCGCCCAGCCGCAAACATACTTGCCATCTTCCAGAATGAACTCGGCAGTGGCGAACTCGGGGCGCCAGGCGCGGAAGGCCTCAGTGTCCAAAACGTCGTTGCTGACAATGTTGACATCAACATGTATCGGCGTAACATCATATTGATCCTTCAGGCCGGCCGACACAAAAGTATTCGTATCCTTAATGCGGTAAACGAAATTGCTGCGACCCTGAATCATGCCCTGGTTGATCAGCTTGCGGAAAGGCTCGTCGCTAACGACCTTGCCCAGGTCAAACAGGAACTTATTCCAGAATCGGGAATAAATCAGGTGGCCCGTGGCGTGTTCGGTGCCGCCGATATAAAGGTCAACGTCGCGCCAGTACTTATTAGCCTGCTCGCCGACCAGGGCCTCCGCATTGTGGGGGTCCATATAGCGCAGATAATACGCGCTCGAGCCCGCAAAACCGGGCATCGTGTTCAGCTCCAGCGGATAGCCATCGGCCGTTTGCCAATTCTTTGCGCGGCCCAGCGGCGGCTCGCCGCTCTCGGTCGGCAAATACTGGTCAATCTCCGGCAACAGCAGCGGCAGCTGCTCTTCAGGGAGCATATGGGGCACGCCATCCTTATAATACACCGGGAACGGCTCGCCCCAATAGCGCTGACGCGAGAAAATCGCATCGCGCAGGCGATAATTAACCTTAACCTTGCCGATACCCTTGGCGCTGATAAACTCTTTCGTGCGCGCAATCGCGTCCTTAACCTCGAGGCCGTTCAAATCCAGCTCCGGGCCCGCCGAGTTAATCATCTTGCCGCTCTTGGCGTCAAAACTCTGCTCCGAAACGTCGGCGCCCTCGATCAGCGGAATAATCGGCAAATCAAACTTGCGGGCAAACGCATAGTCGCGGCTGTCGTGGGCCGGAACGGCCATAATGGCCCCGGTGCCGTAGCCTGCAAGAACATAATCGCTAACCCAAATCGGAATTTCCTTGCCGGTCAACGGATTAATGGCATACGAGCCGGTAAACACGCCCGTAACCTTCTTATCTATCATGCGTTCGCGCTCGGTCTTGTGCTTAACTTCGTTCAAGTAATCTTCAACGGCCTGCTTCTGCTCCGGCGTCGTTACCTGACCGACATAAGCGCTCTCAGGCGCCAGAACCATGAACGTCACGCCGAAAATCGTGTCGGCGCGGGTGGTGAAAATCTCCAGCTCAACGTCGCTGCCCGCAACCTTGAAGCGCATCTCCGCGCCCTCGCTGCGGCCAATCCAGTTACGCTGCGTTTCCTTCAGCGAATCAGTCCAGTCAATCGTGTCGAGCCCGCGAAGCAAGCGGTCGGCATAAGCGCTGACGCGCAAACACCACTGATACATCAGCTTCTGCTCAACCGGATAACCGCCGCGGAGCGAAACGCCCTCGCTAACCTCATCGTTGGCCAGAACCGTTCCCAACTTCGGACACCAGTTAACCATCGTATGACCCAGATAAGCGATGCGATAGTTCATCAGCGCGTCGCTCTTCTCTTTTTCCGTCATCGACTTCCACTGTTCGGCAGTGAACTCAACGTCCTTGCCACGGGCAGCCGTAACGCCCTGAGTGCCCTGAGTTTCAAAATGTTCAATCAGCCGTTCGATTGGCATCGCACGGTTAAGAGCCGTGTCGTAATAGTGGCCGAACATCTCGCGGAAAGCCCACTGCGTCCACTTATAGAACTCCGGATCGCAAGTGCGGACCTCGCGGCTCCAATCATAACAGAAACCGATCTTGTCGAGCTGCGACCGATAGCGGGCAATATTCTCCGAGGTGGTTTTCTCCGGATGCTGACCCGTTTGAATCGCATACTGCTCCGCCGGCAAGCCATAAGCGTCGTAGCCCATCGGGTGCAAAACGTTGAAGCCCTGCAAACGCTTATAGCGCGCATAAATATCCGACGCTATATAGCCCAGCGGGTGACCGACGTGCAAACCCGCGCCCGACGGATAGGGAAACATATCCAAAACATAAAACTTCGGGCGGGAGCTATCAACATCGACCTTATAAATTTCGCGGTCTTTCCAATACTGTTGCCAACGGCCTTCAATATCCTTATGATTGTAATCCATAATTAGTCTGATTGATTTATATACTATCCCGCAAAGTTACAAAAAAAACTTCACACCCCCAAAAACTTTCTGCGCACTCCCTTCCCGCCCTCGGGCGATTCTATTTCGGAAAGCGGCCCGTCATCGACATAACGTCGACATCTTTAACGTCGAGCGCGTATGCGGCAAAAATGCCCAGGCCTCCGTTGATATTGCAGAAATACTTAACCGGCTCGGCTATGCCGAGGTCGATCATGCCGCCGTGGAGCCCATCGCTGTCGCTTTTGCTGTAGAGCACGCTGACCAGATACTGATAGTAGTCTTTCGAGATTGAAAACAGCTTGAACGTGCGGTCCATCTCCGAGTAGCGCGTCAGGTCAAAGCCGTTACCGCCCTGAACGATTTCGCGAACGACCAGCGTGTGGGTCTTTCCGTCAATCCCGCGGTCCGAAAACGGCAATCCGTAGGGCGAATAAGGCTCCCACCCCGGAATGTTGGCATTAATGTGGTTGGCAAGCTGCTGAAAGACATACTCGTAGGTATAATCGCGCTCACCCATCCTGACGCCCTTGTGCCAATCGGTGGCATCATAGTGGAGAAAATAATAATTCTCCTCGCCGACCGGGTCGGTGAAGGTAATCTCATAGGTGAAGATATAGTCGCGGTCAGTGTAGACCGACAGCGGCCCCTTGCGGCTGACACTGACAGATTCGATGCCGACCTTGGCGGGAACCGTGTCAACACATTCAACCACCGCGTCGCCATAAACCGTCCGCAACCCGACTATGTCATGCTCGCGGGGCTTCACCGCCGAGCGATAGAGCTGCGACCCGGCGTCAAACTCCAGCTCGCCGGCCTCTTCGCCGTTAACTGTCAGCTGAATGTTCAGGCCGCTGACGTAGTCGCGCTCATTATGAACGTCGGAAAAGAAATATGTTCGCGTGGCCGCCACCGCAATCGTTGAATCGGGATTCACGATTGAGTTCAGCGTCAGCAAGTGCTCGCCGTTCCGACCCTTGTACTTGTCGAGGTCAATATCCTGATAGCACCCCGTTGCCGCAACTGCGATTGCCGCGCAAAGCCCGAAGCCAAAAATAGTCTGTTTCATCTTTTAATCGTGGTAGTCAAAATTCATAGGTATATGAAACCGAAGGAACTATCGGAATCAGGCTGAACTTCTGAAACGCCCTGCTCTCCCGGTCCAAGCCAACGAAATCATCCTTGCGGATAGTCATGGCGTTCATCCGGCAATAGGCATTATAGAGTCCGAAGTTCCAGATGGTGCGCCGACCGTTGCGCAGCCGTTTATAGAGACTCATGCCAAGGTCGAGGCGGTGATATGCCGGAAAGCGAACGTTATTTCTGCCGGAGTAATAATCGAGCCCCGACGCCTGCTGCCAGTCGAAGCCGCTGAAGGCAATGCCGGTCGAGGGCGCGTCAGGGAACATGTTGCCCGGCTCGTCGTAGTTATAGAGCGACAGCGTCAGCCTGTTGCCCGTCATGTAGGTCCACCCGGCGTTAAACTCAATGCGATCGTTCAGCCGATAGGTGGCATTAATGTTGATTTTATGGCGGTTATCGAACTTGGCCGGAAACTTCAGGCCGCCGTTCAGCTCGGCAAACTTGCGCCAGTTCCACATCAGGCCGTAGCTGACCGTGCCGGTCACGCGGCCAATCTCCCTGGTAACGCTCAAATCAACGCCGTAGGCCCAACCGCGCCCCGTAGTGGTCTTTTCGTTCCACGTCAGCCCCGGATTCAGCGACGAAATTCCCTCGCGATACTCAACCAGGTTGCGCATCCGCTTATACCAGCCCTCGACCGAGAAATACATGTCGTGCGGCAGGTTGCCGTAAACGCCCAGCGAGTACTGGTCGCTGCCCAGCGGCTTCTTGCCGGCGCCGACCGGCTGCCATAGATCCGTCGGCAGATTGATGTAGTTGCTCGAAACCTGCTGAACGAACTGATTTATGCGGGCATACGAAGCCTTCACGCTATAGTCATCCGTCAGGTTAACCCTGACCGACGCGCGCGGTTCGAGCCTCGGAAACGCACTGCCCTGAATCCGATAGTCAACGAAGCGCAGCCCGACGTCGAGCGACGCCCTTTCGCCGAAATTAAACAGATTGTCAACGTAGGCAAACGCTTCCTCGGCCTTGACCGACGGATTGCCGTTATTATCGCTCCAACGGTTTGCGGCGTCGGCATACTCGTTGACCAGCCCCTCAGGGTGGTAGTTATGGTGAACGTAGCCGGTGCCGGCCTTGAGCAGATAGAGCTGCGCGAACTGCTGCATATACTGCGCGTTAACGCCGATGTCGGCAATCGAGTTGCGGGTGGTGTTGAGCGTGTAGCCATAGGTGGCGGCATCGGCCATGTCGGTCTGATGCTCGCTCTTCTGGCGGTAGTGCGAGGAATAGTGAGAGTAGTAAACAACCGCGTTCACCATTCCGCGACCCAGCCGGTAGTCGGCGTTGACCGACGCGCCCCAGTTGCCCCACGACAGCCGGTTCGTGCTCTCGTCGAAAAAGCTCGTCTGCCCCCCGTCGGGAGTAACCGGAACGGGTTTTCCGTCGGGGCCTGAGATGTAGCTGTCGGCGGTCGCCTCAAACTGTCGGTCACCAATCTTCAGATAGTCCTGCCCGTAGTAACCGATGGCATAAATCTTGCCGCCACCGACGCGCCAGTCCAACCGGGCGTTGAAATCAGTGAAATTATAGCCGGCAATCGTCTTTTTGCCATTCTTTTTCTGCACTGCGTTGACGACCGCCAGCGCCGGCAGACCGACGATGTCAATCCACGACCGCCTGACCGCCGCGCTGAACGCCAGCTTATCCTTAACTATCGGCCCGGTAACATAGCCGTTCGCCGCCAGCAACCCGACGGTAAACTGCCCGTCGAACCGCTCAAAATCCGGCTCGGCCATATTAATGCTGGTTATGCTCGAAATTCTTCCGCCATAGCGCGCCGGAAAGGCCGCCTTAAAGAAATCGACATTGCGGATTGTCGTTACGTTAAACGACGAAAATATA
The DNA here is from genome assembly GCA_014801955.1 of Bacteroides sp. Lineage (GTDB taxonomy): Bacteria > Bacteroidota > Bacteroidia > Bacteroidales > Muribaculaceae > UBA3263. The sequence continues at coordinate 84,388 of JAAVDE010000001.1, read as the reverse complement.
CCGCCCAGATGACTGACGTGATATAGCGGCAAACCATTGTAGAGAAACAGATTCTGGTCATTGTCACCGCCGTGGACATACAGTCCCGTAAAGCCCTCGACGCCCTGCGACACCCCGGGCAGCGTTTGCAGCGCCTTAACAACGTCGGGCTCGCCAAACAGCACCGGCAGCTTCATTATCGCCGCCTTTCCGAGAACATGGCGACCCATCTCGGCCGCCTTCAGGTTGCGGCGCGCGCCGGTTGCCGAAACAATAACTTCGTCGAGAGTCTTTTGCGTTGCCAGCGTATCGGCCGGAGCCTGCGCCCGAACGCAAAAAGCGCCGGCAGCAGCCAAAACCACCGCCAGCGCCATCATCATTCGCTTATTTCTTCTCATTGAGAGAAACAATTATTCCCATCTTCGAATAATGTTCAAACGGATCCCCGGTAAACACGCCGGTAACGTCATAGTCAACGCCGTCATAAACCGTTGAACCCTCAAAGCGCTCAACGTCGGCCTGAACCTTGATTTCAAATACCTTATTCTTCTTTGAAAGCAGGCCCTTGACTTTCAGCGTCATGTCGTACCAGGGAAACTCATCGGCTTCCAAAGCCCCCAACTGCAGGGAGCTAACCGTTATTTCCGAAACCGAAGTTTTCCTGACGCCGTTAATATAGAACTCAACCTGCTCGCCGGTGTAGGTCCAGTCGCGCGGACTGCCCTGCAAACCCGTCGACGGCTCATCGCTGCTACACGCAGTCATAACCATCGTTACGACCAATGTCACTAACCAACAAAATTTACTTTTCATAAGCAATTCTCTTAAAAAATTATTTTGTTCAACGCAGCAAAGTTACGCAAATTTCCCCACCCCGGCAATACCCATTTGGGTACGATTGCACCCTCCTCAACTCAAATCAACTTATTATTCGTCGCCGCGACGATCGCCTCCGAAATATTTCTAACCCCGAGCTTCTCAAAAATCTGCTTCCTGTACTTCTTTATCGTGTCGGGCGACAAACACATACTCTCGGCAATCTCCACCATCGTAAATCCCTGAATAGACAGTGTAATCACCGACTTCTCCCCATCAGTCAGCGCAGGTATTCTCCGCCTGTCCCAGCGGCGCGCCGCCCGATTATATTCAAAAAATTCCGGCGAACCTACCCGATGCATCTCCATATGCCCCGGCATAGTATGATTAGACGCCGATATCACACAGAGAGCCAGCCACACACGACCGTCAGACGTAACTTCGAGCGGCGTCAGCTTATGGTTCACCAAAATCCGCCGCCCGGCATTAACGATGTGGAAATCATACTGAATCCACCAATCACTTCTTTCCTCAACCGGCACAGTATCATAAAATGCAAAACCCTCGCGGTTAAATTCCAGCAGCATAGCCTGCTCCTCCGCCGGCACATATTCAAGATAAAACTTATAATTCAGCTTCATCATCTGCTCGGAGCTCAGTCCGCATAGCAGCAACGAATTAGGCGACACAAACAAGAATTTCCGCCTGAAATAATCGATAATATACACGCTCTGATACACCGACCGCGAAAACGCCTCCGCCGCCCTGACATACTCCTGAGTGCGCCCATAGTCAAGCTCCTGCCGCAACCTGACCTCATTATCCGGAATAAAAAACTCCTCAACCTTCCCGCCCATACAACTATGCGATCTTGCCGGTTTCGATTTCTGATTTTAGAAATTGGAAGATATAGACTGCGCCCTGATAGTAGAGGCCACATTCGGGATCGTTGAGCTTGGCGAAAGTGGTTGATGAATATAGTTCATCGAGGGCTCGGCGTATGTCCCAGCCATATTCAGCCATAAGCATTTCGGCAAGCTCTGCCGCAAGGCATTCTATTAGAAACTGCATGTCTTGTGTCATAGTTCAATGCGCTTTAAGTATTGTATGGCTTTAGCGGTGCCAAAGAAATATTGCACAGCCTTGTCGCCCTTAAATTTCAGTTCTTCAACCAATGCTGCCGCCGACATATACCCCATTATGAAACGACGAATCTGAACACCAACCGTATCATCCGCAATAGGACCTATAACAATATCGTATGAATGAGCCGGAACATGTGAGCTATTCTTCCGGTTCATAACAACGAACTCAGCCCATTCCTCCGAGTAGCCGGTAAAGACTTTTATATTCAATCCATTCTTCATAGCCTCGTCTTCATCAAACTCAAAGCATGATAAAGTAGGGACTCCTTCGTTGAGAAAACGGGTTGTTCGAACTGCCATCTCCATAGCTTGGTCGGAATTGGCATTGAGATAGAAACCTTGTCCGAAATCCTTGCCACGCTTACTGCATGAGAAATCAATTTGCTTTATCGCCACGTTTGAACCATGGTATAACCGTATCATATCCGGCCTCCCTCTCGTTGGCAAATTACCTGAAGATCTGAAACGGCATCATCGATAGAGAGTGTGTGCTCGGCCGCGTAGCAGTCGAGCAGGAAATCTATACCCATAAAACGGCGCAAATACGCGTAGGCCTGTATGTTGGAAAGGTCAAATCGCTGTGCAAAGGCTCCGACACAGGCCACTATATATTCTATTCGGTTAAATATTTCTTTTTTATTCATTGCACTTAATCTGCTTACTTCTTACTATATAATTGCAAAGTTACAAAGAATTTTAGGAATAGCACTGAAATCGGTCGAAAAAAGATGGAGTCCCAACGATATTGAGACTCCATCTTTTGATTTTCAAGAGCGGGGGGGGGAGGTTAGCGGAGGGAGGGGAGGTGGATGAGGCCGTCGGGGGTGACGGTCAGGCCGCGATGGCGGGGCGAGGCGGGGCGTCCGAGCAGGTCGTAGCGGCGACTGGCGGAGTCGGGCCGGTGAATGACTGCAGGGAGCGCATCGTCGGGCGGCAGAATGGACTGCGCGTAGACTTCGAGCTCGTCAATGCTGGTGCCGTAGGGCGTTGCGCGGCGCAGACCGGTCAGGCGGACATAGCGCGCAACGGTCGGCGCTATGCGCGCATCGTCGGTGGTGCCGTTCCAGCCGGTGCGCTCAACGACCGGGTGGAACTCCTCGCCGTCGACCGACGTTTCAACAACATAGTCGGTTGCATAGGCCGGGTCGTTCCAAACGATTCTGATGCGGTCGACCTCATAGGTGTTCACCAGGTCAACCGTGATGGCCTCGCCGTCGTTGAACTCGCTGCCCCAGCGGGTCGACGTGTCGCCGTCAACGGCCTTGTCGGCCGTCAGGGCGCCGTTTTCGGCCGAGGTGGCGGTGGCCGGCTTGTTCAGGGCAACGTTCACGCCCTCGAGCGAGTATTCAACCTCAACGGTGCGCGATGCAGTTGCCCGGTTGCCGAAGGCGTCTTCCGACGTGGCCTCAATCAGATATTCGCCACTGAGCAGGTCGCCGAACTCAAAGTCAACCGTTTCGCCGAAGCCCTTGGTTTCGCCCAGGCGAACGCCGGCGGCATTGCTGATGGCAACGGCAACGAAAGCCGGAGTCTCAACGCTGACCGAGCCGCTGACCGAGCCGTTGGCCGGTTCGATGTCGATGGAGGTTATGCGCGGGGCCGCGCCGCTGTTTTCCTGTTCGAAGCGGGCGCTGCCATAGACCTCGAGTTCATAAATGGAGTTGCCCCAGGCGGTTGCGCGCTTCCGACACGCAACTCTCAGCTCCGAGGCGGGAATATCGGGCAGGTCAACGGTTTCGCGGCCGCCCTTGCCGTCGGTAACCTCGGCGGCAACGAACCAGTTCAGGCCGTCGAGCGAGGTTTCAATCGCATAGTCCGACGCATAGGCGCCTTCCCATTCAATAACAACGCGGTTCAGCATAAAGGCGCCGCCCAACTCAACGGCAATCCACTCGTTGTCGGAGCTGTTGCTCTCCCAGCGGGTGTCCATGTTCAGGTCAACGGCGCAGCCGGCACTGTTGCCGCCGACATACGACGACGCCCTGGCCGGCTTGCCAGCCGCCAGGTTCGCCTCCGAAACGTTGCGCACGCTGACTTCGGCAACTGCCATGCCGCCGTTGAAACTGAGCTTATAGTCGCCGCGGAGGTCGGCTGTAAATATGCCCGTTGCGGGGTCGAAGGTCGCGCCTTCCGGCTCGATGTCGACCTTAACGGCGGTGGGGTCAATGTTGAAAATTCCGCCGAACTGATTCAGGCCCTCGATGGTCAGAACCAGCTCGTCGCCGGTGAGAATCAGCGATTTTTCGGGCGTAACGGTTATGGAGGCGAGCTTAACCGACTCCTCGACCAGAACGGTTGCCGACGCCGACAGCGAGCCCAGGCGGGCGGTCAACGTGTGAATGCCATAGGTCTGCGGAGTGAACGTGCCGTTGTTAAACATGCCCGCCGGATTCGAGCTCCACTGAACGCCCGAAACCTCAACGGCGCTGCCGCCCAGAGTGTAGCCCTTGGCACCGACCTCGGTTGCAACACCCTCGGCCATCAGCATCGGGGCGGAAATGTCGAGGCCAACGACGGTTGACTGCTGCGCATCGGCGCTGACACCGCCAACGGCCAGTTCAATGATGGAGTAGCCATATTGAGTTGCGCGGCGAAGGCAGTTGATGCGCAAGTAGCGACCCTCGGCGCTGACGCCGTGGCGAACGGTGCCGGCCGAGCCGAGGCCGCGCTGCGAGCAGGCAATGGCCCACTCCTTGCCGTCGGCCGACACTTCAACGTCGTAGTCGGCGGCATGGGCCGTTTCCCATTCAATCGTAACGGAAGTGATTTTATGGCGGCGTCCCAGGTCAACCATGAACCACTCGGATTCGGTGTGGGCCGAGCCCCAGCGGCTGCTGTGGTCACCGTCAACGGCGTTTTCAGGCGCGGTGCCAACGTTTTCGGAGCTGCTTGCCTCAACATGGCAGCCGCGGGCAACGTCGGGCAGAACCGGCAAAACGACCACCCGCTCGGCAGCCTTGACGGTGCCCAGCGCAGCCGTTACCTCGTAAACGCCCGGCGCGTCGAAGGTCATCGTTGCCGACGGCGCCCTGCGTCCGTTAACCGTCCAGACGGCCTCGGCCTCGGTTTCAACGCCATACTGGTCAACGCACACCATTGTCAGCTCAACCGGCGAGTTGACCTCGAGCAGCGACGGAACGCCGTCGATGCGCGCCGACTGAACGACCGGGCGGTCATTAACCGTGAACTCCGCCGAGGCCTGAAGAGCGCCTGCGGTGGCCGTAACGGTGAAGCGCGAGCCGCGCGGAGCCGTGGGGGCAACCGTCAGCTTGCCGTCGGAAACCGTTGCCGCCGACGAGCTGACCCGGTAGCTCACGGCCCCCGGCAGCGACGCCTCGGCGCCATATTGGTCAAAACACTCGACGCCCAGGGCAGTCGAAGCGCCCGGAGCCACAATGAATCCCTCGGCCGACGTCAGATTCAGCTGCGACGGCAGCGCCGCGTCGTCAAACGCCGTCAGCCTCCGCCCCGGAGCGTCAACGCTCCTGATGGCCTGGCCGTTGCGATAGAAAGTTACCCTGCGCGTAGCGGCGTCGGGATTATAAACGATAAAGGTTTCCTTTCCGTCGGCTCGGCGATAGGCATTGGCGCTCGGGCAGTCGGCGGTCACCGTGAAGTCGATTTCGCCATAGGTCAGATGGTTATGGATAACGAAATAGGAAATATGGCCGGTATCGACGTTGCGCGCAATCTCCATGCCGCGGCGATAGGCCTCGTCGAAAATCGCGGCGGCGCCCTCCGGGTCGGAGCGTTCCATGTAGCAGAGAACCACGTTGCCTACCGACTGACGCGCCAGCGGCTCCTGGCCGTCGAACCAGGAATAGGCCGTCGTGGCCATCATCGTTTCATAGTCCCATTTAACAAAGTCGGCGTCTTCCGACAGGTAGTTCAAACAGGGCGACACCGGCATCCACTGAATCGAGTGCATCCACAGGGGATCGCCCGAGAACCACGTCCACCAGCCGATGCCCTTGGAGGTCAGGTTGGTGTTATAGGGGTGGTCATAGCGCGTATAGTCATAGTTCGTGCGCGAGCGGTCGAACCAATACTCGGCCACGCCGCGGCTCTCGGTCATCCAGCCGAAAATGCCAGCGTCGCGCATGGCGCGGTCGCCCAGCGCCACGCCCAGCAAATAAACGCCGCCCCAGCCCTGCATGGCTTCCGACGACGATTCCTGGCCGTTGCCGTTATCATTGCCGTGGTCGCCCAGGCCGCCTGCATAGGAATGGCCGGCCCAGATGTCGAGCGTGCGCAGAAACGGAAAGCGCGTATCAGAGCGGTCATAGTTGGCATAGTCCTTAACGATCATGCGCAGAATCTCGCCGTAGCCCTCGGCAAACTCCGGGTCCTCCATGCAGAGCAGCGCTGCGGCATAGATGAAGTAGCCATAGTGGAAGTGATGGTCATTGAACGCATCGGAATCATAGCTGACGTCGAAGCCCAGCATACCGCCCCAGCGCGGATAGTAGGCAAAGAACTTCGTTGCCTCGCCGGGAGTGTAGGTCAGCCAGTTGACCAGCGCAGCCTTCAGCTTCGACTTCGATTGGAGGTAGAGGTCGTCGTTGCCGGTCTGGCGCGCAAAGGTCATGTTCAGAGCCATCTGGGTCAGGCCCTTGCCGCCCCAGTAGGTGTCGTCGCCAAACGAGCCTCCGGCCGCATACTCCTCGATCAGCCGGCGCATCAGCTCCGGGTCGTAGCCTTCGTGGGGCTGCGGAGCGGCATAGTAGGGGAGCATGCCGCTGAAACGGTAGGCATAGGAGAACTTGCCGTCGGCGGCGGTTGCCAGGCGCAGGGTGCCGCGCGGGGTCAGATATTCGGCGCCGGCTGTATAGTCAATCGTTGACTCGGCGCAATGCTTGTAGACGTGAGGCAAAAAGCCCTGCATGACGGGGGCCGAAGCCGAGCCGTTGCGCAGGTTTTCGGCCTTGACGGTCCAGGTCGTTGAAATCAGCGAGCTCTTTTCGTCATAGGCCCAGTCAACGGCAGTTTCTCTAACAATCGAGGCCGCATATGGCTCGAACAGCTCAAACAGCTGCTCCGACTTCAGCGGGGCGACCGACAGCCACTCGGCGCCCTCGAAAACCAGAGTGCCGTCGGTGCTCCGGGCCGGCTCTACGCCCTCGGCGAAATAGAGGCCATAGAGGTCATTGCCGATGCGCACCATTGCCGAACCCTTTTCGCTCCTGACGGTCTGAATCGGAGCCGAAGCGGCCAGTTCGGGCGTCACGCCCGAAAATTCCAGCCAGGTAAAGGGAGTTCCGTGGGCCAGCGTAGCCTTTATCGAGCCGAAGCCCGAGGCCGACGGCAGCAGGGCCTCAACGTCCCAGTCGTGCCACTCAACGGCGCGCGCCTCCGAGGCGCTGAACTTAACGCCGCCGACGCGCACCCACGAATCGGGCAAAACCTCCGTGCCGTTATCGCTCCAGCGCGTCGGAAAGCAAACCGTAACGCCCTCTTCGGCCGTGCGAACCATTGCGGGGTAGCTCCATAGCGCGCCCGAGAACTGCGAAACCATCAGGTCGGTCCACCAGTCGTTGGTCGGCAGCGGCTGACCCTCCTTTTCGTCAACATAGAGCTTGCGGGTCATCATCTTCGTTGCGTTGAACCCGGCGTGGTCGGCGGTCTGAGCCTTATAGGCAGGCGGATATGCGGCATATGAAGCCGAACCGACGCCGACGGGCTGCTGCGCCATTGCCGTCAGCGACCAAAGAAGCGCGCCGGCAACCATAATTCTTTTCTTCATAGTTCCTTTTCGGTGATTTTTGAGAAAAAAATCGCCCCGCCACGTTGATGCGCGATGGGGCGATTCTCATTCATTATACTTGTTTACATTCCGTTCACTTATTTAACCAGAACCTTGCGGCCACCAACGATATAGAGGCCGGCGGGCAGGTTTTCAACGGCCTTTTCGGCAGCAACATTGGCGCGAACGCAACGGCCGGTCATGTCAAACACGTTGACCTCGGCGGCAGTTTCGATGTTAACGTCGCTGATAGCGGTGGAGTCGTTGGTGTAGAAATAGAAGTTATCAACGGCGAAGTTAGGAATGGTCGCGCCGTTCATTGCGAACTGGAAGATAGTGCCTTCCTTATAGCCGAAGTCATCCTCCAGGTTGAAATCGAGCGAGTTCCATTCGTTGGCCTTGATGGCGGTTACCAGGTGCGTGCCTTCGGCCTGAACGCTGATGCCGGTTTCGTCGTTCCAAACGGGATAGAGAGTCAGCTCGCCGTCGGTGGCAGCGCCGAGAATGTCGATATGAAGAGCCTTGATTTCGAGGTCGGTGTTGTTAACGGCGAAGTTAATCAGACCGCCCCACTGGCCCTCGTAGTTGTTGAGTGCAAGAACAGTCTTGTCGCCGACGGTCATCGGAGCAGCCGAGGCCGCCGAGCCCCAGTTGTTGAAGGCAGGCAGCTCGGTAGCGCCATAGTAGCTGCTGAACACTGCGATTACCTGTTCGGCGGGCAGAGTGGGATCGGCGGCAACGGGGAGGACGGTGGTGTGGAAAGCGACTTCCTTGGCTTCCGAAACGTTAACGCCGTCGCTAACGGTGATGGAAGCGGTGTAGTCGGTGTCGGGGGTCAGGCCGCTGACGGTGTAGACAACTTCTTCGCCCGACTTGCCGCTGCAGCTATAGGCAGCGTCGCCAATCTTGATAACATAGTAGACCAGAGTTGCGGAGTTGTCGGTAGCGGTCAGGTTGAAAGTGGCACCCATAGCCAAGGGGTTAACGCTTACTGCGTCAAACACCGGAGCCTCGTGGTCGTTGGCGTCGAGCTGGGTCGAGAAATAGATGTTGCTCAGAATAATGTCGCCGGCGTTGGCCTCGTCGAAGCGAACAGACATGTTGTTGATGTCGGTTTCGCCGGTCAGCGCAATGTCGATGCTGTTCCACTTGCCGGGCTGCAGAACGATTTCGTGATTAACACCGATAACGCTCGCGCCTTCGAACACTACGTTGCCCACCAGGTTGCGGGTGGCGAAAATGTCGAGGTGGAGAATGCCAAAACCTCTTTCGGAGGGGTTGATTTTGGTGTTCCAGCCACCCTGAATCAGGCCGTTGTTATTGTAGAAGAAAACGCAGCGGGTGTCGCCGAAAGCGGCAGCGACTTCGCCGTTGGCCCAACGGATGCGACCCAGCTCCTTGGCGCCGCCGTTATAGGCGGTGATGAAGCCGGCGGTGCCGTTGAAGTCAATGTCGTTATAGTTGTAGCCTTCGGGGTAGTTAGTGTAGACCGGAGCCAGAATCGAAGCGGCGGCGGGGATTTCAGGTGCGTTGACAGCATAAACGGTTGCCTGCATTTCAACGCCGTTGGCCGACGCCGTGAAGGTTGCATAGTCGCCGTTGATGGTCAGAACGTTGCCGTCGAGCGAACCGCCCTCAACCGTTACGTCGGCATCCATAGCTACGCCGAACTGGTTCAGGAAGGTGTAGGTAACGGCGGCAGATTCGCCTGCGGGAATAAACAAGGGGCTGACGGAGAACGAGGTCAGCACCGATTCCTCGGGAGCGGTTGCGGAGATGGAGCGCATTTTGCAACCCCAGCCCCAGTTGGTGGGCTCGGTGGGCTGGAAAACCAGGTAGCGGCCCTTAACGCCTTCGGGCAGAACAAAGGTCTTTTCAGTGTACTGACCCAGGCCGGAGGCCGAGAAGGTTGCCGGCGAGTTGAGGATGTCGAGGGTGGGAACTTCGTCGGTAACGTAGATGCTGAGCGCGGCTGCTGCGGCGCCTTCCCAAGTGGTGGAAACCGTGTAGACCTGCTTCGAGGACTCCATGTCGATATAGAAGCCCTGAATACCGATGGCCTGGCTCTCGGGGGTGTTGATGGCGCCGTTTTCGGGATAGAGGTAAACGTTGGCGGTGTTGGTCGGAACGGCAACGAGCTTCTGCAGGTCGTCAACGATGAAGGTGTAGGTCTGATCGCCGCCCGTCCAGGTCTTGGGCTCGCCCAGTGTGTAAATCGGCTTGTTGGCAAGGATATTTTCCTGCGCGGAAACCGAGAATGCCGAAGCCGCGGTAACTGCGGCCAGCATTGCGATTCTGATTGATGATTTAAGCATAAAGTTTATGTGAATTAATTATTTGATAAAAATCTTTTGATTGCCGACGATATAAACGCCGCCGGGGAGGCCGGCCGAAACCGAAACGCGCTGACCCTGGAGGTTATAAACGGCGGTTGCTGCGTTGAGATCGTCAACGGTGATTGCGCGGATCGAGGCGGCGTCGGTCAGGCGCAGGCCCGAGATGCGGATGCCGCTGGGGCTGTAGGGGGCGGTGTCGGCGATGCGGATGGTCTGCTTGCCCTGTTTGAGCGACAGGGTGAAGTATTCCTCGGTGTAAACGTCGTTGCTGCCCGAGAGGGTGAACTGGCGCGCGGGAGCGAGTGCATCGCCCTGCTCGGAGTCGGCGTTAACGCTGAAAACGCCGATAATCGGGTCGAAGCGGACCGGCTCGCCCTGGCCGGCGACGCGCAGCGTCAGAACGTAGTCGCCATCGGCCGGAACGTCGAACTGATAGTCGGCCCAGGCGCCGGCATTGAAGCGGGTGATTTCAATTTCGGCGTCGACCTGCGGGTCGGTGTTGCTGCCGAGCAGAATGCCGTTCTGGGCAATGAAGTCCCGGGTGGGCACGAAGGTGTTGACCGAATGATACACGTCGGGGTCGAAGGTGGGCAAGTTGTAGTAAACCTTGCCCTGCTCCGAAAGCAAGCGCTCGTCCTCGCGGCTGCCGGGGGCGATGAGGCCGAAGTTCGGACCTTTGTCGGCGTTGGAGTTGCCGATGGCCTTGAACCAGGCGTAGCGGAAAATCCAGGGAGTCTTTTCGAGCCACTCAACGGTTTGAATCATCGAGGCAATCTGCGCTTCGGGCGAAACGTAGGAGTTGGGGTTGCCTTCGTCGGGCCAGAGGCAGAATTCGGTTACCCAAACGTCCTTGCCGTAGCGGTCGTGGAAGGTGGTTGCAAGTTCCTTGATGTTGCCGAAGCCGCCATAGGAGTGAACGGCCAGGTAGTCAAAGGCATCGGAGCCTACCAGCGCAACGAACTCGTCGAACCACTGTGTCGGGCTCTGATAGGGCGGATTGGGCGAATAGTTCATTGCCGGGGCAACGAGCTTGAGACCCAGCTCCTTGGCCAGGGCCTGAACGCGGGGCCAGGCGGCAGCGGCTGCCTGCGGGGTCATGTTGGCCTGGTTGGTGAAGTTCGGTTCGTTGAAGCCGAGCAGATATTTGGTTTCGGGGTGGGACTGGGCATAGGCGCGGATTTTGTCTTCGCTATACGAGCCGTTCCAACACATGGGAACGAACTCCATGCCCGGGTTTTCACCCAGATAGCTGTTGCCAAACGAGTTGCCCCAGTTATAGAACCAGGTCGTGTTTTTCGCCAGCAGGGCCAGCTCGGCCTTGAAGCGGATTTCGTTTTCGCTGATGCCGCGCTTGGGAGCTTTGGCAAAGGCCGGGGCCGCACTGAAAATCAGCGCGGCCGCGGAGGCTCTAAAGAATTTCTGAAGATTCATAACTTATCGTGATGCAACGGTTTGGGGTTTAACAACTGTCAGACGGGCCGGAGTGCCTTCGTTGGCGTTGGGGGCGACCCAAACGCTAAACTCGCCGGGTTCAACAACGGTTTGCGAGCCATTGACGTGGAAGGCAAGTTCGGCCGGAGTCAGAACGAACTCAACGGTTTTGCTCTCGCCGGGCTGAAGAGTGATTTTTTCGAAGCCGCGCAGCTCGCGAACGGGGCGAATCAGCGAGGCAACGTGGTCGCGGATATAGAGCTGGGCAACTTCCGAGCCGGCGCGGTCGCCGCTGTTGGTAACGGTGCATTTAACCGTAACGGTGCCGTCGGGGCCGATTTCCGATGCCGACAGAACCGGATCGGAATAGGTGAAGTCAGTGTAGCTCAAACCGTAGCCGAAGGGGAACAGGGCGCCGTCGCCGGCGTCGAGATAATAGCTGGTGCAGCCGGTGGAGGTCTGGCCGGCTTCGAGTTCTATGTCGTTGATAAGGGTAATGCCTTCGGCGGGACGGCCGGTGTTCTTGCGGTTATAGTAGAGCGGCTCCTGGCCCGACATGCGGGGGAACGAAACCGGGCAGCGGCCCGAGAAGTTAACGTTGCCGCTGAGCAGATTGGCCAGCGCGGGGCCGGTCATCGTGCCGCCGTGGAAGCAGTAAACGACCGCGTCGGCCAGTTCGCTTTCGGGCATGATTGCCAGCTGGCGGCCGGCCTGAACAACCATCACTACGGGTTTGCCCGTAGCCTTCAGCTCCTGGAGCAGTCGGCTCTGGGCCCCGGGCAGCGAGAGGTCCGCACGACAATGGGCCTCTCCGGAGAGAACCGCTTCCTCTCCTGCAAAATACAATACCACATCGGCCTTTTTGGCTGCCTTCACGGCATCGGAAAAGCCTTTAGTCGACAAATCACGCGTGTAGTCGAGACCGGGCGCATAAATAACGTTCTCTTTGCCATACATCTGCTGCAGGGCGGTCAGAGGAGTGACCGAATGCTCCTTTTCGAGGTCGAACACCCAAGTGCCGGCCTGGTCGTGCTGAGCATCGGCCATCGGCCCGATAACTGCAATCTTTTTTACCTTAGAATTATTTATGGGAAGTGTACCTGTATTTTTCAGAAGAATGGCGCTCTCTTCAACGGCGCGACGGGCGGCGTCGAGCGAGGCCGGAGCATAGAAGCGCTTGGAGGTCGCAACGTCAACGTAGGGGTTCTCAAACAGGCCCAAACGATACTTGAGGTTCAAAACGTTGCGAACCAGCGAGTCAACGCGAGCTTCGCTAACCTCGCCCTTTTCAACGAGGTCGCGCAGGTGGCCGGTGTAGGCGTAGCTCTCCATGTCGATGTCAACGCCGGCATCAACGGCCTGGGCGGCGGCGTGGCGCAGGTTTTCGCTGTAGCCGTGGGGAATCATCTGCTGAATCGAGCCCCAGTCGCTGACCATCAGGCCGTCGTAGCCCCATTCGTCGCGCAGAATGTTTTGCAGCAGCTTGCGGTTGCCCGACGAAGGAACGCCGTTAATATCGTTGAACGAACACATGAACGTTGCCGAGCCGGCGTCGGCCAGAGCCTTGAACGGACGCAGATAAACGTCGCGCAGAAGCTCCTCGGGAATCCAGGTGGTGTTGTAGTCCTTGCCGCTCTCGGCTGCGCCGTAGCCGGCAAAGTGTTTCGCACAGGCGGCCATAGTGTTGGGCTGCGAGAGGTCGTCGCTCTGATAGCCCTTGACCATCGCTACGCCCAGGGTCTCCGACAGAACCGGGTCTTCGCCGAAGCTCTCGGCGATGCGGCCCCAGCGGGCGTCGCGCGAAATGTCGACCATCGGCGAGAAGGTCCAGCGGATACCGACGGAGCTGGCTTCGTCGGCTGCGATGCGCGCACCCTCCTCAACGACGGCGGGGTTCCACGTTGCGGCCTGGCCCAGCGGAATGGGGAAAATGGTCTTGAAACCGTGAATAACGTCGCGGGCGAAAATCAACGGAATGCCCAGGCGGGTGTTCTCAACGGCTTCGCGCTGGAGCTTGTTGACCACCTCGGGGTCTACTTCGTTGAGAATGGAGCCTACGGCGCCGTTGCGGATCTGGCCAACCATTTCGGGCGCATAGCCGTAGCCCGACAGCTGGTTCAGCTGGCCGATTTTTTCTTCGAGTGTCATGCGGCCGATCAGGTCGTTGACGCGGCTGTTGATTTCAGCTTCGGGCAGAACCGCCATTGCCGAAAACGCGCAGCCGGCTGCCATCAGAGCCGAAAACAAAAGGTTTTTCTTATTCATCAGAGCGATTGGTTTATTTGATGTTATGGTATAGCATCCGCAAGACACACGCCTCGGGCGCGCATCCGGCCGAAATGCCGAGTAATATCTAATTAATGTTTAATCAGCACTTTAATAGTATTCTGCCGATTGGAGGCCAGATAAATTCCGGGAGTCAGTCCCGCAGTTGAGATTTGGCCGGTCGCGGACTTGGCCACACACCGTCCGGCCGGGGTAAAAAGAGATAGCTCGGGAGCCTTGGTCGTCAGCTCGTCGCCGCTGAAGGTGATTTCATAGATGTTGTCGTCGGCGAGTTCGACGGAGATGATTCCGGTGTCGAGGTCGCCGCGGTCGTTGAAATCGGTGTGTTCGGAGTCTACGCCTTTCTGATAGATTTTAACGTAGTCAACCAGCATCGACGCCTCGTTGCCGTTCTCGTCGTTGAGCGCGGTAATGTTGCCGGCCTGGTGAATACCGGTGAAGTCGCCGCCTACGGCAAGGTTGAACAGAATGAAGTTATCCTTGTGGAAATAATTGCCGGGCGACCATTCGTTGTCGGGTTCGGTTTGCGGGCAGTCGAGCTTGTAGTAGGGGTTATATTTGGGATACTTGTCGCGGTCAACATACATTTTGATGCCGGTTTCGTCCCAAACCACCGTGAACAGGTGGAATTCGCCGTCTTGCAGGCTATAGAGATGGGAGCTTGCCTTTGCGTAGGATGCGGCGGGCCATCCCTGGCCCCAGTGGCAGGCGCCGTTGAAGTAGCGGTTTTGCGAGCCGGATTTGATACCGTCGGCATTGCCCATTTCCAGGATGTCGGTTTCGCCGCAGCGGGGCCAGCCCACTTCGTCGTAGTCATTGCCCATCATCCAGAAGGCGGGCCAGAGGCCGTTGGCGGTCGAGGGCAGCTTGATGGAGGCCTCGATCATGCCGTGGGTAAAAGCAATCAGTTTCTTGGAATTGATGCGGCCGCTGGTAAAGTTTTTGTTTTTATACTGTTCGCGGCGGGCGGTCAGAACAAGGCAGCCGTTCTCTACGCGAACGTTTTCGGTGCGGTCGGTGTAGTATTGCAGTTCGTTGTTACCGCCACCTGCGCCGTTGATCTCAATGTTCCAGCGATCACGATTCAGACTGTCGGCGTCGAAAAGTTCCTGCCAGACGAGAGTGAAACCCTCGGTTGCCGTACCGGCCGACTGGGCCGAAACAACTTCCGGAGCAACACCGGCTGCAATTAATAATATGGCGCTAACAAGTTTTTTCATCTTAGTTTCAGAAAATAAAGGAAAGGCGGGGGTGTGCGCCGAGGGGCATCTTTCGGCGCGCCCCCCGCCTTTTTGGTTAAATAATACTATCTACCAATCAAAAATTAATCAAATTCAATCATTTTACAACCACCTTACAGGTCTTGCCGGCAGCCTTTGCCACATAAACGCCGGCGGGCAGACCGTTGATGCCCAGGGTGGTACCTTCAGTGCTCTTAACAGCTGCACCTGCAATATTGTAGAGAACAATTCCGTTTGCACCGGCAACGTTCACGGTGTTGTTGGTAACGATGAACTCAACGTTCGAGTTAACGCCAACTTCGTTCAGGCCGCCTTCTTCATTGGTGTTGTAGAAATAAAGAGCGTCGAAAGCAAAGGTCTGGCCTGCAACGCCGCCGCCGAGGAACGACATGATGTTGCCGCCCCATGCAGCTTTGTTCTTCAGGTCGAAGAGGGGCCAGAGTTTCTTGAGGTTGCCAAGGCTGATTTCAATGCCCTGCCAGTCGTCGCCTGCCTTGGGACCGATGGCGGGGAAGATAGCGCCGTTGTCGTTGAAGGCGTCGCCGAGAGCTACTTTGGCGGGCTGAGAACCGTTTGCGCCGTCGTCGAGCAGAATCAGGGCAATCGAAGCCGGAGCGTTGTTGGTCGGCGACATGTAGGCGATGTGGAACATGGTGTCGTCGTTGAAGTGGCTGAGGTTAACGCCGGGGCCTTTGTCGTCCGACAGGGGGCCGTTGATAGCGAAACCTGCGCCTGACCAGCCGCCTACGCCGTTAACTTCAACCGAGGTGTAACCGCCGTTATCGAAATCTACGCGGGGATAAGCGTCGCTGCCGGCATCAAAGCCATTCCAGTACCAGAGGTTGCGGCCTTCGTCGGGGCTGGGGCCAACATACTGCATCTTTGCGCCTGCGCCCTGGAAAGTTGCGATGGCTTCTTCGGAAAGGATGATGTAGTCAACGTTGGTGGGCTTTTTGTTAACAACGTTTTCAGCACCGGGATCGCAGGTGTACTGCGCATTTGCGGCCATTGCCATGCAGGCTGCGGCTGCGAAAAGAGTAAATTTTTTCATAAATAATAATTGGTATTGAGTTAATAATAGTGGTCTGTTAAAAAAGCGAGGAGAGAGGAGAATAAGAATACTATATCATATCAATCAATATCCGTTGTTTTGTTCCATCGGGTTCAGAGCGATTTCCTCCGAGGGGATGGGGAAGAGTTCGTGTTTGCCTTTGATGAACGAGGCCATTTCTTCGCGGGCTTCGGCTGATTCGTTTTTGCCGTAGCTGCCGTTGTCCTTGTCCATCACTTCGGCGGCGATGCCCCAGCGAACCAGGTCGAACCAGCGGTGGCCTTCCATTGCGAGCTCAACGCGGCGTTCGTGGCGGATTGCCTTGCGCAGCGATTCGGCGTTGTTGGAGTAGCCGAGGTAGTTGGGGAACTCGGGGAGCGCATTGGAGTCGCTGGCCATCATGCGGGCGCGGCTGCGAACCTGCTCGAGAGCCCATTTGGCCTCGGTTTCGCTCTTGCCGCTTTCGAGGGCGGCTTCGGCGAAGAGCAGCAACACGTCGGAAGCGCGCACCAGGCGGTAGTTCAGCGCGCCGCGGCTGTCGTGGTCAAGCGCCGGGTACATGTTGTTTTCAACCTGGCTGACCTTCATGTTATAGTAGGGCGAGCCGAGGTAGTTAACCTCAACGCTGCTGGCTTCCTCGGCTGAGGGAACGCCGATGGTCAGCTCGCGGCGCGGGTCGCCGGC
Source organism: Bacteroides sp. (assembly GCA_014801955.1). Classification (GTDB taxonomy): domain Bacteria; phylum Bacteroidota; class Bacteroidia; order Bacteroidales; family Muribaculaceae; genus UBA3263. Next base: position 67,676 of record JAAVDE010000001.1, on the reverse strand, counting down.
TTCGTATTCATCGAAGAGGTTCTGGGTCGGGTGGTTCCAGCCCCAGCCCTTGTTGCTGCCCATGCTGTCGAGGCGCGGGCGGGTCAGAATGGCGCCGAAAGTGCCGCGCGTAAAGCCGAAGCCTTCGCCGTAGTCACTGGTCGGGTCGGCCATATACTGGATTTCAAACACGCTTTCCGAGCCATTTTCGCCGGCAAGGGTGAAGTTGTCGGCATAGTTGGTGAACAGGGAGTATTCGCCGGCATTATATTCCTCGTCGATGAACTTTTTGCCCCACTTGTAGGCTTCGTCGTAGTTCTTGCGATAGAGGTTGGCCTTGCAGAGCATTGCGCGGGCGGCGCCGCGGGTTGCGCGGCCAAGGTCTTCGGGAGCGTAGGCGCTCTTGGCCCAGAGCAGCTTCTCGGCGGCTTCGAAGTCGGCAACGATGGCATCGTAGATGTCGCTGACCGAGGCGCGCGGGCTGCGCCAGTTGGCGTCGGATTCAATAACGTCGAGCGACAGGGGCACTCCGCCAAACACGCGTACCAGCTGGAAATAGTAGAATCCGCGCAGGAAGCGGGCTTCGCCGATCATGCGGTTCTGGGTTTCGACGGTCAGGGTAGTGTCGGGCTGATATTTTGCAATTTCGCGGATGGCGAGGTTGCAGCGGCTGATGCCCATGTATTTCGCGCGATAGTAGTCAAGCAGAATGCCGTTGTTGGCGTTGGTCTTGAAGTTATCGATGTCGTAGGCATCGGAGCCGTCGGCCTTGTTCTGGCCGCCCTTGAGGGCGTCGTCGGAGGCGATGTCGCCGATAAACCATTCGCTGAAGTAGGTTTTGTTGAACTCCCAGGCCAGGGGGGCATAGCAGCCGTTGACTACCTGCTCGCAGGCAGCACCGCTGGTAAAGAACTCGTCGAGCCCGGTAACGCCCGGAGTCGGCTCGGAGAGCCAGCTGTTGCATGCGGTCAGCATCAAAAGGGCTGCCGGGGCGCAAGTTTTGAATATATTGGAGATTTTCATGATGAAAGGCTTATTAGTAGGTTATGTTAACGCCGAACAGGAAGGTGCGGCTCTGGGGATAGTTGCCGTAGTCAACACCGCTGCTGACTTCGGGGTCATAGCCCGAGTATTTGGTAACGGTGAACACGTTGGAGCACTGAACATAGAAGCGGCAGCTTTCGAATCCGCTCTTGCCAAACACCTTTTTCGGCAGCGAGTAGCCGAGCTGAAGGTTTTTCAGGCGGAAGTAGTCGCCTTTTTCCAGGAAGCGGTCCGAGGCATAGTAGTTAACCGAGTTGCGCGGATTGGGAATGGAGCCGTTGGGGTTATCTTCGGTCCAGGCGTCGGCCATAACGGGCGAGAGAATGCTCGTTGAGCCGTCGCTTTCCAGGCGGGTGCGCATCTGGTTGTAGATTTTCGAACCGGCAGTGCCCTGGAAGAAGAGCTGAAGGTCGAAGCCTTTATACCATGCACCGAGGTTGATGCCATAGTTCACCTTGGGAATCGACGAGCCGAGTTCAACGCGGTCGTTGTCGTCGATAACGCCGTCGCCGTTGTTGTCGCGATACTTGGCGTCGCCGGCGTGGAAGGGCGAGGTCTTGGCGTCGTAGCCGTGGAGGTGTTCAAGAACCTCTTCGTCGGAGCGATAAACGCCCTCATACTGGTAGCCCCAGTAGTAATAGAGGGGGAAGCCCTGGTTAACGACCTGAATGTTCTGGTAGTTGGTGTAGATGGGCGAGCCGCCGTTGAGCGCAACCAGTTTGTTGTCGATGAACGAAACGTTGCCGCCCACTGAATAGCGGAAGTCTTTGGTCACCTGCTTGGTGTGGTCGAGCTGGATTTCAATGCCCTTGTTGCGCACCTTGCCAACGTTGGCCGTGCCGGCATAGCGGTTGCCGACCTGCGCGGGAGCGTTAACGCCCATGAGCATATCGTTGGTGTCGCGGATAAAGCCGTCGACAGAGCCGGAGAGCAAACCGTTCCAGAAGCGGAAGTCAACGCCTGCGCTCCACTGCTCGGTGTTTTCCCAGTGGCCGCCCTGGTTGATCCAGGTCAGAACGGCGGCGCCGTTGGCCAGCGCCTGGTCGGCGCCGAGAACGTAGTCAACAAAGGTGGGACCGGTGTTGAACATCTTCAGCAGGAAGGCGTCGTTGCCGATGTTGTCGTTGCCGACCTTACCCCAGCCGAAGCGGATTTTCAGGTCGTTCAGGTAGGTTACGTTGCGCAGCCAGGCTTCGTTGTTCATTTTCCAGGCCAGCGCGAAGGAGGGGAAGTAGCCCCAGCGGTTTTCGGAGAATTTGCTGGAACCGTCGGCGCGGAAGTTAACGGTCAGCAGGTAGCGGTTGTCGTAGCCGTAGTTGACACGACCGAGCCACGACTGGCGGCGGTTGCGGCCAACGCTGTCGCCCGGACGGCCGAAGTCGTCGGTTACCTGCGACAGGTACCAGTTGCGTTCAACCGGGTTGAGGATGGTTGAACCAGAACCACCAATAGAGTAGTAGTTGTATTCTTCAACGGTGAAACCGGCCATTGCGGTCAGGTTGTGGCGGCCGAAGGTGTTGTCGTAGGTCAGGATGTTGTCGTTGTTCCAGTAGTAGCTGCGGGCCATCGACGACGACAGGAAGTTCTTCGAGCGTTTGTCGTAGGCGGAAACGACGTAGGCGTCGCCAAAGCTGCGGTCGCGGGTGAGGCGATAGTCAAAGCTGTAGGTGCTGCGGAAGCTCAGGTGGCTGACGGGCAGGATTTCCATGAAAACGTTGCCGACCAGGCGGTCGTTGTTGACCTTCGGGTGGGAGTATTCAACCATCGAGAAGGGGTTGGTAACGTTTTTGAACATCGAGCCGGCCGACAGACCTCCGGCGAGCGACTGACCCTTGGAGTTGACTGCGCCTTCGGGGTAGCGCACGGGATCCCACGGAGCCATTGCAAAGGCGGCGGAGATGATGCTGGCACCGGCGCTCTCGGAGTTGTCGCCGCTTTCATAGGCGTTTTTGGCAACCGACGACATGAACGAGATGTTCTCGCCGACTTTCAGCCAGGGGAATGCCTTGAAGGTGGTGTTGATGCGGCCGGTGAAGCGGGTGTAGTCAGAGCCGATGATGATACCTTCCTGGCCAAACCAGCTGCCCGACATTGAGTAGCTGACCTTGTCGGAACCGCCGTCGATCGAGAGGTGGTAGTTCTGAATCAGGCCGTCGCGGAAAACTTCGTCCTGCCAGTCGGTGTCAACGGCGCTGTAGTCAAAGCCGTTGGGCTGCGAGGAGATTTTCGGCATGGCGTGGAACTCGGAGCTGCGCAGCTGCTGGAACATGTAGAGGAAGCCGTTCAGGCCCTCGCGTTCATAGTAGGTCTTCATTGCCTTGTTGCCGTTGATGGCCAGATAGGTGTCGGCATACTCCTTGGCATTCATAACGTTGAGCTTTTTCCAGCGCTGCTGAACGCCGATGTAGCCGTTGAAGCTGATGTGGGTCGGAGTGGAGAAGCCGCCGGCCTTGGTGGTAACGATAATAACGCCGTTGGCGCCGCGCGCACCGTAGATTGCGGTGGCCGAGGCGTCTTTCAGCACTTCGATGTGTTCGATGTCGTTAGGCGACAAAAAGTCGATATTGTCGGCAATAACGCCATCGACAACATAGATAGGCGATGCGCCGTTGACCGTTCCGACACCGCGGATGCGCACTTCGGCGCCCGCGCCCGGACGACCGGTCAGCGAGTTGACCGTAACGCCGGCAACCTGACCCTGAAGGGCATTGGAAAGCGAGGCGGCGGGCGTTTTGGTGAGTTTATCGGCGTTGACGCTCGAAACCGAACCGGTCAGGTCGCTCTTTCTAACGGCGCCATAACCGATAACGACTACTTCGTCGAGCACACCGGCATCGGGAGTCATAACAACGTCAACCACGCCGGCCTGCTTAACGGTGCGCTCGGCGCCCGCGTAGCCAACGTAGGAAAATTCCAGAACGGCTTGTTTACCGTTAACTGTAATGGTGTAGTGACCGTCAATATCGGCGGCGGTCATAACCGATTTGCCTTTAACTTTAACGGTGGCGCCGGCCAGCGGTTCGCCGTCGTCCGACGAAGTGACCGTGCCCGTCACCGTGAACGACTGAGCCCAGGAGCTCAGCCCTATCAGGGCAAACAGAATTGTTAGGAATGCTTTATTCATGGATAATGAATTGGTTAATTGTTTCGATTTGACGGCGCAAATTTATATACTAAAAAAGGATTCTGCAAATATTTTACCCCTACATAACCTCTACAATACCCTAAAATCGCCCCTACAGTACCACAACCCCATTTTTCAACACACTAATTCACAACGCATTGCACAAAACATGTTATATAACATATAAAACTTCCCACCCCTACACAAAAATTTTTCGCACCTTTGCACTAACCTATCGAAAAAAGTCTATTACCATGCGCTCAATTCTGAAAATTTTCATATTTCTGATTCTCGCCTCCATCGGCTCGCCGACCGATGCCGGCGCCTCGGGCTTCGTTCAGGTCCGAAACTTTCCGCGGGCAATCTACTCCGGCGGCCCCCAGAACTGGGCCGTGGCCCACGACTCCATCGGCCGCCTCTATATCGGCAACCGCGACGGCCTGCTGACCTGCGACGGCGAACGATGGCAAAAATATCCGCTGCCGAACCTGACAACGGTGCGCTCGCTATTCTACGACGCCGAATCGGGCCGCATTTACTGTGGCGGCTCCGAGGAGTTCGGCTATTTCTTCGCCGACCCCGAAACCGGTTGCCTGACCTACGTTTCGCTACTCGAAACCATCAGCGACCGCGCCGAAGCCCGTTTCACCGAGGTTTGGAACGTTTTGAAGCAAAACGACATCATCTGGTTTCAGTGCGACAACATAATGCTGCGCTTCGACGGCTCGGAAACCCGCGCCGTGGCCTCGCCCGAGCGTATTGCAACGTCGGCCAACATCGGCGGCATCATTTTCATCGGAACGGAGGAGGGCCACATCAGCCGCCTCGACACTGCCGGCAACCTGACCCAACTGGAGAACACCGCGGCCCTCAACGGCAAGAAAATCCGCGGAATCCTTCCGCTCGAGAGCCGCCTGCTGATTGCAACGGAAATGAACGGCCTTTATGCCTACGACGGCAACTCGGCCGAACCGCTCCGAAGCGATATCAACGACTTCCTGATCGACAATCAGCTCTTCTGCGCCGCCGGCAACGGCAACAACTACCTGTTCGGAACGGTTACGGGCGGCGCTGTCGTTAAGAATTTCAAGGCCGGCGTCACCAAATATATTAATATGGAGAGCGGAATGCAGAACAACACGGTTCTCAACGCCGGGTTCGACAACCGCGGCAACATTTGGCTCTGTCTGGACAACGGCCTGGACTACGCAATGTATAACTCGCCGATAACCAATATTATCGGCACTTCAAACAACGTCGGTGCCGGCTACACGTCGCTCCTCTGCGACCAAACGATCTATTTCGGCACTAACCAAGGGCTCTTCTCCTCGCGCTATCCGTTTGCATCCGGCCCGTCGCCCCTGCCGCTGCGGCGCGAGTTGCAGGGCCAGATATGGTCCATCACGCCGATTGCCAACGACGGCTTCTTCGTTAGCTGCGACGCGGGCGCCTACTTCCACGACCGCGCCGGCTTCCACAAAATCGACGGCCTCGGCGGAACCTACTGCATTCGCCTGCTTAACGAAACGGCGCAGGCAACCGCCGTTGCTTCATCCTACGACGGCTTCCATATTCTCCGCAACGTCAACGGAAAGTGGACTTCCGTCAAACTCGCCGAAGACTACCCCGACGTTCGCGGCCGCTTCGACATCGACAGCCGCAACCGCCTCTGGATTAGCCACTGGCTCAAGGGGATATACTGCATAACCCTGTCGCCCGACAATTCAGCTATCGACTCCGTCAGCTTCTTCACCGAAAAGAACGGCCTGCCAACGGCGCGCAATAACTCCGTTGCCATCGTTGACGGCAAGCCGGTGATTATCAACGAAGCCGGCTTCTTCTCTCTCAACGACTCGGGCACCGGCTTCGTTGCCGACGGCGAACTCGCGACCGTGTTCACTGCCGGCAACCCACTGACGCTCCACGTTGCCGACGGCAAAACAATCCTCATTGACCGCGCCGGCATCGAAGTGGCCCGACCCGACAACGGCTCGGTGGCCGTTAGCCGCATTGCTATGGCCAAAACCATCAACGAGGGGCTCGTGTTCGGCTTTGAACACATAACGGCCCTCAACGACGACCATCTCCTGATGGCCAACCAAAACGGTTTCTGGGACATTGACCTCACATCGCACGCCGACGAAACCCCCGAAGCCTCCCCTCTTGTCAGCTACATCTATGCCAACGGCGACTCAATGGTCTATCGCGCAACGGCCTCAGCCGACCGCGAACCGCTGGTGCTCCCCTTTGCCCTGAACTCGCTGCGCTTCGACTTCGCATGTCCCGACTTCCGAACCGCCGACGGCGTTCACTATAGCTCCTACCTCGAAGGCTACGACAAAACCTGGAGCATACCCTCAACCGAATCAGCACGCGAATACACGCGCCTGCCCGAAGGGAAATATACCCTCCACCTGCGCGCCCGCAACCTCCAGACCGGCAACGACAGCGAAACCGCCTTCGGATTCGAAATCCTTCCGCCCTGGTATCGCTCAACCGCCGCCAAGGTCCTCTACCTGCTGTTGATAATCGCCGGCTTCTCAGGCACGACCCTGGCCATCATGCGCTGGAAATACAACGCCGAGCAACGCCTCGAAACCCAAAAGGACCTCGAACTCGACGAAATGCGCAAACAAGCCGAGCAAGACGCCCTCCACAAAGACTACGAAATCGCAACCCTCAAATCCGAGCAACTCGAAATCGACATCAAACACAAAAGCGACGAACTCAGCAGCGCGACCATGAACCTCATTCGCAAAAACGAGATTCTCAACGACATAGCGTCCAAGATTTCCCACATCCAGCAAGAAAAATCGCTCGACCCGGCGGTGCAGAAACAGCTTTCGCACATTCAAACCTCCATTGAACAAAACATCAGCCACGACGACGATTGGAGCACCTTCAACCGCAACTTCGACGTTGTTTACGGCGACTACACCAAACGTCTGCACCAGCTGCACCCCCAACTCTCGCAGGCCGACGTGCGCCTCTGCTGCTACATACGCATGGGCCTGACCAGCAAAGAAATCGCGCCGCTGATCAACATCTCCTTCAAATCCGTTGAAATGGCCCGCTACCGCCTGCGCAAAAAGCTCGCCCTCGACCCCTCCCTCTCCCTCACCGACTACATCGCCTCCCTCTAACTCCCCCACTGACAGAAAAAAAAGGAGTGCGACCGCAGGGGTCGCACTCCTTAATTACTATCTATGGAGAGGTGTGTTTACTTAACTTCTTCGAAGTCAACGTCGGTTACATGGTCGTCGCCGCCGGGGTTGCCGGGGTTCGGAGCGCCGGCGCCGGGCTGGGCACCTGCCTGCTGGGCCTGGGCCTGAGCGTTGAGGATGTCTTGCTGGGCAGCGCCAAAGGTGGTTTCAATTTCCTTGATGGCGGCCTCGATACCGGCGATGTCCTGAGCCTTGTGGGCGTCTTTCAGCTTGGCAACGGCTGCTTCAATTGCGGCTTTCTTGTCGGCGGGAATCTTGTCGCCGAGTTCGTTGAGCTGCTTTTCGGTCTGGAAGATGATGGAGTCGGCCTTGTTGATGGTGTCGACGCGCTCTTTTTCCTTGGCGTCGGCAGCGGCGTTGGCTTCTGCTTCTTCCTTCATGCGCTTGATTTCAGCGTCGGTCAGACCCGACGATGCTTCGATGCGGATGCTCTGTTCCTTGCCGGTTGCTTTATCCTTGGCGGAAACGTTGAGAATACCGTTTGCGTCGACCTCGAAGGTCACTTCAATCTGAGGAATGCCGCGGGGAGCGGGTGCGATGCCGTCGAGGTGGAACTTGCCGAGGACTTTGTCGTCTTTTGCCATGGGGCGTTCGCCCTGAAGCACTACGATTTCAACGCTGGGCTGGTTGTCGGCTGCGGTCGAGAAGGTTTCGCTCTTGCGGGTAGGAATAGTGGTGTTGGCCTCAATCAGCTTGGTCATTACGCCACCGAGGGTTTCAATACCGACGCTCAGAGGAACAACGTCGAGCAGCAGAACGTCCTTAACGTCGCCCGAGAGCACGCCGCCCTGGATTGCTGCACCAACGGCAACGACTTCGTCGGGGTTAACACCCTTGGAGGGTTCTTTGCCGAAGATTTCCTTAACCTTGTGCTGGATAGCGGGAATACGGGTCGAACCGCCAACGAGAATAACTTCGTGGATGTCGGCGGGAGTCAGGCCGGCGTCTTCCATCGCCTTGCGGCAGGGTTCAACGGTTGCCTGAATCAGCAGGTCGGCCAGCTGCTCGAATTTAGCGCGGGTAAGGGTCTTTACCAGGTGTTTGGGCAGGCCGTTAACGGGCATGATATAAGGCAGGTTGATTTCGGTTGAGGTCGAGCTCGACAGTTCGATTTTAGCCTTTTCGGCGGCTTCCTTCAGGCGCTGCAGAGCCATGGGGTCCATGCGCAGGTCAACGCCTTCTTCCTTCTGGAACTCGTCGGCCAGCCAGTCGATGATAACCTGGTCGAAGTCATCACCGCCCAGGTGGGTGTCGCCGTTGGTTGACTTAACTTCAAACACGCCGTCGCCCAGTTCGAGGATAGAGATATCGAACGTGCCGCCACCGAGGTCAAACACTGCAACCTTCTGGTCCTTGCCATCCTTGTCGAGGCCATAGGCCAGGGCAGCTGCGGTGGGTTCGTTAACAATACGGCGAACGGTCAGACCGGCAATCTCACCGGCTTCTTTGGTTGCCTGACGCTGAGCGTCGTTGAAATATGCCGGAACGGTAATAACGGCTTCCGACACGGTCTGGCCCAGATAGTCCTCAGCGGTTTTCTTCATTTTCTGAAGAATCATTGCCGAGATTTCCTGAGGCGAATATTCCTTGCCGTCGATGTCGACGCGGGGAGTATTGTTAGCGCCACAAACTACTTTGTAGGGCACGCGCTTGATTTCGTTTTCAACGTCCTGGCAGGTTTCGCCCATGAAGCGCTTGATAGAATAGATCGTGCGCTTAGGATTCGTAATAGCCTGACGTTTGGCCGGTTCGCCGACCTTGCGTTCGCCGCCGTCGGTGAAAGCGACTACTGACGGAGTTGTGTTACGACCTTCGCTGTTAGGAATAACAACGGGGTCCTTACCTTCGAGAACGGCAACACAAGAGTTGGTGGTGCCAAGGTCAATGCCAATGATTTTTCCCATAATTTCGGTTATGTTAAAATTTTTAGTTAGTTAATATTTTCGTTTGTTTTGCAATGGAGTAACAAATAACGTGCCAAAAAAGTTGACACCTGCCCCAAACTGACAAAATGTCACCTTTGGCTCGTCGGGCCGGGCGGAGCGCATTTTTGCGGAGCGCTTTTTTAAGGTCGTTAGGGTCGTTAAGGTCGTTAGGGACGTTAAGGACCTTAGGGTCGTTAAGGGGGAGGTAGATGATTGGGCGGGGGAGTTTTTTCGGGGTGGTTTCGCTGACTTTTGGCGAATGGATGGGCTAATTTTGCACTCGTAATCCATAAAAATTTGCGTAATGGGCGTAAATCAAAATAAAATGTGTAAATTTGCAAGGTCAAGAGTGACAATTTTTTGAAGAGAAAGTGCCTCTTACTCGATAAATCGCCAATTCATCAGAACCAACGAGGCGCAGCAGAACAGCTCATCTTATATGGGCTGCTCTCTGTGCGTTGGTACAGGCGTTTGGCGATGCCTTCGAGTTGCACGGAGAGCGGCCCTTTTTATATTCCTGCTAACCACAATATTATCTCAATTTATATTCCCCCCACTAAAAGTTATGACAATCGATCAAAGTAAAATTGATGCTTTCAAGCATGATTCCGGCGCAATAGTTACTATTCAGGAGCTGCTGCGGGGCCGCGATGCGGATTTCGACGCCGCAAAGACTGTTCGCCTGGTGCGCCACGCCGATAACCGGAAAGTCAAGATGGTAGATGGCGAAGAGGTGCGCGGAACGCTCTATAACATTTATCGTTATCAAAAGGAAACTTTTCTGAAGTATCAGAAGGAGCAGAGTCGCAAGCGTTTCGAAAATGTTGATTATATGGTTGCCTTTATCGGCGAGCCGGGAACTACGGCCCGGTTTGTTGGCGTTTATAAGGTCGGAAACAAGGTGCAGAGTCCGCATCATGCTGATGAAATCGTGTGTGACATGGATGTTGTTGACGCTTTCGAGCCGTTGACTCACCGAATAGTAATCGATTGGGGCAGGTCGACCGTCAGCTGGTGTCAGGACTATGAGAATCAGTTTAAGCCGGTGATACGCATCGACGAGGGTTTTGAGGATGGCAATGGGGTTCCCCGGTTCACTTCGTATGCCGATACTATTCTTTCGTTCAGCCAGTTGGAGGCCGTTATTAACTCTCCGCTCGATAATCCCTGGCAAACCGCTCTGCGCGCCATTAATTGCATTTACGTTATTTCCGACCTGAAGAGCGGAAAGCACTATGTTGGCAGCACCTACGGCGAACAGGGCGTTTGGGGCCGCTGGGAAGCATATGTCAACACCAACGGGCATGGTAACAATAAGGCGCTGATGGAGGCGATGAAACAGGATGCCGACTATGGCCGAAAGCACTTTCAGTGGTCGATTCTTGAGGTACTTCCGCTGAACATCACGGCAGACCAGGCGGTTGACAGGGAGAATCTGCATAAACAGAAACTCGTTTCGCGCCATAAGGCTACCGGCTATAACGAAAACTAACAATATTCGGGATGTTTTTGGGGGATTTCGCTTTGTTTTGGCGAAAGGTATCGGTAACTTTGCGGTGTGAATTTTAAGTTATATTTGTAGTTTATGAATAATCAGGGTTATCGCTTTGCGCGACTTTTGTGGCTCTACGGCGAGGTCGCCTCTAAGGGGCCGGTTACTTTCAGGCAGATTTCGGATAGCTGGGCGGGTAATTATAGTCTGAATCCCGACGGCGAGCCTTTGTCGCACAAGACTTTTGAGAATCATCGCAAGGATGTTGAGGACTTGTTTAACATCAATATCGACTGCGACCGCGCGACTAATACTTATTCTCTGTCGGCACGCCCGGACCTGGCCCGGGCTACCCGCGATTTGCTTAACGGCGCATTGATTTTTAACCGCGTTAAGTCGAATCCGAAGATGCACCGCCATATCATTCCCGAGCAGAAGGAGGGCGGAGATACGTCGAAGCTTTTCACTGCGGTCGACGCAATTGATGAGGGCCGCGAGCTGCGGCTGCGCTATCGCCATAATTACGACCCGTTGCGCGAACGCGAATATTGCATCAAGCCGGTTGCTATCAAGCAGTTTCGCAACCGCTGGTATATTGTCGGCGAGCTTGAGAGCGGGGCGGCATATAGTTTTCCGCTCGACCGGGTTCTCTCTATTGCAAAAGGGGAGATAACAGGGCCGTCGGGGCTCGAGGTCGAGGAACTGTTTGCGGATTCGTTCGGCATTATACGCGACGAGTCGGCCAAGGCCGAGGAAATTATATTGAAGGTCGAGCGCGAACAGGCGAACTATTTTCTGTCGCTTCCGCTCCACCATTCGCAGCGCGTAGTGTCGGAGTCAGCGCAGGCAGTTACTTTTCGTCTGCGGCTCGCTCCAACTTATGATTTCATAATGGAATTGCTCTCCCACGGGCCCCGGGTAGAGGTAGTGGCGCCGCAATCGCTCCGCGACCTCATGGCTTCTAAAATCACGGAAATGTCAAATTTATATAACTCCTGAATTTTTTATGGCTGAATTATATTATACGCCGCGGACTTATTTCGACAGCGGCTGCACGGAATGTCAAAGATACCCCGTTCGCCGCAAATTGCTCGACATTGCCTATGCCACCTGGCATGGTCATGACATCATGGAGGATGTTCGCTATATTCTGGATAACTATCCCTACGTTTCGGAGCTTGATATTCGCGCGGCTATCTATGGGATGCTCGAAGAATTAAACCACAAGCCTTCGGTAAATTATTTCGTAGGGCGGGGGAACAATTCTCTGGAGACCGAAGCTAAGATGCTGATCGATGATTTGATGAAGGTTTATCGGCTTCCGGCTGACGATTCGCGAAAGGCATATCTCGCCGAGAGCGCTTCGCAGATCTCATTAAGCGAGGTCTGCGCAATGAACGGCTGGCCCAAGGCTCTCGAGCAGGAACGGCAGCCTTATCAGATGTATTCATACGGTCATTGGATTATGTTTCCGGGCGACGACGAGATTATCCTCAACTATAATCTCAACAACGTTAGCCATCGAAAGGGGTATATCTCTTATGTTTATCCCGAGCCGTGGTATGGTAATCCCATTCAGGCTAAGATAATAGTCTTGGGCAGCGAGGCGCGCTACAGTGATGATTTAAGCCGCAAGCAGAATCTGTTGCTCTCCGAAAGAGCGGGATTATGCGAATCTGTTCAAGTAACCGTTGACCGCTGGCTGCAGCTCGAAGGCGGCGAATTTTGTGACTTTCTCCTCTATGATAGTACCGACCGCAGGCTACTCTATAATTCCCCGACCTATCGTTTTTGGCTCGAACGGATTGGGCAATTAGCTGATTTCATGGCTCTTCCCCGCAGGAAGGTCTATGACGCAACGGCCGTTATCAATGCCAATCCCTACACGGCGCTCAACATAGGGCCTCTGGAGCCGGGGTTATTGCCGTCGCACTATTTTCTGCGCCAGCTCATGCGCTATATAGTTAACAATAAACCTAAGGTTGTCTTTCTCCTGCCCTCGGAGCGCCTGCGACCGATATGGAGCAGAATCCTCGGCGACGTGTTTGACAGCATCATTGCCCGGAACCGCCTCATTGCCACCACCGACGGCAACACCATCGAGCTGCTCCACAACTGGAACAGCAATCAGACAGAGCTCATTCATAGCCTGCTGAGGTAGGCGCTTCGCGTCGTGGATGCCGACGGCGGGACGCCGTCGCTCCCAGGTTTTTGCCGACATTTTGCAGAAGTTGCGGAAAATAGCTCCCAAACATTTTGCATTTCCTGACAAAATCTGTAACTTTGCACTGTTAACCTGTGTAAAGCATTGACAATGTATTCCAATCAAGAATATATAAAAGTTATCAGAGATAACCTTCCGACTATTCAAAAAGAGTTTGGAGTTACGGGGCTCTGTCTGTTCGGGTCGGTTGCGCGTGGCGACAGTCGCGACAATAGCGACGTTGACATTCTTGTTGATATGCCTCCGAAAATTTTCCTTATGGCGGCATTGAAGGAGTTTTTGGAACAGATTCTCCATTCCTCCGTTGACCTGCTTCGCCGCCACTCTCATCTTTCTCCTCAATTCCAGGAACAACTCTCGCATGATGCAATCACAATACTCTGACTCCGACGTTAGGCGCGCCCTCCAAACCCTTCGCTCAGTGGCTGAAACCATTGAGCAACTCACGGAATGGAATAAACATATCGCCGGCTCCGATGACTACTACCTCTCACAGACCGGAATGCAACATGCTTGCCGCCAATTGCACGCTGATAACGGCTATCGGCGAAGGTATTGGCAGGATTAACAGAGTCTTACCGGGATTTCTTGAAAACGAGTTCCCCGCGATTCCGTGGCATGCAATTATCGGGATGCGCAACCATATTGCACACGGCTACTTTGAGCTGGATGCCGATTTAGTGTTCGAAGCCATTAAAAACGATATTCCGCCGCTCTACTCAACAATTCTCGAAGCTATGCAAAAGCTATCCGTATAGCTATTAACCCGACGGCGGGACGCCGTCGCCCCCAGAGGGGGGGATGGCGGCGGTTTGGATTTTTTTTAGTAAATTTGCGGGCGTGTTAGGAATCAAGAAACTTGACCAGTTTATGTTGCGACAGTTTTTGCCGCTGTTTGCAATGACTTTTCTTATCTGCACGTTTATCGTGTTGATGCAGTTTTTGTGGCTGCATTTGCAGGATTTGGTGGGTAAGGGCGTCGGTATGGGCGTTTTGTCGGAGTTGTTTTTTTATGCGGCGCTGGCAATGGTTCCTATGGCTCTTCCGCTGGCGGTTTTGCTGGCGTCGCTGATGACTTTCGGCAATCTGGGCGAGAGTTTTGAACTGACGGCGCTGAAGGCGGGCGGCATTTCGCTGTTTAGGGTTATGAGGCCGCTGATTGTTTTGATGGTTTTCGTTTCTGTCGGGGCGTTCTTTTTTCAGAATGATGTTTTGCCGGTTGCGCAAACCAAGATGTGGACTCTGCTGAAGTCGGTTCGCCAGAAGACTCCGGAGCTGGACATCGTTGAGGGTGAGTTTAATTATCAGTTGCCGAATATCAATATTTATGTTGAGAGCAAGAATCGCGAAACGGGTATGCTCTACGGGGTTATGATTTATGACTTCCGCGAGGGTTTTGAGCGTTCGCGAGTTATTCAGGCCGACAGCGCAACGCTGCGCACGGCGCCCGACAAGACTCATATGTATTTGGACCTGCATCGCGGCGAGCTGTTTGAGAATCTGCGCGAGGGCCAGGGAGGGGTCGGCACGGAGCGAAACCGCCTTTACCGCCGCGAGGAGTTTGGCAATAAGCATATTTCGGTTGCGTTCGACATGAATATGGAGATGATCGATGAGAACGAAATCAGTCAGACGTATGCCGGCAAGAATGTTGCGCGGCTGCGGGCGAGTATCGATTCGATGAATCATCGGTTGGATTCGATAACGACGTCGATCGGGTCGATTATGGCAAACGAGCCTATCGTTGGCATTACGCCGGCCAACATCTTAGAGGAGGAGCGGTTGCCCGAGGCGATTGCCCCGAGGCTGACCGACCCGGATTCGGCGCGCGCGGCGCAGTCGCTGTCGCTGCGGCGCCAAATGGCTCAGACGGCGCGCAATTCGATTGACCGCCGCCGAATGGAGCGGCTGAGCCAGGCAATGTATTTGGGCGACGAGCAGGAAACGCTGCGGCGCCATGAGATTGAGCTTAACAGGCGGTTCACGCTGTCGCTGGCCTGCTTGATTTTCTTTTTTATCGGTGCGCCGCTGGGTGCGATTATCCGCAAGGGTGGTATCGGCACTCCGCTGGTTATTTCGGTTTTGCTCTTTATTTTCTATTATATTATCGATAACACGGGCTATCGACTGGCGCGCGACGGCAAGATTCCGGTGTGGGAAGGCATATGGGTCAGCTCGGCGGTTTTATTGCCGCTGGGTATATTCGTGACCTACAAGGCGGTTAAAGACTCGGCGGTGTTTACTTCCGACAGCTATATGCGTCTGCTGCGCACGATTGCCGGCACCAACCGCCGCCATCTGGCCGTTAAGGAGGTTGTTATCGAGGACTATGAATCATCGCGCGCCGCCGAGCTGATTGCCGAGCTGACAGCCGGGGCCGCTGCTTTTTTGGAGCGATATGGGCGCTCGGGGGGCTATTTCGGCTATTGGAACGGCGGGATTCCGTCGGAGGCGATTGCCGGGCTTTCGGCTCAGCTGGAGCAAACCGTGGCCTACATTGCTAACTCGCGCTCGCAGCGCGTAATCGATGAGCTGAATGCCCTGCCGATTATCGAGAATCTGGCTATTCTCCATCCTGCGGCCAACTCGCCGCGGCTGCGCGCGGCCCTGAAATGGTTTTTGCCGGCGGGAGTTGGCCTTTGGCTCCTGTCGCTGCCTTTCCGCCGCCGCCTGATGCGCCAGGCGGGTGCAATTGCTTCTTCGGAATTAGTAATTAGGAATTAGTGATTAGTAATTGGGGGCGGGTTGCGGTTTTCGCGGTTTTTTTGTAAATTTGCGGAAAATTTTTTGATTGAAATGAATAGCTCCGAAAATATCCGCCTCGATTCTATCGAAGATGCTATCGAGGACTTCCGCCAAGGTAAGTTCGTTATCGTCGTCGACGATGAAGACCGCGAAAATGAGGGCGACCTGATTGTGGCCGCCGAGAAGATAACTCCCGAGCAGGTTAATTTTATGCTCAAGAATGCCAGGGGAGTGCTGTGTGTACCGCTGACCATGTCGCGCGCGCGGCAGCTGGATTTGCCCCGCCAGGTGGAAGATAACACTTCGGTTCTGGGCACTCCGTTTACTGTTACGGTTGACAAGCTCGAGGGTTGCTCAACGGGCGTTTCCATTCAGGATCGCTGCGCCACCATCCGCGCCCTGGCCGACCCGGAGTCGAAGCCCGAGACCTTTGGTCGCCCCGGCCATATTAATCCGCTTTATGCGCAGGACCACGGCGTTCTTCAGCGCACGGGCCACACCGAGGCGGGCGTTGACCTGGCGCGCCTGGCCGGGCTGCAGCCCGTTGCGGCCCTGATGGAAATCATGGCCGACGACGGCTCGATGATGCGCCTGCCCGAGCTGCGCAAGAAGGCCGACGAATGGGGCCTGAAGCTGATTTCCATCGCCGACCTCGTTGCCTACCGCAACCGAACGGAGTCGCTCATCGAGCAGGGCGTGGAGGTTGACCTGCCCACGGCCTGGGGCCATTTCCGCGCCATTCCTTTCCGCCAGAAGAGCAACGGACTGGAACACATTGCGCTGGTTAAGGGCGACCTGGCCGGCTCGGACGAACCGGCGCTGGTGAGGGTTCATTCGTCGTGTGCGACGGGCGACATTTTCTCGTCGAAGCGCTGCGACTGCGGCGAACAGCTCCACCGCGCAATGCAGGCAATCGAAAAAGAGGGCCGCGGCGCAATCGTTTATCTGATGCAGGAAGGTCGCGGAATCGGCCTGATGGAAAAAATGAAGGCCTACAAGCTCCAGGAAGAGGGGATGGACACGGTCGACGCCAACATCTGTCTGGGCCATAAAGCCGACGAGCGCGACTATGGGGTCGGCGCCCAGATTCTGCGCGCAATCGGCGTTAGCCGCATGAGGCTGATGAGCAACAATCCGACCAAGCGCATCGGCCTTCAGGGCTATGGACTCGAAATCGTTGAGACGGTGCCCATCGAAGTGGCGCCGAATGAATATAACAAGCGTTATCTCAGCACCAAGCGCACGCGCATGGGCCACGACCTGCATCTATGATTCAGGTTGCCGACATCAGAAAACGCTTTGACTCACTGGAGGTTCTCCGGGGAGTTTCGCTAACCGTCGGCAACTCCGAAGTGGTAGCCATCGTTGGCCCCTCGGGCGCCGGCAAAACAACGCTGCTGCAAATAATGGGGTCGCTCGAGCGGCCCGATGGCGGCAGTGTTACCTACGTTGACTCCTCGGGGCCGACCAACATCTTTGACCTGTCGCCGCGGCGGCTGGCGGAGTTCCGCAACCGCCGGATCGGCTTCGTTTTTCAGCTGCATAACCTGCTGCCGGAGTTCACGTTGGAAGAGAACGTTGCGCTTCCGGCGCTGATTGGTGGCGACCGACGCGCCGATGCCCTTGGGCGCGCCCGCCAACTGCTTGACTACATGGGGCTGGCGGGGCGTCTGACCCACCGCCCCGCGCAGCTTTCGGGCGGCGAACGCCAGCGGGCGGCGGTTGCCCGCGCGCTGATCAACAATCCGGCGGTAATTCTGGCCGACGAACCCTCAGGCGCGCTCGATTCGGCCAACCGCAACGAGCTTCACCGCCTCTTCTTTGACCTGCGCCGCGACCGCGGCCAGAGCTTCGTTATCGTTACCCACGACCTTGACCTCGCCGCAGCCGCCGACCGCCAGATTCGCCTGCGCGACGGCCTCCTCGACCAATCATAGAAAAAGACCAACCATTTGACAACCAATGAAAAAACACCTCGCTCCGGCTGCTCTGCTCGTAATTCTCTTTGTGGCGTACATAACGCTGTATCGCCACGTTATAATCTTCCACGAAGAGCACCATCTTTTCCGCTTCTCGCTTGACTACATCCGCGAAACCGCCCACCAGAAAGGCCTCGCGGCGCCCGCGGTGGCATTTTTGGCGCAGTTCGGCTATTATCCCTGGCTGGCGGCGCTCATATGGTCGGCGATGCTGACCGGGGTCTACTGCATGACGCGCAGCATTTTGCGGCGCCAGGCCGGCTTCGACGACACCCTGCAGCTCTCGGCCATCCTGCCGATATGGACGTTTTTCACCACCGTTAACATCGACGGCTCACTGAAAACCCTGCTGATAGTCTTTCTCGCCACCCTGGGCGCCTACATCGTTGCGCGCCTGCTCCCTGCGCGCAAGACCGTGCGCCGGATTCCCCGCCCTTTCCTCTCCTATGCGTCGCCGGTTATAATAGCGGCCATTTTCGGCGCTTTCTACTACTACTCATTCCGCCCGGTTACCATAACGATGCCCGACGGCCATGAGCGCTCGTTTACCCGCGAGGAGGTCAAGACTCAGAAACTCAACGAAAAACTGATGGTCAAAGCCTCGCAGGCCGTTCGCCGCGCCGACTGGGACGAGGTTATTGACCTTGTTAACCGTCAGGCCGAAACGGGAGTGAAGAACCACCTGATGTCATATTTCCGCGGCATGGCGCTCTTCCATCGCGGCGAACTGCTCGACCACGTTTTTGACCTTCCGCAGGCCCACGGACCCAACTCGCTCTTCTTTCCCTGGAAGGCCGACAAGAACCGCGCCGAGTATGGCGGCTTTGTCTACGAGCAGTTGGGCGCGCTCAACTCGGCCATGCACTGGGAGTTCGAGGCCCTGGTCGGCTGGGGCGAAACGGCCTCTCACCTGACCAACCTGGCGCGCTACTACATTGAAACCGGCAAGCCGCTGCAGGCGCAGAAGTTTATTAATCCGCTGAAACAAACGCTCTTCTATCGCGGCGAAGCCCGCCGATTGGAAGACGCCATGAAGAACGGCCACGTTCCGGGGCTGCGCAACGCCCTGGCCGGAGTTGAACAAAATCCGCCGCGGTTCGACAACGTTTTGAACATCGGCGCCGACTGCAAATATATCCTCCTCCACGACCCATCAAACGAAATGGCCCGTCAATACATGATGCTGACCTTTATGCTGGCCAACAACCTGGGTGTGTTCTACAACAACTTGTGTCAGTTCTATGCGCCCGGCACCGAGCTGCCACGCGTTTACCAGGAAGCGCTCTGCCTGGTGCGCCTCAACTACGGCTCCGACCGCCTGGCCGCCGACGGCTTCAAAATCTCGCCCGAGGTCGATGCCGCCTACCGCGCCTTCATGGCCGAGAAACAAAAAGGGCAGTTCGCCAACTTCTCGCCCGAGCAGCGCAGCTCCTACTGGTATTATCTTTCGTTCATTTCGCCTTCGGGCAACAAGCTCAACTTCTAAATGATTAAACGCCTGACTCTCCTGGCGCTGCCCCTGCTGGCAGCCTGCTCGCGCCCCGTAGCGCCCGAGCTCCACACTCTCGCAACCCCGGCGTTGGAACCCGACTATGCCGGGGTCACCTTCCCGGCCAATATTGCCGCTCCGACCTTTATAATAACCGACTCCGCCGCGGCCTGGCAAACCCAGGTTGGGCGCTGCGGCCTCGAGCCGGCAATAACGGTCAGCAGCGGCGCCGACGGCTACGTTACCCTTCCGCTCAAACCCTGGCGCAAACTGCTGGCCGAAGCCGCCGGCGACTCGATTTATCTGCGTTTCGCCGCCAAGGGGGCCGACGGCAAGTGGAACCAGGCGCCCGACATCGTGTGTCCGGTGGCCGCCGACTCCATCGACCGCTATCTGACCTACCGTCTGCTCTATCCCGGCTATGAACTCTGGTCTGCCATAGGAATCTACCAGCGCGATCTCGAAAGCTACACCCAAACGCCCATTCTCGAAAACAAAGACTTCGACAACCAGTGCATCAACTGCCATAACTTCGCGTCGAACGACCCCGGCAAGGGAATGATGGTCCACGTTCGCGGCAAGGATGGCGGCACTCTGATTTCGCGCAACGGCAAGGTTGAGAAAATCAGCTCGTCATTCACCGGCGCCGCCCACGGCGCAACCTACCCCAGCTGGAGCCGCGACGGACGCTTCATCGCCTTTTCGGCCAACCAGGTAGGGCAGATTTTCCACTCCTCGGGCATGAAGCCAATAGAGGTGGTCGACGAAAGCGCCGACCTGATGGTCTACGACGTTGAGCGCCACCGCGCCTACTCGGCCGACACGCTCTGCGGCAACCACGCGATTGAAACCTTTCCGAACTGGTCGCCCGACGGGCGCACGCTCTACTTCTGCCGCGCCCTGGTCAGCGACCCGACCCAGTCGGCCAACGCCCCGGAGATGACCCACTATGACCTCTGCGCCATTGACTTCGACGCGGCCAACGGCTCCTTTTCCAACTTCCGCACTCTCTATGATGCCGCCGCCGACTCGGCGTCGGTGTCGTTTCCGCGCGTCAGCCCCGACGGCCGCTGGCTGATGTTCACTCGCATGACCTACGGAACCTTCTCCATCTGGCATCCCGAGAGCCAGCTCTGCCTGCTCGACCTGCACAGCGGCCAATGGCGCGAAATGACCGAAGTCAACGCCCCCGACGCCGTTGACTCCTATCATAGCTGGAGCTCTACGGGCCGCTGGTTCGTGTTCTCGTCCAAGCGCCTCGACGGCCTCTGGGCCCGCCCCTTCATCGCCGCCTTCGACCCGCAAACGGGGCGTGCGACCAAGCCGCTGGCCGTTCCCCAGAAATCGCCCGATTTCTACCGAGCGTTCACCAAGACCTTCAACATCCCCGAGCTGATTGCCAACCCCGCCGACCCGAATGCCTCGGCCCTGCTGAACGCAATCCACTCCGAAATGCCCCAACCCATAATCCTCGAAAAATAAATGACCGACTCATCTC
The DNA here is from genome assembly GCA_014801955.1 of Bacteroides sp. Lineage (GTDB taxonomy): Bacteria > Bacteroidota > Bacteroidia > Bacteroidales > Muribaculaceae > UBA3263. The sequence continues at coordinate 46,953 of JAAVDE010000001.1, read as the reverse complement.
GCCTCTACCTCCGCGACACGGCGTTCAGCGACCTCATGCAGCGCCGAATCCACAGCGTTCTGCTCGTTGCGTCGCCCTACGACGCCTTCATCATGGAGGAAGATGGCCGAGTCGAAGAGCAACTGTTTTTTGAATATAACGCCCTGAACCTTTCGTCGCCACCGCGAGTTACGCGCGTCAACGACTCCACCGAAGCCATCGGCGCCCTGGCCGTCAAAGCGTTTGACCTCATAATCGTTATGCCCGGGCCGTCGATTCCCGACTCCTTCTCCGGGCTGCGCGAAATCAAGCGCTGCGCCCCGCAGACGCCCATAGTGGTTCTGACCCCCTTCTCGCGCGAGGTCAGCCGCCGGCTCGCCGCCGAGAACCTCGACGACGTTGACTACGTCTTTTCCTGGCTCGGCAACATGGACCTGATTCTCGCAATCATCAAGCTGCTCGAAGACCGCATGAACGCCGACTATGACGTCAACACCGTTGGCGTTCAGACCATCATGCTCGTCGAAGATTCCGTCAGGTTCTACTCCTCGGTTCTGCCCCACCTCTATAAATTCCTGCTGCAGCAGAGCCAGCATTTCTCGACCGAGGCGCTCAACGACCACGAAAAAATGCTCCGCATGCGTGGCCGCCCCAAGGTTATCCTTGCCCGCAATTACGAAGAGGCCGTTGACCTCTACGGCAAGTTCGGCCGCAACCTTCTGGGCGTCATAACCGACGTTTCCTTCATGCGCGACGGCCAAAAAGACCCGCGCGCCGGCATTGTGCTGGCCGAATATATCCGCCGCCACGACCCCTACGTTCCCATCATCGTTGAAAGCTCCGAAACCGCCAACCGCGAGTTCGTTGGCCCGTTCAACGGAATTTTCCTCGACAAGAACTCAAAGAAGCTCCCCGTTGACCTCGGCGAAGCCATAACGGCCAACTTCGGCTTCGGCGACTTCATTATGCGCGACCCCGACACCGGCGCCGAAATCATGCGTATCAGGTCCCTGAAAGACCTGCAATACAAAATGATGGAGATTCCCGACAAGACGCTCTTCTACCACGCCCGCCGCAACGACATTTCACGCTGGCTCTACTCGCGCGCCATTTTTGCCATCGCCGACGTTATTAAGAACCACCGCACGCGCTCCATCGACGAAATTCCGGCGGCGAAGCTCCATTTTCTCGACGCCATAGTTTCCTATCGCCGCATGAAGAACCGCGGCGTGGTGGCCGTTTTTGAAAAAGAGCGCTTCGACCGCTATTCCAACTTTGCGCGCATCGGCAAAGGCTCGATGGGCGGCAAAGGGCGCGGCCTGGCCTTCATCGACGCCATCATAAAAAAATATCCGGAAACCGACTCGGTCAACGGAACCAAGGTTAACATAACGATTCCGCGAACGGTAGTTATCTGCACCGACCTGTTTGACCGCTTCATGGCCGACAACAACCTCTATCCGCTGGCCCTCTCCCCGGCTCCCGACTCGGAAATTCACCGCGCTTTCCTCGCCGCCCGGCTCCCCGACGAGCTGACCGACGACCTGTCGGCGCTGCTCGACGTGGTCGACAAGCCGCTGGCCGTTCGCTCCTCGTCGCTGCTCGAGGACTCCCACTATCAGCCTTTTGCCGGCGTTTATGCGACCTACATGATTCAGAACCGCCCCGACCGGCGCGCCGAAACCCTGCGCATGCTCTGCGACGCCGTTAAGAGCGTCTATGCCTCGGTTTTCTATGGTGACTCCAAGGCCTACATGACCGCCACCTCCAACGTTATCGACCAGGAAAAAATGGCCGTCATTATCCAGGAGGTCGTTGGCGTTCGCCACTCCGACCTCTACTTTCCCTCCTTTTCCGGCGTTGGCCGCTCGCTCAACTACTATCCGCTGGGCGACGAGCGCCCCGAGGAGGGCGTGGTTCAGGTCGCTATCGGCCTGGGCAAAACAATCGTTGACGGCGGAACGGCCCTGCGCTTCTCGCCCAAACACCCGACCAAGGTTCTTCAAACCTCAACCCTCGACCTGGCCCTGCGCGACACTCAGACGCGCCTGGTTGCCCTGGACATGACCGACTCGGCGCCAACCGACTTCACGGCCGACGACGGCTTTAACCTGCGCACTCTGCGCGTTCAGTCGCTGGCCGGGACCGACGCGCTCCGCTTCATGGTTTCCACCTACAGCCTCGACGACCAAATCCTGCGCGACTCCGACCAGGGTCCGGGCCGAAAGGTCGTTACCTTCGCCAACATGCTCAACCACGACTGCTTTCCCCTGGCCCCGGGGGCAGCCTTCATGCTCGAGACCGGCGCCCGCGAAATGGCGCGACCGGTTGAAATCGAATTTGCCGGAATCGTCAACGGCCCCAACTCCGGCACCATCTACTGGCTCCAGATCCGCCCCATAGTCGACAAAAAAGAAATCGGCGACGAAGCCGTTCTCTCCCTCCCCGAAAACGAAACCATCCTGACCTCGACGACCGCGCTGGGCAACGGCAACATCGAAGGCGTGTCGACCATCGTCTACGTTCGTCCGCAAGCCTTCAACTCCGCCAACAACCCCGCCCTGGCCCGCGAAATCGAGCAACTCAACCTCCGCTTTCTCGAATCGGGCGAACCCTACCTGCTCGTCGGCCCGGGCCGCTGGGGCTCATCTGACCCTGCGCTGGGCATTCCCGTCAAGTGGCCCCACATTTCCGGCGCGCGCCTGATAGTTGAATCCTCGCTGCCAGGCTACCGCATCGAACCCTCCCAGGGCACCCACTTCTTCCAGAATCTGACCTCCGTAGGCGCCGGCTACTTCACTATTGACCAGAACTCCGGCCACTACGACGTTGACTACCTCGACTCCCTCCCCGCCGCCTACGAAAGCCCGTCGCTCCGCGTCGTGCGCTTTCCGTCACCCCTGAAAATCGCCCTCAACGGCCGCACCGGCCGCGGCGTAGTCGCCAAACCCGAAAACTAATCTTACTTTCCTTTTTTCTTTTTGGGCTGCCTGTTGAACCGATATTGAACATGAAACATGAAGTATCGGGGAAGCACACTTATATAAGTCTCCGTACGCGCCTGAGCATTAACACTATAAGTTACATTGCTCAGGTTATGAAGCATATCGAATCCGTCAAGCATGAGTTGGAGTTGTCCTTGCATTAAGGAATAACTGAGTCTGGCATTCCAAACCAGATCGGTAGTGTTCAACGCACTGTTGTTATAACCGGATCTCATGTACACGTTGAAATCAGTGGAAAGTTGCAACGCGGAGGTTAGTGAAACAATAGCATTCACTCCGTATTGTTGAGTCCACGTATTCATTCTAACAACATCAGAATAATTACGGTACGTCACATCCGCATTGAAGCCGATATTATGCTTACCCAACGAATACGATATTTTGAGAATTTCATTTATACTCTTTGTAATAACTGTGTTGCGGCTTGGCTCGGCAGCGTCTTCGCCGACTAAATCCACACTGTTTACAATACTTGTCGTGGTCAGCGACTGCAACATAAACTGCTTGGTTTTTCCGAACTGGGTACCAACTCCGTATGATGCGTTTGCGTCCCAGTTCCCGTCAACATTATACGTTCTGTAATGCCGCGCACCGGTTGCGCTGTCATATATGAAGCCTTTGGAAAGTGCATTGTCAAGTCGAGAATATCTAAGCGTGATGAATTGCATAAGTTTTGTCGCAGGACTTATCAGTTCGATACCGAGCCGCAGATTATGGAGGTGGGAATTTTTAAGTGAAGTATTTCCGAGATAAATGTTCAAAGGGTCGACATCGTCAGTCATATCTACGAAATTTATCAGATCAGGCGCCTCGGAGGTCATGTTGTAATTAAACTCTACTTTCTTTGTTCGGTCAGGAGCAACCCACTGCACAAAAGTGTTTTCAACGTTAACTAACCCCGTGTTACGTCTGATATGCGCATCAATATCCCCACGGCAATAGTCGAGGGTTCGGTCTGAAACGGTTACAGGAATATTTATCTGACCGCTCCACTGACCTCTATCAAATATAATCAGAGGAGAAACAGTGTGGTAATTATTGCGATAACGGGCTTCGAAGCTATTGGAATAATCAACAGTCGCAGTATATTCCGCCATTGACGGAAGCTGTCCTATGGTGAGACCTTCGTCCGCCGCCAGTTCATGTAAATTATATAAAGTAGAGTTGGCGTCACGGTCAGAAAGAGTAAACTTATAAGTCAGTTCCATGGATATGCCCTCTGCCAACCGGCGATTGTAGCCGGCAGTTACGCCTAAACGTGAATTATGATTAGGATGGTTTTTGAAATAGCGATCAAAGAGCTGATCTATTTCGGGATTTTCAGCATACTCTATGGAATAACGATTGAACTTATCGGCGCGGATATTATTGTAATCTCCGAAAACTCCGATACGCATTATATCCGAGCAACCTTTAATCTTTATGCGGGAATTTACGGATATTCCTGTCGATAGAGTCTTTGAGCGTTCGAGTATCTCAGAATTATAGCGATTGACAAAGTCACTCATGAATCCGGGTTGGGAATTGACGGAAGAAAAAGTGACACTTGCGGTCGTAGCATCATTATACAGGTTATTATACTCGAATCTCGGTGTTATTGTAATATCAAACATTTTGCGTTTGACATACAATTCATGGTTAGTCGATACTTTGAATGTTTTCGAATGATTATTGCCTGACACGCGGTCATAAGTATCTCCTTCTTCGAAAAAATTAGTACGGTAAATACCCGTTTGATTATCCAGTGACTCATGGCTGATCTGAATATTTCCTGAAGCTTTCCATCCTGCCGCCTTCTTATCTGCAGAGTAATCAAATCCTCCGGTATTTGAGCCTCTGACACCAACTTTCAGATCCTCGGGTTTCCACGAATCCGATCGGCCGGGCTTACGGTCATCGTTGAGATTATTTGAGTTGCCATAGACAGTCAGACGTGTATCAGAGTTAAACCACATTCCAAACAAACGACCTAAATAACGGTCATTTGTTCCTCCTCCGGCCTCCGCATTCAGAATAAGACCTGAAGAGTACTCTTTTTTCAGCTTAACATCCATTACAAGCTGCTTATCATTGCCGATTTCGCGACCCGCGAAATCGCTGGCATCGCCTGATTTATCGTATATCTTTATGTTTTTGACAGTATACGCTCCTATATTTTCAAGCATTAACCGGTTGTTGCCGTTAAAAAAGTGTTTTCCGTCAAGCAGCAGAGATTCAACGTACTTTCCGTTATAAAGTATCCGGCCATCCGATTTGAGTTCCACTCCGGGAAGTTGACTGACAAGGGCATCAAGCATTGACCCCTCGGCAAGTCTGAAACCATCGGCGTTGAACACCACAGTGTCACCTTGGTGAAAAAACTTTATTCGCGACGATGTTACAGTTACCTGATTCAGTTCTTGAGTTTTGTGTTTAAGCATTATAATAGGCAATTCTGTTTTGCGCATGCGGCGACCGTAGGTCGACGGAGATACCTTAACAAATTCCTTATTATAACCGGTTGCGCTAACCTCAATCAGATAGTCAGATTGCCTTGAAGGAAGAACTATTCTAAAGTCTGACGTAATATATTCTTCGCCATTGCGCAGCCTGCGACTATAAGCCGATGATGCCGAAACAAACGCCGAATCCGGCAAAGATAACACTCTGACGGTAGCGCCTACTACGTCCTCATTATCGTTTTTGTCACAAACCCTGCTCTCAATGATAAACGACTGGGCATAAACCGAATTAACACCGAGAATAGCAAGCAATAAAGTTATTACGAATTTCATATCGAATGATTTAATGGTGATTGAAAATCTAAATTATATTTTTAACAGCTTTCAAATTATTGACGCTAATCCCGACAGAAAGGTGACATCAGCTCATTAATGTATTCAAAATAGATGTCGCTTTTGGTTCTTTGAGAAAAATACGCTAAATTTGCACTTACACGAATTGCTGCTAATTACGCAGCATAGTCGCCAAAACCCGAATGAAAGTATGGAAGATACGTCAACAAATGAAATTATCCTATATCAGCCTGACAATGCCCTGAAACTGGATGTCAGAGTTCAGGATGAATCGGTGTGGCTTAACAGAAATCAAATTGCAGAACTATTTGGCCGCGACGTAAAGACCATTGGCAAACACGTTGCGAACGCCCTCAAAGAAGAACTGGCCGGAATGCCAGTTGTCGCAAAATTTGCGATAACTGCCGCCGATGGTAAAACCTATCAGGTTGAACACTATAATTTGGAAATGATAGCCTCTATCGGTTACAGAGTTAAATCGCCGCGCGGCGTACAGTTCAGGGTATGGGCCAATAAAGTTATTAAAGATCACCTTCTCCGAGGATATTCAGTCAATCAAAGATTGATGCTGCTGGAAGAGCGATTTGATCGGAAGTTCTCCGAACATGACCGCCACCTGCTGATGCTTGACGAGAAAGTGGATTTCTTTGTGCATTCTTCCCTCCAACCCAAAGAAGGCGTGTTTTTCGACGGGCAGATTTTTGATGCTTACGCATTCATCGCGACTCTTATCCGACAAGCACAAAAAAGGATTGTTCTCATAGATAACTATGTTGACGATACGGTATTGGTACAACTATCAAAACGAGAACCGGGAGTAACTGTAGATATTTACGACGGGCAAATTTCGCGCCAACTTCGTCAGGATGTCGAACGCCACAACGCACAGTATCCTGGCGTAACCCTCCACAACTATACTAAAGCCCACGACCGCTTCCTAATCATTGACGAAGACGTTTACCATATAGGAGCATCCTTGAAAGACCTCGGAAAAAAACTCTTCGCTTTCTCCAAAATGTGTGTTATGAATGGCTCGGAACTGATTGCCGGCATAAAATCAAACCCGAATGAAAAAGACTGCTAAAACTAATGCTGCGCGATTGCTGGAACATGCCGGCATCGCGTTTGAGTTGATTCCCTATCCGGTCGACCCGGATAATCTGGATGCGTCGCACGTTGCCGATGCTCTGGGCGAGGATATTAACCGCGTGTTCAAAACCCTGGTGCTCAGCGGAACGGGCGTTGGGAACTTCGTTTGCGTGGTTCCGGGCAACCGCGAGGTGGACCTGAAAAAGGCCGCCCGGGTGGCAGGCGCCAAAAAGGCTGACCTCATTCCGATGAAGGAGCTGCTGCCGCTGACCGGCTACATACGCGGCGGGTGCTCGCCGATAGGGATGAAAAAGCCGTTTCCGACGTTTATCCACGAATCGGCCCTGCAATTCGACCGAATCTATATCTCAGCCGGGGTGCGCGGGCTGCAGCTCGCCCTGAATCCCGCCGACCTCATTTCTTTTATCAACGCCCAAACAGCCGACCTGACCGCCCAATGAACACTTTTGGCAGAAACCTGACCCTGACAACTTTCGGCGAAAGCCACGGACCCGCCCTCGGCGGCGTTATCGACGGCTTTCCGTCCCGCATTGAAATTGACCTCAACCGCGTGCAGGCCGAACTCGACCGCCGCCGCCCCGGCCAGAGCCGCATAACCACCGGCCGTAACGAAGCAGACCGCGTCAGAATCCTTTCGGGGATGCTCAACGGCGTTACGACCGGCACCCCGATCGGCTTCATCATCGAGAACACGAATCAACATTCGGCGGACTACGAGGAGATGGCCCACACGTTTCGCCCGTCGCACGCCGATTTCACCTATCAGCAGAAATATGGCATCCGCGACTATCGCGGTGGGGGGCGCGCGTCGGCGCGCGAAACTGCGGCGCGGGTCGTTGGCGGCGCCTTTTGCCGCCAGCTGCTCGAGCAGCGCGGAATAAGCATCGGCGCCCGGACTCAAAGCGTCGGCCCAATAAGCGCCACCGTTGACGACTGCGACCCGGAGTCAAACCTCGTTCGCTGCTCCGACTCCGCGGCGGCGGTCCGCATGATTGAGCTGATCGAAGAAACCAAACGCCGCGGCGACACGGTCGGCGGCGTCATTGCCCTGCGAATCACGGGGCTTCCCGCCGGCATCGGCGACCCGCTTTTTGACCGCCTGAACGCCCGCCTGGGCGCCGCCATGCTCTCGATTCCCGCCGTTAAGGGCGTTGAGTTCGGAATGGGCTTCGAAGGCTCGCGCCATTTCGGCTCGGAGATGATCGACGAGTTCACCACGGCGGCCGACGGCACCATTGAAACCACCACCAACCACTCCGGCGGCATTCAGGGCGGAATTTCAAACGGCATGCCCGTTGAAATGCGCATCGCATTCAAGCCGGTGGCCACCCTGCTGCGCGACGTCAACACCGTTACGGACACAGGCAAGGCAGCCATTCTCCACGCCCGCGGTCGCCATGACCCCTGCGTGGTGCCTCGCGCCGTTCCGGTCGTCGAAGCGATGGCTGCCTTAACCCTTGCTGATTTTCTGAAATAAACTACTTGGCCGCGGGGCGCTCAAAACCATCCTTTTGGGCGCGCTCGCTCATGCGCTTGATGCGCTTTTGAGTGTCGGGGTGCGACGAAAACATTTTCTGAATCATCGAGCTCTTGGCGTCGCCTTCCGACCCCGAAAGCTTTTCAAACGCCATTACCATGCCCCAGGGATTCAAGCCGTTGGCAACCAGGAACTCATAGCCGCAATCGTCGGCCTCCATTTCCTGCTTCTGCGAGAACTTGGCGTTCATCAGATTCTGGCTCAACGCTCCCAGCTGCGAGTCGGTCAGGCGGGCAACCTTGCCGCTGGCGGCGCCTGCGGCATCGAGCGCAGCGTCGGTCAGCAGCTGCTGCTTCATGGCATTTTTTGAATGGCGCTTAACAACATGGCCGATTTCATGGCCGATAACGCCCATCAGCTCGTCGTCGTTCATAATATCCATCAGCGACGAAAACACGCGCACGCTGCCGTCGGGACAAGCAAAGGCATTAACGTCGATAACATCATAGACCTTAAAGTTCAACGGAATCCCGTCGGCATCCTTAACGTTCTGAGTCAGGCGGCGAAGGCGAACAACATAGTCATTATCCTCGGGCAACACGGGGTTATTCTTATCCATCCACTCAACCGACTGCCTGACGTAGCCGGCCATCTGCTCATCGGTCAGCGTCAGGGCCTGAGCGGCCTTTCCGGCTGCCTTAACGGCCTTTGAAAGATTGAACTGAGCCGAAACTTCGACCGGGGCAACACACGCGGCACCGAACACGACGATGCCCAAAATCTTCTTAATAATCATCTTTTTACAATAAAAATTACTATAAAATCATTATGAAAACGCCACCAAATTTACAAAAAAATTTCCAAACCGCCTCCACCGGCTCCAATAACCCCTTTTCCGCAAAAAAAATTACTAATTTCTAATTACTAATTACCAATTACTGAAAATTATTGCGTAACTTTGCAGTCAAATTAATAGATTGACGCATTTATGTCTTTATTTGCCTTCATAGACGCTCAGAGTCTGTTTAATCTCGTGTGGGAACACATGAGTTATTTTTGGGTGTTTGTTTTCATGACTATCGAGAGTTCGTTCATTCCGTTTCCGAGCGAGGTCGTTGTTCCGCCGGCGGCATTCATTGCCGTTAAAACGGGCGAAATGACGGTTGTCGGCGTTGGAGTCGCCGCTACTGCGGGAGCTCTCTGCGGCTCGATTATCAATTATTTGCTGGCAATGTGGATCGGACGCCCGATAGTTTATGCGTTTGCACGCAGCCGCTTCGGCGCCGTTTGCATGATTTCGCCCGAAAAGGTTGAGCGCGCCGAGGCGTATTTCGACAAGCATGGGGCCATTTCAACCTTCATCGGCCGCCTGATTCCTGTGATTCGCCAGCTGATCAGTATTCCCGCCGGCCTGGCCCGCATGAATTTTGCCAAATTCGTTTTCTACACGACTGCCGGCGCCGCCATCTGGAACGTTGCGCTCTGCGCCCTGGGCGCCCTGCTGGCCGGCAAGGTCGACGAAAAGGACCTGTTTCTGCAAATCGAACACTATAACGACTACCTTTCATACGTTGGCTACGGCATCGGCGCGCTCTGCATCGTTTACATTGCCTGGCAACTGCTCAAACCGAAGAAATCATGATGAAAATCGCTCCCTCGCTGCTCTCGGCCGACTTCGGCAACCTCGACCGCGACATTGAAATGGTCAACCGCTCGGAGGCGGCGCTGTTTCACCTCGACGTTATGGACGGCCGCTTCGTTCCCAACATTTCTTTCGGCTTTCCGATAATCGAGGCCGTCAGCCGCAAGGCAACGAAGCCGCTCGACGTTCACCTGATGATTGAAGAACCGGGCATCTGGGTTGACCGCCTGGCAAAGATTCCCGGGGTGGAATACATGAACGTTCACCTCGAGGCCGCGCGCCATCTCCATCGCACCGTTCAGGCCATCAAGGCCGCCGGCATGAAAGCCGCCGTTACGCTGAATCCGGCAACCCCGGTCGGGCTGCTCGAAGACATCGTTGCGGACCTCGACATGGTTCTGCTAATGAGCGTAAACCCCGGCTTCGGCGGCCAGAAGTTCATTGAAAACACCCTTGAGAAAACGCGCCGGCTGCGCGCGCTGATCGAGCGCACCGGCTCGAAGGCGCTGATTGAAATCGACGGCGGCGTGAATCTCCAAACCGGCGCTCAACTGGCCGAGGCCGGCGCCGACATCCTGGTTGCCGGCAGCTTCGTTTTCGGCGCCGACGATCCCATTGAAACCATTGCAAAACTTTCTGAATTATGAAAATAGGTATTTGCTGCGACCACGCAGGCTATCAGCTCAAAGAAACCCTCAAGCGCGTTCTGGCCGAGCGCCCCGACGTTGAGGAAATCATTGACTTCGGAACCAACTCCGAGGCTTCATGCGACTATCCCGACTTTGCCCACCCCTGCGCCGCCGCCCTCGAAAGCGGCGAGGTTTGGCCGGCCATTGGCATCTGCGGCTCCGGCAACGGCATTGCAATGACCCTTAACAAGCATCGCAACGTTCGCGCCGCAATCTGCTGGAACACCGAGCTGGCCCAACTGGCCCGCCAACACAACGACGCCAACTGCCTGGTGCTCTCGGCCCGCTTCATCACCACGGAAACCGCCCTGGCCGTTACCGAGGCCTTCCTGGCAACTCCCTTCGAGGGCGGACGCCACGAACGCCGCGTTGAAAAAATCAACCTCCCCGCCTGAACCGCGGCTCAAGTCGGGCAAACATGCTGTTTTCCTTTATCATTGAAATGATAGGCGCGTTGGCGTGTGCCATCTCCGGCATACGCCTGGCCGCGCTGCGTCGCTTCGACTGGTTCGGGGCCTACATCGTTGGGCTGGTAACGGCTCTCGGCGGCGGCACTCTGCGCGATGCCGCCATGGGTCAGCCGGCCTTCTGGGTCAGCGACTTCCGCATGTTTGCCGCCTATTTCATCTGCACGGCTCTGGCCCTGGTGCTCGTCATCGTTTTCAGCCGCTGGCTGGTTCGCCGCGAACGCATGCTGATGGTTTTCGACGCCATCGGCCTGGCAATGTTTACCGTCATCGGCATCGAAAAAGCCCTCATGCGCGGCTGCCCCATGGGCGTTGCAATCTTCATGGGCCTGCTGACCGGCGCCTTCGGCGGCGTTATGCGTGACATTCTGCTGAACCGCGTTCCGCTGATTTTCCGAAAAGACATCTATGCGATGGCGTCGCTCATCGGCGGCGTTTGCTACTGGCTGGTTTGCCTGGTCGGCGGCTCGTCGGAAGTGTGTGCGCTGGTTTGCCTGGCCGTCATAGTCGTTATTCGAATGCTCGCCGTTCGCTTCAGCTGGCATCTGCCGACCCTTTCGCGAATAAACCAACAAGAATCTCCCAAACCCTAACCCTAAAAACATAAATACTTTCAAGATATGTCACTCCAGTGTGGTATCGTCGGCCTGCCCAACGTTGGCAAATCGACCCTTTTCAACTGCCTCTCCAACGCAAAAGCCCAAAGCGCCAACTTTCCTTTCTGTACCATTGAACCCAACGTTGGCGTCATAACGGTTCCCGACGACCGCCTGACGCGCCTGGTTGAACTGTGTCAGCCGCGCTCGGTCGTGCCCGCAACGGTTGAAATCGTCGACATCGCCGGCCTGGTCAAAGGCGCCAGCAAGGGCGAAGGCCTCGGCAACAAGTTCCTGGCCAACATCCGCGAGACGGACGCCATTCTCCACGTTCTCCGCTGCTTCGACAACGATAACATTACCCACGTTGACGGCTCAGTAGACCCCGTGCGCGACAAGGAAATCATTGACTACGAACTGCAGCTCAAAGACCTCGAAACGGTTGAAACCCGCCTGGCAAAAACCATCAAGGCCGCCCAGACCGGAGGCGACAAAACCGCCAAGATGCAGGCCGAAGTTCTCCAGCGCTACAAGGAAGCTCTCGATGCAGGCAAACCGGCCCGCTCGGTTAAATTCGACACTCCCGACGAGCAGCGTTTTGCCCGCGAACTCTTTTTGCTGACTTCCAAGCCGGTGCTCTACGTTTGCAACGTTGACGACGCATCGGCCGCCACCGGCAACGCCTATGTCGAAGCCGTTCGCGAAGCCGTTAAGGACGAAGGCGCCGAAATTCTCGTTGTTGCCGCCCAGACCGAAAGCGAAATCGCCGAGCTCGACACCTGGGAAGAACGCCAGGAGTTCCTCCATGAAATCGGCCTCGAGGAGAGCGGCGTTGCGCGCCTGATTCGTGCGGCCTACGCCCTGCTCGACCTCCAGACCTACTTCACCGCCGGTCCCGACGAAGTTCGCGCATGGACCTTTACGCGCGGCTCAAAAGCCCCGAAGTGCGCCGGCATTATCCACACCGATTTTGAAAAAGGCTTTATCCGCGCCGAGGTCATCAAATATGACGACTACGTTACTCTCGGCTCCGAAACCGCCGTTAAAGAAGCCGGCAAAATGGGCGTAGAGGGCAAAGAATACGTTGTGCAAGACGGCGACATCATGCACTTCCGCTTCAACGTCTGACACCAAAATCTCTTTTACATACATATTTATTAATTTAGGGGTGCAGGAGTTCGCCTGCGGGCTACCTGCTGAGATCACACCCTTTGAACCTGATCCGGTTAATACCGGCGTAGTGAAAAATTATGACGAAGAAACTTTTCTTCGGTGCTTGCGCCCTGGCGGGCGCAGGTATCATGTCGGCATCGAACCCTGCCGACACGGCGGCTATCAAGCTCCGCACAGTAGAGGTCAGCGCCAACCGCGCAGACCGCAGAACCCCGGTAGCGTTTACCAACGTTAGCAAAGAGCAGCTCCTGCGAGCCAACGATGGCCGCGACATGACCTATCTGCTCAGCGCCACCCCCTCGGTAGTTTCAACCTCCGACGCCGGCATGGGCATGGGCTACACGTCGATGCGCGTGCGCGGAACCGACGCCACCCGAATCAACGTAATGGCCAACGGGGTGCCTATCAACGACAGCGAAAGCGGCGCCGTTTTCTGGGTTAACATGCCCGACCTGGCATCGTCGGTGCGCGACGTTCAGATTCAGCGCGGCGCCGGAACCAGCGCCAACGGCGGAGCAGCGTTCGGCGCCTCGGTCAACATGATAACCGACGCTCCCGACGAAACTCCATATGCCGAAGTGAGCGGCAGTTTCGGCTCCTATAACACCAATCGCCAGACCCTGCGCGTCGGCTCCGGCCTGCTCTGCAACCACTGGAGCTTCGACGCCCGCCTTTCCCACATGGGTAGCGACGGCTACATCGACCGCGCATCGTCGAAGCTCTGGAGCTACTTCGGCCAGGCAGCATATTCCAACCCCGGAACCCTGATCCGATTCATCGCCTTCGGCGGCAAGGAGCGAACCTACATGGCCTGGGATTATGCCAGCCGCGAACAGATGGAGCAGTTTGGCCGCCGCTATAATCCCTGCGGCGAATATACCGACTCCCTGACCGGCAAAACCGCCTATTATCCGAACCAGTATGACCATTTTACGCAACACCACTTTCAGATTCACCTGGCCCAGCGTTTGGCCGACAAGTGGAACCTAAACGTTGCCCTGCACTACACCGACGACTACGGCTACTACGAGCAGCTGAAAACCAACAAGAAGGTCAAAGAATATGGTCTGACAGGCGAAACTTTCGCCTCGAAAAACAAGTCGGACATCATTCGCCTGAAGTATAACGACAACGGCTTCGGCGGCGCCCTGGCCAACGTCAGCTACCGCAACGGCGGCCTCGANCTGACCTTCGGCGGCGCAATCAATTATTTCAAAGGCCACCATTTCGGCCAAATCGCNTGGGTGCGTAACTACGTCGGCGCAATCAATCCGCTGCAGAACTACTATGACAACACCGGCCGCAAGCTNGACGGCAACGTCTATGCCCGCGCCAACTATTCGTTCGGCAACGGATTCTCGGCTTTCGGCGACCTGCANTACCGCGGCGTNCACTATACTATCGACGGCGCATCGGACAACTGGAATGANCNGCTCGACGCAATGGATCCGCTCGACGTTGACAANCGCTGGGACTTTTTCAACCCCAAATTCGGCCTGAACTACGACAAAGGTCCNCATCGCGCCTTCGCCTCCTGGTCCGTGGCCCACAAAGAGCCGGTGCGCAGCAACTTCACCGACGGCTATAACCCTCAGGAACCNCCGCGCGCCGAGCGTCTGTTTGACTACGAACTTGGCTACACCTTCAACCACCCCATCATCTCAGCCGGCCTCAACCTCTACTATATGGACTATAAGGACCAGCTGGTTCTCAACGGTCAGCTCTCCGACACGGGCAATCCGCTGAGCGTNAACGTTCCCCGCAGCTACCGAATGGGCATTGANCTCCAGGCCGCGTTCCGCCCCTGGTGTGANTGGTTCGAATGGACGGCNTCGGCAACNCTCAGCCGCAACCGAATCAAAAACTTCACGCAATANGTCTACAACTGGGGCGAAGACGACGGCAGCGACATCCTGACCTTCCACTACTCCGACACTCCNATTGCGTTCTCTCCCTCGNTGATTTTCAACAACTCTTTCAACTTCACGTTCAAAGGCCTGCAGGCAACGGTGCGCACGCAATANGTTGGCAANCAGTTCATGGACAACACCGGCGCCGAAGCAGTTAAGCTCAAGGCTTATTGCACAACCGACCTGCTGCTGAACTATACGCTTCCCCGCCTTTCGGGCATCAAGGAATGGACCGTTGGCCTGGGAATCTATAATCTGTTCAACGCCGAGTATGAAAACAACGGCTATGCCTCGGCCTACTACGACGGCTATTCCGACCCCACCCGCTCCGTTCAATACTGGACCGGCTACTCCGCTCAGGCTCCCATCCACGCTATGGGCACCTTAACTTTCAANTTNTAACCNCCTAANCAATTAGNAATTAGTAATTAGGAATTAGTAATTAGCAATTCAATTTATCGCAAAAAATTNCTAATTACTNATTCCTNATTACTCATTAAAAAAATTACTAATTGCTNATTACTAATTNCTAATTAAAAAAAGTGGAAATTTTCGGCTTCATAATTGGCCTGCTCTACCTATACTGGGAATATAAGGCCGACGCAAAAATGTGGATAGCAAGCATCGTAATGCCGTGTATATCAATGTGGATATACTTCCAAAAAGGCATCTACGCCGACTTCGCCATCAACATCTACTACATCCTCATAGCCTTCTACGGCTACTGGAACTGGACCAAGCGTCGTGGACCCGAAAACAACACCCTAAAAGTCAGCCGCATACCGCTCCGAGTGCTCGGTCTCTGCCTCGGAGCNGTGTGCCTGCTTTGGGTGGCNATNGCCCAAATTCTGATNCACTTCACCGACTCCACCATTCCGTGGATCGACGCCTTCACAACCGCCATGTCGATCGTAGGCCTATGGATGGGTGCCCGAAAATATTGCGAACAATGGCTCGTATGGTTCATCGTTGACATAGNAACCGTTCCCATGCAGCTCTACAAAGGCCTCATCTTCTATCCCCTCCTCTACACCGCCTACACCATCATCGCCCTCTTCGGCTACCGCAAATGGCTCCGCCTCGCCGCCGAATAATATATGTNATTTCAATANCGANAGCGAGGGCGTCTTGCCCTCGCTNTCGGCTTTNTAGGGGTGGATTTCGGGGTGTCAAAAAAGTTATTGTTNGGNNTTGTATAAGCNACTGATTTTATGGATGTTAAAAATTGGGTGTCAACAAGAAAAATTTGTTTTTTGGGNAAATTTGGCCGAACTTTGCAGTGATAGTTTTTTTATTAATCTTCTAATTTTTTAGGTTATGTTGGAAATTTTTGATAACGATTCTTATTCAAACCAGTGCATTAATGGTGCGGCGGCAGTTGNGCCGNTGGTGGCTNTCGGCGAATTTTATAGCCGGACNCTTCAAACGGTTGCTCTGNTCGTTGCGGTGCTGCTGGTCGCTGCGGGTTATGTTTTATTGTGGCTCAAACAGGGTGTGTGTCCTAAATGGTTGCGCGACCTTATTTCTGATGTTACTTCCATTTATTTGTTTTTCTGTTTGCCGGCTATCATCTATATTTATCATGGTAACGGCAGCGTGGGATATTTATTATTCGGAGTGGGAATGATGTTTTTGGCGGGTATCAGCAGTTTTGCTACAGAGCTTACTTCGAGGAGAGCTAACGCCGGCATTGAGTCGCTGCAGGAGATGAAGGAAGAGGCGGGCGAGAGCAAGGAGGAGTTGGTTGAGGCGCTGTTCAGGGACAGGTGGAGGGTGGTGAATAAGTTGTGTGACATTTACTATGAGAAGAGCGATTCGGCAGGGGCGATGAAGTTTATTGTGCGCGACATCGAGGCCGAACTTGAGGGGTTGCGCACTCAAGAGAGTATTCGCGATATTCTGGCTACGGCAGACAGGTGTTTGGACGGGGAGATTTCGCGCTTGCAGCAGGAGTGTGGCGAGTTCCTGAAGGAGCAGGATGTTGAGTTCGTCGGGCTGATTTATGCGGGGCTGTCGGTTCGGGCCGTGTGCTATCTGACCGGGCTGCGTAAGGCTAATTTCTATCAGAAGAAAAACAGGCTGATGAAGCGAATCGCCGAGTCGGATGCACCGGCCAGGGAAGAGTTCGTTGAGCGGCTCGCCAAGTTTATAAAGTAGCGAAATCGGGAGGCACACGAGGGCGAGACGCCCTCGCTCCCAGCTGTTGATTAAGGGGTGGACTTGGGGGTGTCAAAAAAGTTATTGTTTGGCGTTGTATAAGCGGCTGATTTTATGGATGTTAAAAATTAGGTGTCAATAAGAAAAATTTGTTTTTTGGGGGAATTTGGCCGAACTTTGCGGTGATAGTTTTTTTATTTAATTTTTTTATTTTTTGTTATTATGTCAGGAGCTTTTAAGAGTTTTGTGAGTCCTTTGAATTTTGACAGGCGTAGCTATGCTTCGCAGTTATCGAAGGTGTTTAAGTGCATCATTCCGATAATGGTGCTGGGGTATCTTTATAGCGAAAAGCTTGAGGTTATATCTCTTGTGGCATTTGGAATCGTTGGTATTTTATGGGTGATAGCGATGTTTGTCAGTAAAAAGATTTGTCCGGTGTGGGTGCGCAGTAGCGTGTCCGACGGATTATTTTCTTTTATCTTGTTTTGTTTGCCGGCTATTATTTATGAGTGTTCTGACCAAGAGCACATTTATCTGTTTTTCGATAATGGCCGGGATGCTCTTATTTTTGGATTCGTATGCTGGCTTTTTGTTTTAATAAGCAGTATTATTTCAAACCGAAAAGCGCATAAGAAGCGAGTGGCCGAATTTGGAGTTAAATAAGATTCGGAGTTAAATTAAATAGGATTCTTAATTAGCATAAAATTTGTGAATAGCTGAATTTTATGCTAATTTTGTGGATTATTAATTATTAGTAGATTATGAGCATGTCTAAGTTTTTTGATAAGGATTCTTTTGCAAGAGAGGATTACAGGTATCAGATTGCCATGATTATGGCGGCAATGTATCCGTTGTATACCGTGGGAAAGATTTTTGATAGTTTGGCGTTGATAATAGGTACTTTCGTAGTGATTACCGTGTTGCTCGTTTTGTTTATCGCGTCATTCTTTTTTAAGAAGAGGGTTTGCCCACAGTGGTTGCGCGATACTGTTTCGGATGTTATTTCGGAGTATATGTTTTTTTGTTTACCCGCAGTTATGCTTATCTGCTCGGGTAAGGATGATTGGTTGCGTTTATTTTTCGGAATAGGATTTATGGTTTGGTATTTGTTGACTTTTCCGCTGCGCAGAAAGGTTATGGAGGAGGCGGAGAATGGTATTGAGTCGATGCAGGAGATGAAGGAAGAGGCGGGCGAGAGCAAGGCGGAGTTGGTTGAGGCGCTGTTCAGGGACAGGTGGAGGGTGGTGAATAAGTTGTGTGACATTTACTATGAGAAGAGCGATTCGGCGGGGACGATGAAGTTCATTGTGCGCGACATCGAGGCCGAACTGCAGGAGCTGCGTTCGAAAGAGAGTATTCGCGATATTCTGGCGACGGCAGACAGGTGTTTGGACGGGGAGATTTCGCGCTTGCAGCAGGAGTGTGGAGAGTTCCTGAAGGAGCAGGACATTGAGTTCGTCGGGCTGATTTATGCGGGGCTGTCGGTTCGGGCCGTGTGCTATCTGACAGGGCTGCGTAAGGCTAATTTCTATCAGAAGAAAAACAGGCTGATGAAGCGAATCGCCGAGTCGGATGCACCGGCCCGGGAAGAGTTCGTTGAGCGGCTCGCCAAGTTCATAAAGTAGCGCAATCGGGAGGGGCAGCCGAGGGCGAGACGCCCTCGCTCCCAGCGCGAAAAGGGGTGTTGAAAAGCTGTTGATAAGTGGTGGAAAACCCTGTTGATAAGTGGGCGGGGGAGTGTCAACAACATTTTGGGGCTGAGGGGTGTTGATAGTTATTAATAGCTTTTTTAGGAGTTATTGACTTTGAAAGTCGGAATTTTTTATTAACTTTGCGTGTTGTTAACAGCATGTTGATAACTATATTTATTGGCTGATTATCAGAGTTTTCACCTGTTGATAAGTTGGTCAATAGCGGTTAATAAGGTTTGATAACCCTTTTTGTCAAGCTTTTTGCCGAAAAGTTATCATCGGTTTTAACAGCCCTTATTCTTTTTTTCTTTTTTCTTTTTTGAAAAATTTTATTCTCTAAAACCATAAAGAAATAAAAAACGATGGTTGAAAAGTCGGAACTTGTTAGCCGCATAAAGGCTCTGAAGGAAGAGAGGCAGGCAGTCATCCTGGCTCATTATTACACGCGTCCGGAAATTCAGGAGCTGGCAGATTATATCGGCGATTCGCTGGCGCTGGCCCAGATTGCGGCGCGGCTGAAGGAGCCGGTGATTGTTCTTTGCGGCGTGAATTTCATGGCCGACACGGCGAAGATTCTTTGTCCGGATAAAACCGTTTTGCTTCCCGACACCGAGGCCGGATGCTCGCTGGCCGACAGTTGCCCGGCCGATGAGTTCAAGCGGTTCGTCGAGGCCCACCCGGACCACATGGTGATTTCCTATGTCAACACGTCGGCCGAGGTGAAGGCGCTGTCGGATCTGCTGGTAACGTCGGGCAATGCGCGCAAGATTGTTGATTCGCTTCCGAAGGATCAGAAAATTATTTTCGGCCCCGACCGGAATCTGGGAAACTACATCAATGGCGTCACGGGGCGGGAGATGTTGCTCTGGGATGGTGCCTGTCATGTTCACGAGCAGTTCTCGGCCGAGAAGCTGGTTGAGCTGAAGCGGGAGCATCCGAAGGCGCGGGTGTTGGCCCACCCCGAGTGCAAGAAGCCGCTGCTGATGCTGGCCGACACGGTTGGTTCGACCGCGGCGCTTCTGAAGGCCGCAACGGAAGCTCCGGCGGGCTCGGAGTTCATAGTGGTTACGGAGAGCGGTATTCTCCACGAGATGCGTCGCCTCTGCCCGGACAAGACCTTTATTCCTGCGCCGCCGACCGATTCGACCTGTGCGTGCAACGATTGCGCTTTCATGAAGCTGAACACCCTGGAGAAGCTGGCGGCCTGCCTGGAGAACATGGCGCCGGAAATCACGGTTGACCCGGCGATTGCCGAGCGTGCGCGCAAGCCGATCGAGCGCATGTTGGCGCTGAGCTGAAAACTATATATATTTTGAGAAATATTAATTAATAAAAAAGATAAATAAGTTAGATTATGGAAAATCTTGACAAGTATCATCAGGCTATCGCCGACTCAAAGGTTATTGCCGACGACGCTGCGGTTAAGGCTGCGGTCAACGACATTCTCGAGAAACACTATAAGGAAAATTTCAACAAGGAGGTTTTCAAAAAGATTTTCAACTCGATTGACCTGACGACACTGACGGCCACCGATTCGCCCCAGAGCGTTGCGCGCTTCACCGAGAAGGTAAACGAGTTCGAAACCGAATATGGCGAGCTGCCCAACGTTGCCGCCATTTGCGTTTATCCGAACTTCGTTCAGCTGGTGCGCACGGTTCTCGACGTGTCGTCGGTTAAGGTGGCCTCGGTAGCGGGCGGATTCCCTGCATCGCAGACATTCCAGGAAATCAAGGTTGCGGAGGTTGCGCTGGCCGTTGAAGCCGGAGCCGACGAGGTTGACATCGTTTTCAACGTAGGCAACTATCTCGACGGCGACTACGAAGAGGTTTGCGACGAAATCGCCGAGCTGAAACATTCGGCCCGCAACGCCCACGTTAAGGTCATCCTCGAGACCGGAGCGCTCAAGAGCGCCGAGAACATCAAGGCGGCATCGATTCTGTCGCTCTACGCAGGCGCTGACTTCCTGAAAACCTCGACCGGCAAGGAATTTCCCGGCGCATCGCTCGAGGCGGCCTACGTTATGGCGCAGTGCATCAAGGAATATTACGAAAAGACCGGCAACCGCGTAGGCTTCAAGGCCGCCGGCGGCGTTCGAACCACCGACGATGCGGTTAAGTACTACACCATTATCAAAGAAGTGCTCGGCGAGGAATGGCTCACCAACGAGTATTTCCGCATCGGCGCCAGCTCGCTGGCCAACGCCGTTCTGGCCGACATCACGGATAAACCCGGCTTGAAGTTCTTCTGATGAGAAAATATTGGATTATTGAGAACGGAAAGCCGATAGGGCCGTTTTCGCAGGAGGAGCTGACGGTGCGCCGCGACTTTTCGGCGCAGCTGCCGGTCTGGTGCAACGAGCTACCGGACTGGACCACCGTTGGCCAACTGCCGGAGCTTGCCTGCCTGCTTGCCGACCTGCCTCAGAGCGAGCCGCAGCAGGCCGAGCCTTCGTTTGAAGCTCCCGCCGAGCCGCAGCAGCAGCCCCGGTTTGAAGAGCCCCGGCAGCCGAACCGTCAGAACCCCTATATCAACATTCTGGTTGCTCAGCCCGACGAAATCAACGGCGTTAAGCGCCCGAAGAGCTACATGGGCTGGAACATTGCCGCGCTGCTCTGCTGCTGCATGCCGGTGGCGGTTGCGGGCTTGATATTCTCGTCGCAGGTTTCGCGCAACTGGATGCGCGGCGACGTTGAGCGCGCCCGGCGTTCGAGCGAATATGCCCAATGGGCCTTCATCATCAGCTTCACCCTCGGGCTGGTCAGCTGGCCGTTCCAGCTGCTGCTGCTCTGAGATTGGGGCTAATTGGACTAAAAAGTGCCGCACCCCGCCGGGTGCGGCACCTTTTGTTGCAAAAAGGGGGGCAGAGTTAGCTCTTGAGGTCGAAGCCGCGGAGGGCGAGCTTTTGGAGCATGTTGTAGGACATGGCTTCGGAGTAGTAGCCAACGATGTGGGAGGCCCAGTCGTTGTCGGTTTTGGTGCCGGTGCGGGTTTCGTTGTAGGCGGTGATTTCGGCATCGTAGGCCAGCAGGTAGGGCGTCAGGTCGTCGGCGCGGTAGCGGTTGGGGTGGACCAGCAGCGACAGCGGCTGCTTGGGCTTCAGGTCGGGGAGCTCGCGGGGAATGCCGAGCGCCAGGCCGCAAACAACGTAGACGCCCTTAGGCAGTCCCAGTTCGCGGGCAATGCCCTCGGGGTCGGCGGTTCGCGCATAGCCGATGCAGCAGGTAGCCAGCCCGAGCGATTCGGCGGCAACGACGGCGCTCATCATTGCGAGGGCGGCATCGACAGTGGCCACGATCAGACCGTCGGCAGTGTTTTCAAACTCGGGCATCTCAATGCCTTTGGCGCGGGCGGCGCAGCGGATCTTGTTGTAGTCGCCACAAAATGCCAGGAAATGGCTGCAGGTTTTGATCTGCTTCTGGCCGGTCATCTCATAGAGACGCTCTTTCAGAGCCTGGTCGGTTACGTCGATAACCGAAAACTGCTGGCCGTTATAGCTGGTCGGGGTGTTGCGAACGGCATCGAAAATCAGGGCCATATCCTTTTCGGCAATGGCTTCGCGCTCATAGCGGCGGATGGAGCGGCGCTCCAGAAGGGTGGATTGAACGGATTTCATACGCTGATATAACGGCATGCGCTTCGGAAATGTTGCTTAAAATCCGAAAAATAGCTGATTTTCGCTTTTGATTTTCAACTTTGAAAAAAAATTACTATCTTTGCGGTTCGAAAACAAAGCAAAAAACTAATAATAACTATGGCAAACGAACCCATACTCCCCGCAGAGGAGACCTCTGTTCAAGACGCAACCAAGGCTCGCAAAATCATGATGTGGGCATCCATCGCAGTAGCAGCCGTTGTTATCGGCGTGCTTCTCTACATTTTCGCCTATAAGCAGCCCGCGGTTGCCAAGGGCAACGACGCTATCGGCGACGCCGACCGCATCGCTCTTTTCGAAGGCAATGACTCGACCGCGCTGGCCGCCTACGAGGCCGTAGCCGCCAACCACGGTTTCGCCGCCGGCAACCGTGCAGCTCTCGAAAGCGCCATCATCCTCTATCGTCAGGGCGACTATCAGAAAGCTCTCGACTATGTCAGCAAGTTCAGTGCCTCGGACAACGTTGTTTCGCCGCTGGCCTATGGTCTGAAAGGCGACTGCCTCGTTAACCTCGACAAGCTCGACGACGCCGTCAAGGCCTTCAGCAAGGCAATCTCCGCCGCCGACAACAACCCGCAGCTCGTTCCCTACTTCCTGCAGAAAAAAGCCGTGGTTCTTGCCGCTCAGGGCAAATTCGGCGAAGCTGCCCAGGCCTATAAGGAAATCGAAGAAAAATATCCCTTCTACGCTCAGCGCGCCGGCATTGAAGGCCGCCGCATCCAGGCCGAAGCCCAAGCCAAATAATCCGATTCCCCCGTAATTTCATAAAAAACAGTCCCCCGATGCCGATAGCGTCGGGGGACTGCCTTGTCTTAAGAAAAATTTAATGAGTTAATTGAACAGAAATTTGGTGGATTTTATTGCTGAGCTCGTCGAGCGAGTCGGACAATCGTTTTAATTCAGCCTGAGTGAAGGCCGCCGGTTTTCCGTTTACGGTAGCATTACTCAGCCGCTGGTACAGCCAGGAGCGGTCTTTATTAAAATAATGTTTTGCTATATATGAAAGGTTCAAAGCGTCTGCAATATCACCAAGTATGCCCTTCACATCTACATCATGGCGCTTGCGGTTATTCATTGCAGCAACCAGATACGAACCGGCTTCGCGGCGTTCATCCGGCGTACGCGCCAATTCGAAGGCCCGGGCCATCAATTTGTCTGTTGTCTCAGCCGATAGATTTGGTTGAGCAACTACGCTGTCGAGCAATTTTTTTAGATTTTCATTCATATATAAATTTGATATTGCAGTCATAAAAAAGTCTTAAGATAAAAACGTTTTGAGAAGTATATCTCCGGCAATTGCCGGAGATATAAAGCATTCACTCCTTTAAGAGGATTGCGGCATACTCTCGGATGAGGCGTTCCACAATCTCAAAGAAGTCCGACTCGGTTATCCACCCCTCGTCGAGGAGTTTCTGTTCGTGTCGGAAATAGAATCTCAGTTCATTGAGGATTTCTATCCGGTCATTTAGACCTTTCAATGTTCTCATGTCTTTTTCTTAAGACAGTGCAAAGTTAATAATCTTTTGATTATTTTGCAAATATTTATTACAAAAAATCACGGAACTTCCATTTAGACTTAAAATAACGAAACTTACCCCCTACCCGATTCTGCACTAAGCGGGTAAGGGGGACTGCCTGTTTGTTGGGGGGATTAGAGGCGGGAGGAGTCGGAGTAGGAGTAGTAGCCGAGGGGGGAGATGATGAGGTGGTCGAGGACGCGGATGTCGAGGGTTTCGCAGGCGGCTTTGATGCGGCGGGTGAGGGTGTCGTCCTGGATTGAGGGGTTGAGGGCGCCGGAGGGGTGGTTGTGGATGAGGGCCACGGCTACGGCGCGTGCGTCTAAGGCGCGTTTGACTATCATGCGGATGTCAACTACTGTGGCGTCCATGCCGCCCGACGAAATCTGCTCCAGGCTTTCAACGCCGAGGCGCTTGTTGAGCATCAGAACCCAGAATTGCTCGTGGTCGAGAAATTCGACTTTGTCGCGGACGTAGTCGTAGATTGACTGCGAGCTGGTCATTTGGGGTTTTACGCGCGAGCCGGAGGCACGGCAACGCTGGCCGAGCTCCAGGGCGGCTATGACGGTCAGCGCCTTTGCCGGGCCGATGCCTTTAACGATGCCGGTGAGCTCGCTGGTTGAGGTGCGGGCCATGCGTCCGAGGTCGTTGCTGAAGTGGGCCAGAATGTCGTGGGCAACGTCGATTACCGACTTGCCGGTAACGCCGACGCGCAGCAGAATGGCCAGGAGTTCGGCGTCGGTGAGGGTCGAAATGCCGTGGCGCAGCGCTTTTTCGCGCGGCTTTTCATCTTCGGCGAGGTTGCGTATCATTCGTTTTTGCCTTGGCGGATTTCGAGTTCCTCGGCCTCGTTTCGTCCTCGGCCAAGGAGAATTTTAGAGAACCAGGCGCGCAGGAATCCGGCGCCGTAGCCATAGAGCTGAACGAACGATGCCGGCACCGCCAGCAGGGCGATTTTCAGCGAGCGCGTCTGAATCAGCGCGTCGACCAGCAGCGCCAGCGCGTAGACTCCAAGCGGCAGCAGCCACCAGGGGCTGACAAACGCGCCGAGGGCGACCAGCGCCACTGATCCGAGCAGAAAGAGCGCCGGCAGGGTGTGGACGGCCTTCAGCGAGCCGGGATAGAGTAGTTTCAGGGTTATGCGGCTCATTCCGAAAACGTAGACCTGGCGGGCGAACTTGCGCCAGCTCAGGCGGCGGCGGTGATAGACCGGGCAGCTGCGGAGCAGGGCGATTTCGAAGCCGGCATTCTTGATGCGGGTCGACATGTCGATGTCTTCGGAAAACATTTCGCGGAAGCCGCCGACGCGCTCATAGACGCGGCGGTCGAAGCCCATGTTGAAAGTTCGCGGCTTGAACTTTTCGAGCTGCACCTTGCCGCCACGGATGCCGCCGGTGGTGAGCAGCGAGGTCATTGCGAAGTTAATGGCCTTTTGCAGGGGAGTGAACGATTCGTGGGCGGCGTCGGGGCCTCCGAAGCAGTCAACGGGGCGGGCCGTCAGCTCGCGTTCGAGGGTTTCGAAATAGGATGGCGGAATAACGCAGTCGGAGTCGAAGAAAACGAAATATCCGCCGCGGGCGCGCTCCATTCCGTAGTTGCGCGCCGGCGAGCGCCCTTCGTTGTCTTTCCAATAGTAGCGAACGAACTCCTGATAGGGTTCACATTCGGGGCCACACGGGTCGGTCGAGCCGTCGTCGACGATTATCACTTCGAAATTGCGGGCCGTTTGCGCCGCCAGGCTCTCCAGCAGCGACGCAACCTCGTCACGCCGGTTATAGACCGGCACTATGACGCTGAACTTAACTGTTTGGCCGGCTGTCATGACATCCGCGATTTATAATCCTCATAGGTGAACTCGCGCAGAATCTCACACTCTCCGTCGGGGCGGCAAAGAACCATTGCCGGATGCTGAATGCCGTTGAACATGGTGGTCTTGACCGTCGTGTAGTGGTTCATGTCTTCCAGCGTCAGGCGCTGGCCTGCGCGCAGCGGTTCGGCAAAATGCCAGTCGCCGACGTAGTCGCCGCTCAGACACGAGTTGCCGCCCAGGCGATAGGCGTGGGCGCCGTCGGGCGTTGACTCGGTGATTGCCGGCTGATAGGGCATTTCAAGAGTGTCGGGCATGTGGCAGGCGAAGCTGACGTCAACAATCGCCGTTTTGACTCCCTGGTTCTCAACGATGTCGACCACCTCGGTTATCAAATCGCCCGTTCGCCAGGTCCAGGCCGACCCCGGCTCCATTATGACATGGAGATTAGGGTGACGCTCCTTGAATCCGCGCAGAATCTCAACCAGGCGGTCGCGATCGTAGCCCTCGCGGGTCATCAGGTGGCCGCCGCCCATGTTGACCCACTTCAGCCCGGGCAGGAAGCGGCCGAACTGCGCCTCAAAGGCTTCGAGAACCTTTGCCAGCTCCTCGGGGCCGCTTTCGCAAAGCGCATGGAAATGGAAGCCCTCGATGCCGCGGGGGAGCTCGGCGGGCATATCCTCGGCGCTCACTCCGAAGCGCGAGCCGGGGAGCGACGGATTGTAGAGGTCGGTTTCAATAACCGAGCAATGGGGGTTGACGCGCAGGCCGGCCGAAATCCGTCCGCCGCGCTTGGCAACTTCGGGCAGAAAGCGCTCGGCCTGACTCAGCGAGTTGAAGGTGATGTGGGTCGAGCCGTCGAGATAGTCGCCGATGGTGGCCTCGGTGTAGGCTGGGCAATAGGAATGAACGTTGGCTTTCAGTTCCTCGCGCGCCAGCCGGAGCTCGTTGAGCGAACTGGCAGTGGCGTTGACGCCATATTCGCGGAAAATCGGAAACGTCCGCCACAGGGCATTGGCCTTGAACGCCATTATGATTTCCACCCCGGCGCGGTCGGCAACCTCGCGGATTGTTTCAATATTGCGGCGGAGTTTATCTTCGTAAACGATATAGAAAGGGGTTTGCAACTGGTCAGCGGTCATTTTTCGTCAAGCAATTTTTCAAGTGTAACAATTCCTCGGGTCGCCGGCTCGGCAATAACCGTTACGCGCTCGCCGACGCGCGCCGGATTCGGGTCAATGTAGAAAATCCGGGCGTCGCGCCGCGCATAGTTAATCAGCCCGGCGGCAGGATAAACATTCATCGAAGTGCCGATAATAACAACAATATCGGCTGCGGCAACGACCTCGGCCGCCGGCTCGATCATCGGCACCGCCTCCTCGAAGAAAACAATGTGGGGCCGAACATGGTGGCCGTCGATGATGGTTTCGGGCGTAGTTGCCAGGTTCGGCTCCTTCAGCTCGTAGACCAGCGCCGGGTTATCCAGCGCGCGCACCTTCATCAGCTCCCCGTGGAGGTGGATGATATGGTCGGGGGGCGTTCCGGCGCGCTCATGGAGATTATCGACATTCTGGGTAATGACGCGAACATCGTAGCGCTGCTCCAGCTCGGCAATTGCGCGGTGGGCGGCATTCGGCTCCACGGTCGGCAACTGCGCGCGCCGCTCATTATAGAAATGATGGACCAGCGCCGGATTGCGGGCAAAACCGGTTGCGGAGCATACATCCATTACCGGATACTGCTCCCAAAGGCCGTTGGCATCGCGGAAAGTCCTTATGCCGCTTTCCGCCGACACTCCGGCACCTGTCAGAAACACTAACTTCTTCTTCATACTCCGGCAAAGTTACTAATTTAATTAGGAATTAGCAATTAGGAATTAGTAATTTCAAAAAAAAGTTGTAAATTTGCGCAAAAGTATATGATGAGATGAAAATTTTCAGTAGCGATCAAATTCGAGAAATTGACCGTAAGACTATAGAAACCGAGGGCGTTACGTCGCTCCAGCTGATTGAGCGCGTTGCCGAGGGCGTTGCCGTTGAAGTCGTTAGCCGGCTGAAGGCAAATTCGCGGATAGCGATTTTTGCGGGCAGCGGCAATAATGGCGCCGATGCGCTGATGGCGGCGCTGATGCTTTATGAGCAGGGCTATAAGCCGGAGGTGTTTTTGTTTAACATCGGCGGCGACAAGCTGGGAAAGGATTGCGCAACCTGTCGCGACCGGCTGCTGAGCGCTTTTCCCGAAGCTGATTTCACGGAGGTTGTCAAGCAGTTTAACCGTCCGCACCTCGACAGGAACTATATTGTTGTCGACGGCCTGTTCGGCACCGGCCTGCGCGAGGCGCTGACCGGCGGTTTCCGCGAGCTGACCAAGTTTATCAGCGACAGCGGCGCAACGGTTATCAGCATCGATATGCCGAGCGGCATGTTTGCCGACTGGAATCCGAATGCCGTTACGCGCAACATGGTCCACGCCACCGTTACGCTCGGCGTTCAGTTCCCCCACCTGGCATTTTTCTTTGCGGAAAACGCTCCCATCGTGGGCGAATGGAAGACTATCGACATTGGTTTGAGCGCCCGCGAAATCCGAAAGACCCAGGCCGCGTTCTACCTGATTGAGCGGGCCGACGTCAAGCGCCTGCTGCGTCCGCGCGCGCCCTTTTCGTCGAAGGTCGATTTCGGCTCGGCGCTGCTGGTTGCCGGCAGCTATGGAATGATGGGCGCGGCGATTCTGGCCGCCCGCGGCTGCCTGCGTTCGGGAGTTGGCAAGGTAACGGTCTTTTCGCCCCGTTGCGGCTACGAGTCGGTTCAAACGGCGGTTCCCGAGGCAATGTTTGCAGCCAGCAATTCCGACATTACCATTGGCGAAATCCACGCCTCGCACCCCTACACGGCGATTGCTATCGGCCCCGGCATCGGAACGTCGGAGGCCACGACCAACGCCCTGGAAAAGTTCCTGACTCTCCACGACAAGCCGCTGGTTCTCGACGCCGACGCGCTCAACTGCATCGCGCGCCGCCAGACGCTGCTGAACCACGTTCCCGTTCATTCGATTCTGACTCCCCACGCCGGCGAGTTCGACCGCATTTTCGGCCAGCAGCCCAATAGCGAGGCGCGCCTGGTCAAGGCGATTGAAATCGCGCGGATGCATAATATTATTATCGTTTTGAAGGGCCACCACACGGCAATCGTGCGCCCCGACGGCCTGGTTTATTTCAACTCGTCGGGCTCGCCGGCGCTGGCAACCGCCGGCTCGGGTGACGTTTTGACCGGCGTCATTGCCTCGTTCATGGCCCAGGGCTATACGCCCGAAATCGCCGCCCTGCTCGGCGTTTATATCCACGGAATGGCCGGCGAGCTGGCCTCGGAAACTTTTGGCACCTATGGCGTAACGGCAACCGATATTGCCAACAACGTCGGGCGTGCGCTTAACTCTTTAGGCTATTAATGTGTATGATGAAGAAATCTGTTTTGGCCCTTTTGGTGGCGGCATCGGTTTCCGCCTCAGCCCAGAATGTTACTAAACTTGCGGCCACCAAGGCCAATGACTACGGGGTTGCCTACTCGCTGCCTCAAACCACAGTTAAGATTATGCTCCACGCGCGCAAAACGGTCCGCACTCCGGGCGTTTTCTATAACTACTCGGAGCGCTATCTGGGCCCCGAGGCCGCCCGCCAGGCGATTGCCAAGGCGTCGACGCAATGGGAGCTGACCGGCGCCGAACTCTTTGCCGGCGCTGAGATTCCGGCAGGTGCCGAGCAATATCTGATGCAGTTCAAGGGCGGGCAGCCGGTTTTCGTTGCCCTGGCCGAAACCGGCAATCCGCTGACCGTTAACTCCGATAATGTGCCGGCGATGCCGAAGACTCCGACCGTTCCCGACGATACGCCGCTGACCAAGACGCCGCTCGACGACCCTGCGGCGCGCTATGCGGTTACGGAAGATATGCTCCAGGGGTCGTCGCTGGCCAAGCGCGCAGGCTTTGCAGCCGACCAGATTATTCAGTTGCGCCAGAGCCGCCAGGATTACCTGACGGGTCAGGCCGACCAGATGCCCGACGGTCAGGCGCTGACGCTGATTCTCCAGAACATCCAGGCTCAGGAAGAGGCGCTGACGGCCATGTTTCTGGGCACTACGCAAACGGCTACGGCCTCGATTTGCATAACCTACGTCCCGCAGGCGTCGATGCCGGCAGCCGACGTTGTTATTGCCCGCCTCAACGCAACCGACGGTTTCGTTGACGCCGACGACCTTTCGGGCGCGCCGGTTTATTTGAACTCTTCGGTGATTGCAAAGGGCAAGCTCCCGCTCGACGAAAAGGGTCGCGAAAAGGCCTTTCCCAAGGGTGGTGTGCCCTACTCTATTCCGGGTTCGGCGCGCTTCGCGGTTGATTTCGACGGTCGCACGGTTGCCGCCGAAACGTTCGACGTTACGCAGCTGGGCGTAGTGTTTGGCCTCGACCCCTCGTTTTTCACCAACAAGAAGGAGCCGGGCTATGCGATTTTCAATCCTCTGACCGGCGGTTTGCGCGAGGTCGGAACAAAGTGATTGACCCCGGCGTTAGTTATTAAAAGAAGAACATAACCAAATCAGACAATAATTTTTTTATGGCAGATATCAAGTGCATTGGCATTCTGACCTCGGGCGGCGACGCGCCGGGCATGAATGCCGCAATCAGAGCCGTTACGCGCTCGGCTATCTATAACGGATTCAAGGTTAAAGGTATTTACAGGGGCTACAAGGGCCTGCTGACCGATGAAATCGAGGATTTCAAGACGCAGAACGTCAGCAATATCATCCAGGCCGGCGGCACTATTCTGAAAACCGCCCGCTGCAAGGAGTTCCAGACCCCGGAGGGCCGCCAGCTGGCCTATGACACCTTGCGCCGCCACGAGATTGATGCTCTGGTCGTTATCGGCGGCGACGGCTCGCTGACGGGTGCGCGCATCTTTGCCAACGAGTTCAACTTTCCGTGCATAGGCCTGCCGGGCACTATCGACAATGACCTTTTCGGCACCGACAAGACCATTGGCTACGACACGGCGCTGAACACCATTATGGAGTGCGTCGATAAAATCCGCGACACGGCAACGAGCCACGAACGCCTCTTCTTCATCGAAGTCATGGGTCGCGACGCAGGCTTCCTGGCGCTCAACGGCGCTATCGCAACCGGCGCCGAGGCTGCCATTATTCCCGAAATCTCAACCGAGGTCGACCAGCTGGCCGAACTTATCAGCAACGGCTTCAGAAAGAGCAAGAACTCGTCGATAGTGCTGGTTGCGGAGAGCCCGGTGACCGGCGGCGCTATGGGCCTGGCCGAGCGCGTTCACCGCGAGTATCCGGCCTATGATGTTCGCGTTTCGATTCTGGGCCATCTGCAGCGCGGCGGCTCGCCGACGGCTACCGACCGCATCCTGGCGTCGCGCATGGGCGCCGCCGCCATCGATGCCCTGATGGAGGACCAGCGCAACGTTATGATCGGCATTCAGAACGACCAGATCGTTTACGTTCCCTTCTCCAAGGCCATTAAAAACGACAAACCGATTGACCGCACGCTGCTCGAAACGCTGCGCAAGCTCTCAATCTAATCAATAACTGAATTATATCAAACAAAGTAACCAAAATGAACAGTCTTGAAAAAATCAGCTATGCTCTCGGCATGAGCATGGCCAACAATTTCCGCTCGTCGGGCATTAAGGAACTCGACGTTACCAAGTTCGGCGAGGGTCTCGACGCCGCTTTCAACGGCAAGGAACTCGCCATGACCTACGACCAGGCCAAGGAAACCATCCGCGAATACTTCACGGCTATGGAACAGGAAATGCAGCAGCAGGCCGCTGCCGCAGCCAAGGTTAACGAAGAGGCCGGCAAAGCCCATCTCGAAGCCAACGGCAAGCGCCCCGAGGTCGTTACCCTCCCCTCGGGTCTGCAATATGAAGTAATCGAAGAGGGCAACGGCCCGCAGCCCACTGCCCAGGACCAGGTTAAGGTTCACTATACGGGCCGCCTCATTGACGGCACCGTTTTCGACAGCTCGGTTGAGCGCGGCGAACCGGCAACCTTCGGCGTTACGCAGGTTATTCCGGGCTGGGTTGAAGCTCTGCAGCTGATGAAGGCCGGCTCGAAATGGCGCCTCCACATTCCTTCGCAGCTGGCCTATGGTCCGCAGGGTGCAGGCGGCGTTATCGGCCCGAATTCCACTCTGATTTTCGACGTTGAGCTTCTCGAAGTCATCGGCAAATGAAAAAAATCTTGTTAATGGTTCTCGGAGCAGCCGCCCTGTTGAGCGGTTGCTCCGACGTTTCCTCCAGGCCGCAGACCTTGCGCGAGGTTTATGAGAGCCGGCTGGCGCAGGCAACTACTTTCGGCGACACTCTGATTGCAGTTGACGGCACTTTTATCGGCGGCATTTTCAATAACCGTTTCCGTGATTACCCGGACAACGTTGTTGGCACCGACCGCCGCGAGGTTCTTCGCGGCATCCGAACGGTAATGAGCGTCGATACTGCCAACCGAAGCTATCTGTCGGGCCTGCAGATGGGCTT
The DNA here is from genome assembly GCA_014801955.1 of Bacteroides sp. Taxonomy (GTDB): domain Bacteria; phylum Bacteroidota; class Bacteroidia; order Bacteroidales; family Muribaculaceae; genus UBA3263. Next base: position 14,745 of record JAAVDE010000001.1, on the reverse strand, counting down.
GGAAATCATGGAAGTTTATCGCGAGCTGGCAGCCAAGGAAGATTTTTCGAAAGAGAAGTTCCTCGCTGTGATTACCGAGGCGTTCAGCGTTGACTCGCTCAGCCGCGACGAACTGCGCCAGCTCCAGGGCGAGTTCCAGAAAATGTTTCAGACCATCGACGCCCGCGCGAAAGAGCGCTCCGAGGCCGCAGTGTTCAATTCCAAGGAAGCGCAGGAGAACCGCATGATGGGCGACGCCGTAACGGCCAAGTTCAAGACCAATCCCGATTTCCGCGAGGTCGGTTCCGACGGCCTGATGCAGAAAACCGTCATTGCCGGCGACGGCGAGGTTATCAAACCCTCGCAGCAGGTTAACGTCACCATCGTTGAGCGCCACGCCGATTCCGGCCGGGTTATCCGCTCCATTGCGCCGATGGACGTTTATGCAGGCAGGCCGATGCACCCGGTGCTGGCGTCGGTCATTCCTTTCATGTCGATGGGCGAGAAGTCCGTTTTTCTCGTGCCTTATCAGCTGGCCTATGGAACCGAGGGCGAGCCTTCGTGTGGCGTAGGGCCTTGCGAAACCATTTTGGCCGAGGTGACCGTTGTTCCGGTTCAGCCCGAAAGTAATTAACAACAAAGAGTAAGATAGAGGTGGATATAGACCCTTTGAGTTCGGGCCAGATAGTGGCCCTGGTGGTTGCCCTGGTATGCCTGATGATTTCGGGCTTCGTTTCGGGCAGCGAAATCGCGTTTTTTTCAATAACCCGCAAGGAGCTCGACGAGGCCGACGAAGCCGACGGCCCGGAATCGAGCGCGGCCGTGCGCGGACTGTTGCGCCAGTCTGAGCGCCTGTTGGCAACTATTCTGATTGCGAACAACATGGTGAATATCGCCATCGTTGTTTTGACCAACTATGGTCTGGGTCCGGTTTTCAAAGGAATGTCGGAGATTCTGAGCTTCGTTTTGCAAACGGTTCTGCTGACGTTCCTGATTTTGCTGTTTGGCGAGATTCTGCCCAAGTTAGCCGCCCAGACCGCGCCGCTGAAGTGGGCGCGGGCAACTGCGGGAATCTGGCGCTCGCTGATGGCGCTGCTGCGTCCGTTCAGCGCCCTGCTGGTAAGGAGCTCGGCGATTGTTCACCGCGTTGTTGAGAAGAAGCCGCAGAATATTTCGGCCGACGAGCTTTCGCAGGCTCTGGAGCTGACCGACGTTGAGAAGCGCGACGACTCGCGCCTGTTGCAGGAGATTCTGCGCTTCGGCGACACTACGGCCAGCGAGGTCATGACGCCGCGCGTCGACATTACCGCCATCAGCATCGACGCCACCTTTGACGAGGTCATGGCCGAGGTTATCGAGAGCGGCTATGCGCGCATTCCGGTCTATGAAACCACTCAGGATAACATCAAGGGTATTCTTTACTCGCGCGACCTGCTCCCCTACGTTGAGTCGCAGCCCGAGGGTTTCAGGTGGCAAAGCCTGCTGCGCCCGGCCTATTTCGTTCCGGAATCGCGCATGATTGACGACCTGCTCGAGGATTTCCGCCGCCGCAAGGTCCATATGGCTATCGTCGTTGACGAGTTTGGCGGCACTCAGGGCGTAGTTACCCTCGAGGACGTTCTCGAAGAGATTGTCGGCGACATCGACGACGAGTATGACGAAGCCGAAAAGACCTATAAGAAACTGCCCGACGACACTTATATTTTCGAGGGTAAAACGCTGCTCAACGACTTTTTCCGCGTAACCGAGCAGGAAGATGAGGCCGAGGAGCTCTATGGCCCCGTTATTGAAGACTGCGAAACGCTGGCCGGCATGTTGCTGGCCATCAAGGGCGACTTTCCGCGCGAAAAAGAGAGCCTGGTCTATGGCCGCTGCCGCTTTCTGATTCTCGATATTTCGAACCATCGCATCGTTAGCGTGCGCGTTAAGGTGATGCCCGACATTCAGCAATGACCCGAGCCTGCCGCCTTTGCTGCCTGATAGCCGCCCCGGGGCTGCTGGCCGGTGCCTGCACGAGGCGTCCGGCTCCGGCTCCGCGCCCCGATGCGTGGCCGCGCATAGCGGTTTATGAGCCGGCCTATCACGCCGAGCGCATCGGGCCGCTGACGCTGCAGGTCAATGATTCGGCGCGGGTCGACAGCGTTGGCCCCGGCTGGTTCAACATCGTTTATCCGGCCTATGGCATTACGGTGAACTGCACCCTGACCCGCGGCGACAACATCGCCGAGGTTCTTGCCAACCGCCTGGAGCGCCTGGAGCGCAACCTGGGCGGTCGGCCCGCGCAGCAGGCTGCCTGGAACGGTCGCCGGCTGATTGTTGCGCCGACGGCGCTGAAAACCCCGGTGCAGTTCCTGATGACCGACTCGGTAGGTTGGGTGCTGTCGGGCGTGGCCGTCAGTCAGTGGAATGAGTCAACCGCCGTTGATTCCGTCAGTCCGCAAATCGAGGCGCTCGCCGCCGATATAGCCTTTATGCTGAAATGAACGTTTACGTTGCTCCGGGAGGCCGACAGGCCGTTGCCGAACTGATTCAGCGGGCCGCCGGGCCCGACGCGCGCGTTATCCATGACCCCGACGGCGCGCCGCTGCTGACTGGGTCGCCGCTGAACGTTTCGATTTCCCATAGCCGACGCTATGCCGCCGTTGCGGTTAGCTCCCGCGGTCGCATCGGCGTTGACATCGAGGAGCCGCGCATTGAGCAGCTTCGGCGCGTGATTTCCAAATTTCTCGCCCCCGAGGAGCTGCCGATGTGGGGCGAGCGCCTGCTGGCGGCCTGGACCTGCAAGGAAGCCGTTTTCAAAGCCGCCGGCGTGGCCACCATCGGCCTCGGTTCCATCAGGCTGATCGCCACGGACGTCGCCACGGTGCCCGACGGTCGCCGCTTCCGCCTGCAAACCGTTGAAACCCCCGACTATACCCTATCTACCGCCTATGAAGACAATTGAACAGGAAATCGAAGAACTGACGGCGCATCTCCGGGCAAATCCGACCGACGCCGACGCGCTCTATCGCCGCGGCACCCTTTGCTGGCGACTGGACCGCCGCGCCGCTGCCCTGAGCGACCTCCATGCCGCCGCCAAGCTCGCCCCCGATGGCCCCGCCCCCGCCGCCCTCAGCCACCTCAACTCCATCATGGCCTTCTTCAACCCCGACATCTACAATCCCTAACCGCAGCAAGATATATAAGATATATAAGATTCATAAGATTTATAATTTATGGTGTTGAATTATATTTGGGTCGGATTTTTTTTGGTGGCGTTTGTCGTCGCTGTTGGTCGCACGCTGCTGGCGGGCGACCTGGACGTGTGGGCTGAGGTCATGTCGGCGAGCTTTTCGTCGGCATCAACGGCTTTTGAGCTGTCGCTGGGCCTGACGGGGATTCTGACTCTTTGGCTGGGGCTGATGAAGATTGGCGAGAGGGCGGGCGTTATCCGCATTTTCGGCCGGTTGGTCAGCCCGCTGTTTACGCGTCTGTTTCCGGGAGTTCCGAAGGATCATCCGGCAATGGGGTCGATTTTCATGAATGTGTCGGCCAATATGCTGGGACTGGATAATGCGGCGACTCCGCTGGGGCTGAAGGCTATGCAGGAGTTGCAGGAACTGAACCCGGAGAAGGAGCGCGCCACCGATGCGATGATTATGTTTCTGGTGCTGAATGCGTCGGGATTGTGTTTGATTCCGATCAGCATCATAATGTATAGGGCGCAGGCGGGGGCGACGAATCCGACCGATGTTTTCTTGCCGATTCTGGTGGCAACGTTTATCGCCACGCTGGTGGGCATCGTTGCGCTCTGCCTGAAGCAGCGGATTTCGCTTCGCGACCCGGTTTTGCTGGCATGGCTCGGCGGCCTGACGGCGATTGTTGGCGCCCTGGTCTGGTTTTTCAGTTCGCTGGCTCCGGCGGAGGTTGAGCGTTATTCGTCGTTCGTTGCGAATTTTCTGTTGTTTGGCGTGATAGCGCTGTTTATGGGTTTCGGCCTTTTCCGGCGCATCAATCTCTATGATGCGTTTATCGACGGCGCCCGCGAGGGGTTTCAGACCGCGGTGAAGATTATTCCATATCTGGTGGCCATATTGGTTGCCATTGGAATGTTCAGGGCGTCGGGTGCAATGGACGTCATTACCCGGGCAATGGAGAGCGCGGTCGGCGCGCTGGGCTTCGATGCGCAGTGGGTCGGCGCGTTGCCAACGGCGCTGATGAAGCCGCTGAGCGGTTCGGGCTCGCGCGGCATGATGGTGGATTTGATGAGCACCTATGGTGCCGACTCGTTTGTTGCGCGGGTGAGTGCGGCAATCCAGGGATCAACCGATACGCTGTTTTATGTTCTGGCCGTTTATTTCGGCTCTGTGGGCGTAAAGCGCACGCGCTATGCGGTCGGCTATGGGTTGCTCGCCGACGTTACCGGCTCCGTTGCCGGAGTTCTGGCGACTTATCTCTTTTTTGGCTAATCTTTTAATCCCAAATAGTTATGAAATTCGAAAAATTAATTGCGGCCGGCGTTTTGGCCGCGAGCGTTTGCATTCTCGGTCTGAGCATTAAGGCCGGTATCGACAATTTTGCTTTCCGCGACCGGGTAGTAACGGTTCGCGGCCTGGCCGAGCGCACTGTGGAGGCCGACTATGTTACCTGGCCCATTACCTATGCGGTTGCGGGCAATGAGCTGTCGGCGCTCTATGACCAGATGCAGGCCAATAACGGCATCGTCGTTGACTTTCTGACGTCTAACGGCATTTCGGCCGACGAGATTTCGGTGAATCCGCCGGACCTGTATAATGCCGCCGGCAACGTTTATGGCGGTTCGCAGGCCCGCTATCAGTATAATCTGAACGTGACCATCACCGTTGCGACGTCGAAAGTGGCCAAGGTGCGCGAGCTGCTCAACCGCCAGAGCGAACTGCTGAAAAAGGGCGTTGCCGCCGGCAATAACTACATCAACTATCAGTTCACCGGCCTGAACGCCATCAAGCCCGAAATGATTGCCGAGGCAACGAAAAACGCGCGCATCGCCGCCGACCAGTTCGCCGCCGATTCCGACAGCAAAGTGGGCAAAATCAAAACCGCGACCCAGGGTCAGTTCTCGATCGACAACGCCGATTCGTCGACTCCCCAAACCAAGAAGGTGCGCGTAGTTTCAACGATAATCTACTATCTCGAAGACTAATCTGATGGAGGCCGAGAAGTCGCGACAGCGGGGAATTTATCGGGCAACGCTCGTTGGCTCGGCGGTTAACGCTGTGCTGGTCGTGTTGAAGTTCATTGCCGGAGTGGTCGGGCGCTCGTCGGCGATGATAGCCGATGCTGTTCATTCGCTGTCGGACTTTCTGACCGACATTATTGTTCTGCTCTTTGTTAGGACCTCGTCGAAGCCCCAGGACGAAGACCACGACTATGGCCACGGCAAGTTCGAGACCATGGCCACGCTGCTCATCGGCGTGATTCTGCTGCTGGTGGCGGTCAATATTTTCGTTGGCTCGGCGCAGCAGATTGCCGCCGCATGGCGGGGAGAGATTCTTGAGCGGCCCGACATGATTGCGCTCGTCGTTGCCCTGGCGTCGATTCTGGCCAAGGAGGCGCTCTATCACTACACGTTGCGGGCCGGACGCCGGCTCGGCTCGCAGGCCGTTATGGCCAATGCGTGGCACCACCGCAGCGACGCCCTTTCGTCGCTCGGCACTCTGGCCGGCATTGCGCTGGCAATGTTCATGGGCGAGCGCTGGAGGGTAGCCGACCCGATAGCGGCAATGGTTGTTGGCGCGCTGATTGTTAAGGTTGCCATCGACATTATGCGCCCGGCCATCGACGAACTGCTCGAGCGCTCGCTGCCACGCGAGCAGGAAGACGACATTAGGCGCACGATGCTCGCCGTTGACGGCGTTGAGCGCATCGGTCAGCTCCGAACCCGCCGCATCGGCCCCAACATAGCCATCGAAGCCCATATCAAAATGGACGGCAACATGACCCTGACCGACGCCCACAACATCGCCACCCGCACCGAACGCGCCCTGCGCGCCGCCTACGGCCCCGCCACCTACACCTCCCTCCACATGGAACCCCTGGTCGAGTAACCCGCCCTACCCGACGGTTACAATAGGCTGCCCGAAAAAGGCTGACAGCATGCTGAGGGTAGCGATAGTGAAGTTGTGTTCGCCGCTCAGCCAGCGGGTTATCTCGCTGGGGCGTTTCCCAATCGCATCAGCAAGTTGCTTTTTCGACAGCCCGCGTTCATGCATCAGTGCGTCGAGCTTATTTGAAATCTCAAAAGATAATCTTGTCTGCGCTCTATCCGCAGGAGAGATTTCGCCAAGCAGTTCTCTTAATGGAGTTTTTGCAGTTTTCATAGATCAAAAGTATTATCTGTTTGAATTTCATTTTCAGTGATGAGAACGGAGCCTTCCCTAACTCCGGCTTTCAGCAGTTCTTCAAACCTCTGCAAGGTTACGACGTAGCCTTTTAGAGTTTCATCTTCGTCGTAAGTGCGGGTTTTCTTCTCGCCACCATTGCCGAGAATTAGGATTTTGTCAGATAGACGGAGGCAATATAGTCGCAACCTGGACTTTATGACAGGAAGTGCCATAACCGCATCCTTCATTTTCCCTTCGGGCCGGAAGTACCGTTCCAAGGCTCCAAAATCCAGAATTTGGTCAATGAATCGCGCAATTGCACGGTAATCCTTATCCAAAGTGGCGTCGGCTCGAATTTTAGATACAAACTTCTCAAATTCGTGCATATCGTCATTCAGAAACTGGATGGTATATACCGTGCAGTTCTCGTTTTGGTCCAATAAAACCAGTTCTACTTCGCTCATTGTTTGATATACTTTTGGTTTTAATAACGCAAAGTTAAGAAAAATTTTTTACATAAATGTAAAATTTGCGCAGGATTTTATGATATTTTACGGCAAATTGCGGATGAAGCTTTGGGATATGGGGAAATTTTGCCGGGAATTAGTTGATGAACATGGATTGAATATCCTCGAGAGCGCAAAGGTGTAATCAATGGGTACAAAAAGAACATCGGGATAAAGCCGGATGTAAAAAACTATCTGCTGCGGCTGATTTGATTAAATGAATTTTTTGCGTAAATTTGCAGGTATAATTAGTGAGTAATTCGAAAGTTGTATGAACTGCTCGTGGAGCAAACAACCGAAATCCGCAGCGTTTCCCCCCACTCCTTCTCACAATAAATAATGCTTTGCCGCAACCTATAAGCTATATATGAAAGATTTAATCATTTATAATACTCCCGATGGTCGTACATCAGTGGCTCTATATGCCAAAGACGGAGATATCTGGCTTAACCAATCTCAGATAGCAGAACTTTTTGCCACCTCCAAGCAAACTATCAGCTATCATATTAATAATATACTGACAGAAAGCGAACTAAGTCGAGATTCAGTTGTCAAATATTATTTGACAACTGCCTCAGACGGGAAAGAGTATAGCGTCGAGTACTATTCTCTTCAGATGATTATCGCCATAGGCTATCGAGTAAGAGGGACCAGAGGAACTCAATTCCGCCGTTGGGCAACGGACCATCTCTCGGAGTATCTGATTAAGGGCTTCACAATTGATGACCAAAGATTGAAAAATCCTGATAGCCGCGTTGACTATTTCGACGAGCTTCTTCTCAGAATCAGAGATATACGGGCTTCAGAGAAGAGATTCTATCAAAAAGTACGAGATTTATTTAAGCTCAGCAGTGACTATGACAAGACGGACAAGGCTACTCAAATGTTTTTTGCTGAAATACAAAATAAACTGATTTACGCCATTACTCAACAAACGGCTGCTGAACTTATTATTTCCCGCGCAGACGCGAATCTTCCCAATATGGGACTTACCTCATGGAAAGGGCAGATAGTTAGAAAAGGCGATGTTATTATTGCCAAAAATTATTTAGAAAAAGATGAAATAGATGATCTCAACCGTTTGGTGGATATCTTCTTGACAAGTGCTGAACTCAGGGTTAAAGAGCGCCAGGACTTGACCCTGCAATTTTGGCGCGACAATGTTGATGGCCTGTTGTATTTTCAAAATAAACCTGTGCTGAAAGATAAAGGTCGGATAACTTCCGCCCAAATGGAACTAAAGGTTAAACAGATTTATGATGAATTTAATGAGCGACGTAAAAAAATTGAAGCTCACAATGCCGACTTGGAAGATAGAATTATTTTAGATGATTTGGGCGAACTGGATTCATATCTGGGTTAGTGAACTGCGAAAAGAGCGTCGGGGTAGGGAAAGTCGAATTTTTTGCGTAAATTTGCAGGTATGAATGAGGAAATCAAAAAGTGGAAGACGCTGAAAAGCGAGTATCTTTTTCAGCGTCCTTGGCTGACGGCCCGGCGTGATGCGGTTGAGCTGCCCGATGGCCGCGTGCATGATGAGTTCTATATTCTGGAGTATCCGGAGTGGGTGAATGTTATCGCCGTTACGGATGACGGACTCTATGTTATGGTGCGACAGTATCGCCACGGAACGCAGGAGGTGCTGACGGAGCTGTGTGCCGGCTGCGCCGAGCCGGGCGAGGATATGGAGAGCGCGGCGCGTCGCGAGTTGCTGGAGGAAACGGGTTTCGGCGGCGGCCGTTGGCGCGCGTTCGACGTTTTGGCGCCGAATGCGTCGGCAATGACGAATCTGAGCCATACGTTTATAGCCGAGGGCGTTACGCGCATTGGCGACCAGCATTTGGATCCGACGGAGGATATTGCGGTCGTTTTGCTGAGCGAGCAGGAGTTGCTTGAGCTGCTCAGCTCGGGGGAGATTAAGCAGACGACTATGGCGGCGCCGCTGTGGCATTATTTTTATGAGCTGAAGCGATGAGCGACGTTATTAAATTGCTGCCCGATTCGGTTGCTAACCAAATTGCTGCGGGCGAGGTTATTCAGCGTCCGGCTTCGGTTGTTAAGGAGCTGGTGGAGAATGCCGTCGACGCGGGTGCGACCGAGATTCAGGTCATAATCAAGGACGCGGGGCGAACGCTGGTGCAGGTGGTCGATAACGGCTGCGGCATGAGCGCGACCGACGCCCGCCTGGCTTTTGAGCGCCATTCAACGTCGAAGATACGCAAGGCCGACGATTTGTTTGCGTTGCACACGATGGGTTTCCGCGGCGAGGCGCTGGCGTCGATATGTGCGGTTAGCCAGGTTGACCTGCGAACGATGCGGGCCGACGATAAGGTAGGCACGCGCTTGCTCATCAACGGTTCGCAGATCGAGAGCCAGCAGCCGGAGGCGTGTGCCAAGGGGAGCAACATGATGGTTAAGAATCTGTTTTTCAACGTTCCGGCGCGTCGCAAGTTTCTGAAGAAGGATTCGGTTGAGATGAGCAATATCATTCATGAGTTCGAGCGCCTGGCCCTGGTGAATCCGGGCGTTGAGCTGACGCTCATTCATAACGGCACTACTCTTCATCGCCTGCCGCCGGCCAATATGCGCCAGCGCATCGTTAACCTTTTTGGCAAGCAGCTGAACGATAAGCTGATTCCGGTCGACACGGATACTGACCTGGTTCGGATTCACGGTTTCATCGTTCGCCCGGAGCATTGCCGCAAGCGCAATGCGCTGCAATATTTTTTCGTTAATGGCCGCAATATGCGTCATCCCTATTTCCACAAGGCGGTTATGCAGACCTACGAGGGGATGATTCCGGCCGACGAGCAGCCAACGTATTTTTTGGATTTCACGGTTGATCCTTCGTCGATTGACGTTAATATTCATCCGACCAAGAGTGAAATCAAATTCGAGCAGGAGCAAACGATTCGGCAGATTCTTTTTGCGGCGGTCAAGGAAACGCTGGGGCGCTTTGCAACGGCGCCGGAAATCGATTTTGCGAATCTCAGCGCCGACGATTGTCCTGAAATTCCGGCTTTGGGGAGCCATGCGGCTCCGGTCGGCAAGCCGTCGGCCATTAATGGCGGCGGGCAGTCGTATAATCCGTTTCGCGCGCCGTCGGCCTCGAACTGGGAGGAACTTTACAGGAATTTTACGTCGGAGAAGGCACAGGCCGTGGCTCCGGCCGCGACCGACGGCGAGCAGTCGGCGCTGAACGGCCTGGAGGGCGACGCCTCGGAGCTGAATCCCGACGCTGAGCCAACGCTGCCGGCAACTATTCTTCCGCTGGGGCGGCGCTATGCGGCAATGGCCGACACGCGCGGCCTGCGCGTCGTTGACCTCTGCCGGGCTCACCGCGCTGTGATTTTCCATCGGCTCATGGAAACCTTCAACCGCGGAACCTCGATGGGCTCGCAGCGTTTGATTTTTCCTGACCGCGTTGAGCTGGGAACCGTTAACGAGCCGATTATCCGCGACCTGGAGCCGCAGCTGTCGGCCCTGGGCTTTGAAATCGCTCCGCTCGGCGCAGGCCGCTGGAGCGTCAATGCGGTTCCGTCGATCGTTGACTCGGCGAATCCGGGCGAGCTGCTGGCGGCGATTGTTGAAGAGGCCGCCGAGCGGGTTGAGAGCGCCGGTGCGCCGCTGACGTCCACCCTTGAGCGGATTGCAACGGGAATGGCGCGCGCCGCTGCCTTCAGGGGCGACCGCCGACTGACGCAGCAGGAAATCGACCATATCGTCGGGCAGCTGCTGAGCCTGCCCGTTCCGGGCTTCACGCCCGACGGCAAGCCGACGTTTGCCGTTATTACCGAACCTGAAATCGCCGCGCTGCTATGACCCGGAGCCTGAAGAAATGCGTTTTGATCGTTAATCCGCGGAGCGGCACTTCCGATAAGGGCCGCATCGTTCGCCTGGCGCTCAGCGAGCTGCTGAAGGCGGGAATCACGGTTAAGACCGTCTATACCGAGCGCCCGGCCCATGCCACCGAGCTGGCCGAGGCTGCCGCCTGCGATGGCGCCGATATTGTCGTTGCGATGGGGGGCGACGGAACGGTCAATGAGGTTGCGCGCGGTTTGTGTAACACTTCGTCGACTCTGGGCATCATTCCCGTAGGCTCCGGCAACGGCCTGGCGCGCCACCTGCAGATTCCGCTGAATCCGGAGGGGGCGATAGGCGTCATAACGGCCGGAGTTGCGCAGCAGTGTGACTACTGCACGGTTAACAACCGACCGTTTTTCTGCACTTTCGGCATCGGCTTCGACGCCGCCGTCAGCGACCGCTTTGCGTCGCGTCCGGGCCAGCGCGGACTGGTCAACTATCTGCGCTCGGCCGTTGAGGAACTGATCAACTTCCGCTCCGAAGAGTATTCGATTCTTTGCGACGACGTTGAAATCAAGGAAAAAGCTTTTGTTGTTGCCTGCTGCAACGCGGCGCAATATGGCAATAACGCATTCATTGCCCCGAGGGCAAGCATAACCGACGGCCTGATGGACGTTACGGTTATCCATTCTTCGAATATCATTCAACATGCCATAAACGGCATTGACCTGATGCTGGGGCTGATTCGCAACGGCGCCCGCGCCCGCACGTTTCAGACCGGCCGCCTGGTTATTATGCGCTCACACTCCGGCCCCGTTCACCTCGACGGCGACCCCGCCCAGATGGGGCCGCGCCTGGTCGTTCGCTGCCATCGGGGCGGGTTGCGCGTTTTCTCGCCCGGCGAAATGAAGGTCAAGCCAATAATAACACCATTGAACCACATAACGTTATGAAGAAACTACTGTTAGAAACATACGGGTGTCAGATGAACGTTGCCGACAGCGAGGTCGTTGCGGCAGTCATGCAGATGGCCGACTACGAGCCGACCACCGAGCTCGACGATGCCGACGCGATTTTTCTGAACACCTGCTCCATCCGCGACAATGCGGAGCAGAAAATCCTTTCGCGCCTGAGCGAGCTCAATGCGCGCCGCCGCAAAACCGGCTCGCCGCGGATTATCGGCGTTATCGGCTGCATGGCCGAGCGCGTTGGCCGCGACCTGATCGAGAACCGCGGCGTTGACCTGGTTGCCGGCCCCGACAGCTATATGGACCTGCCGGCGCTCATCGCCTCGGCCGAGCAGGGCATTCCGGCAATGAATCTGGAACTGTCAACGACCGAAACCTATCGCAACATTATTCCGCGCCGACTGGGCCAGAACGGCGTCAGCGGCTTCGTTTCGATTATGCGCGGCTGCAATAATTTCTGCACCTACTGCATCGTTCCCTACACCCGTGGCCGCGAGCGTTCGCGCGAGCCCGAAAGCATTCTCGCCGAGGTGCGCGACCTGCGCGACAAGGGGTTCAAGGAGGTCACGCTGCTGGGCCAGAACGTTAACTCCTATTCGTTTGGCCAAACGGACTTTGCGGCGCTGCTGACCGCGGTGGCCGACGCCGTGCCGGAAATGCGCGTGCGCTTCACGACCTCCCACCCGCGCGACATGAGCGACGCCATCATCGCCGCCATTGCCTCGCGCCCTAACATTGCCCGCCATATCCACCTGCCGGTCCAGAGCGGCTCCGACGCCGTTCTCAAGTCGATGAACCGCCACTACGACCGCCAATGGTACCTGGACCGCATCGCCGCGATTCGCCGCATGATTCCCGACTGCGCAATCACTACCGACCTCTTCACCGGCTTCCACTCCGAGAGCGAGGAGGATTTCGAGCAGACGCTGGAGCTGATGCGCACCGTTGGCTACGATGCCGCCTTCATGTTCAAATACTCCGAGCGCCCCGGAACCGTTGCCGCCCGAACGATGCCCGACAACGTTCCCGAAGAGGTTAAAATCCAGCGCCTGAACCGCATGATTGCGCTGCAAAACGAGCTGTCGCTCGCCGCCAACCGCCGCGACATCGGCCGCACGTTCAACGTTATTATCGAAGGCGTCAGCAAGCGCTCCACCGCTCAATGGGTGGGCCGCACGAGCCAGAACAAAACCGTTGTTTTCAACCGCGCCGAAGGTCAGAAGGTGGGCGACACCGTCAGCGTTACCATTACCGACGCCTCCTCGGCCACTCTCCTTGCCCTATGAAACGCCTGCTGCCGCTGCTCGCCCTGAGTCTCTGTTTGCTCCTGACGGCCTTCCGCGAGCCCGAGAAACCAAACATGGAGCAAATCCGCGAGGAGGTAACGAACCCTTCGTCGCCCTACTACTACCCGAAACTCATGGAGCGCTACGAGCGCCAGGAAACGCTCATGACGCTCGACGACTATCGCCGCCTCTATCTCGGCTATGTTTTTCAGGAGGATTTCAACCCCTACCGCATGTCGCCCTATGCCGGCGAGGTTGAGAACCTCTACTATAAGTCGAAACATTCCAAGCTCGAGAGCCGCAAAATCGAAGAAAAAGCGCGCCTGTCGCTCAACGACGACCCCTTCAACCTCCAGCAGATCGACTACCTCATCTACGCCTATCGCGAACTGGGCAAAAACAACCTGGCCAACCTCTGGCAATTCCGCCTGAACCACCTGCTGGAAGCCATTGTCAGCACCGGCACCGGCCTGGACCGCGAGCACGCCTGGTACGTTATTTCGCCGCAACACGAATATTTCCTGCTCAACCGCCTGGGGCGTGTTGCAAAGTCGTTTGAGTTCGAAGTGCCCTGGTTCGACCACATAACCGTTGAACCCAAAGGCCCCAAAGACTCGGTGAACTACTATTTCAACTCCCACCATTTCCTCGAACAATATCGCCTGAAATTCCCCGAAGATGACGAAGAATTCTCCGGCCCGCGCGACTCTGAAGCTGATTGACACCTGCGCCAGCACCAGCTCCGCCATTGAACGCGACGCACCCCACGGCCTGGCTCTCATGGCTCTGACCCAGACCGCCGGGCGCGGCCAGCGCGGCAATTCCTGGGAGGCCGAACCGGGCAAGAACATAACCCTCTCGATGATGCTCCGCCCCGAGGGCGTCGAAGCCGCGCGCCAGTTTGAAATCAGCGAAGCGGTGGCGCTCGCCGTGGCCGACACCGTTGAATCGCTCGGCATTGACGGCGTCAGCGTCAAGTGGCCCAACGACATCTACGTCGGCGACCGCAAAATCGCCGGCATACTGATTGAAAACGCCCTGTCGGGCACCATGATTTCGCGCTCCATCGCCGGCATCGGCCTCAACATCAACCAGCGGCAATTCCACTCCGACGCGCCCAACCCCGTCAGCGCATGGCAGCTAACGGGCCGCGACCACGACATTCAAGCCCTTGCCCAACAGATGGCCGATAACATTCTCAGCCGCCTCGGCCGCGACAACCACGCCGAATACCGCCGTCGCCTATGGCGCGGCAGCGGCCAATGGCCCTGGCGCACCCCCGATGGCCGCCGCTTCCTCGCCTCCATCGAAGCCGTCGACCCCGACGGCCACCTCCACCTCTCCGGCCACCCCACCCCCTTCGCCTTCAAACAAATCTTCCCTATCCTCTAATCTCCCCATCCTCCCCGCCCGCAGAGTCGGCAAGAGCGAAAAATATCAGTTGCTATTTGTTAATTACTGATTAAATTAGTAACTTTGCAGCGCAGACCGCTTGCAGAAGCCTCGGTCCGGGGTTAGCGGGAGGGATGCACAGACATAATAATAAAGAAAGCGTTTATCCGCGCTGATTCTTGACAACCTGAAATTCTCGCAAAATTTCTATCTCTGTCAAGGATTGAGCAACGGTAGATGCCCGTGGATATGTATAATTACCGTTTCCGACCCGAAATTTCGAGAGAAATGCGGTCGGATGCGTTGAGTACATATATACAAGCGTGGGCTTCTGCAGTTGCCGTCCAACAGAGATAGGGCAATGCGAGAAGCCTCAGGTTGTAGGACGGTAACAGATACAGACTCCTACGTATTCTATGCTAAAATCCAAATATTTTTTGAATTTTTTTATGTTATGCGTGCGAAAATT